>JAUNTL010000034.1 GCA_030538705.1 Paracoccus sp. (in: a-proteobacteria) | reverse complement strand
TCCATTCATAGGCAAAGCCCACGGTCAGAACGCCCAGAAACAGCATCATCCCCCAAAAGGCGATATCGCTCAGCCCGTAAAAGCTGACGGCCCATGGAAACAGGAACGCGACCTCAAGGTCGAAGATGATGAACAGGATCGCGACCAGATAAAAGCGCACGTCGAATTTCATCCGTGCGTCGTCGAATGCCTCAAAGCCGCATTCATAGGCCGATACCTTTTCGGGGTCGGGGTTGCGCACCGCCAGCACGGCCGCAGCGGCCATCAGGATCAGCGCAAGAGCCGAAGCCATGGCGATGAACACCAGAATCGGCAGATATTCGGACAGCAGATAGTCCACGGGTCAGGCTCCCTTATGCCGCAGGCGGGCGGGCCTGCGTTTGGGTTGGGCTATTGCCCGTTTAGCCCTGCCATGGATGAGGGTCAACTGAGGCAGCGCCGATTCCCCGGCCCACAGCCCGCGTCACAGCCGCACGCGGACAAAGCGGCCGGGCGTGATGTCACGGATTGCGCATGCGCGGGCTGCCCTCGCCCATGAGGCCCAATGAGCGGCGGCGGGAACCCGGATGCGCATGCGCGGGCTGCCCTCATCGGATGCCCCCGGCGAAGGGGGATCAATCCCGGTCCGCGACCGTCGGGGCCCTGCGCTCCTGCATGGTTGGCTCGCGCAGGTGGCGGCGCGGGTTGCCGCACATCCGGCACGAACACAGCGCCAGATGATTCGCCGCCTTGGCCGCTTTGTCATGGGGATAGATCTTTCGCGCCCTTGCTTTCATGCGGGCAATATCGGCGCGGCGGCGGGGCAGAGACATGGCGGCTCGATCAGACAAGGCACCCGGCATCCGGGCCGGGGAACCTGTATATATGCCTTCGCCTGCTCAAGGCCATGGCCGCGCCGGAATATCCACCGCATGACCCTGCGGCCTGCCGCCACCGAACGGCCCGGACCCGGCCAATCCCCCGCAGATACGGCCGCAATCGCGGAACTTCGGCCCGTCCGGCCGCGTTTTCCGCTCAGAAATCACCGAAAAACCGGTGATGCGGATCAGAAAGGGCATCTTATGGGTATTATCATTGCGATTATCATTGGTGCAATCGCCGGCTGGCTGGCCGGCCAGATCGTCAAGGGCCACAGCCAGGGGCTGCTGATGAACATTGTCGTCGGTATCGTCGGCGCGGTCATCGCCTCGTTCATCTTTCCGGCTCTCGGACTGGGGGCGGGCGCTTCGGCCAGCATTCTCTACTCGATCATCTATGCCACCATCGGCGCGGTGATCCTGCTGGGTATCTTGCAACTCATCAACCGCTCGACCTGAGCTGAGCCGGGCCTGACCCCGGCCGGTCACCCCCCGCAAGCGCCTTGCGGGGGGTATTTTTTGGCGTCAGACTGCCCGCATGCAGGATACCGCCCCCACCTTTGCCCCATTTCGCCACCGGGCATTTCGCACGCTCTGGACGGCGACGCTGGTGTCGAACTTCGGCGGGCTGGTGCAGGCGGTCAGCGCGGCCTGGCTGATGACGCAGCTGACCAGCAACGCGACGCTGATCGCGCTTGTGCAGGCGTCCAACACCCTGCCGATCATGCTGTTCGCGCTGGCTTCGGGTGCGCTTGCCGATATCTTTGACCGCCGCCAGATCATGATCGCGGCCATCGGTTTCATGGGGCTGATGTCGGCCGCTCTGGCGCTGATGGCCTGGCAGGGCGGGATCGGGCCGTGGGTCTTGCTGATCTTTACCTTTCTGATCGGGCTGGGACAGGCGCTTTACAACCCGCCGTGGCAGGCCAGCATGGGCGATCTGGTCCCGCGCGAGGATCTGCCGCAGGCGGTGACGCTGAACTCGGTCGGCTTTAACCTGATGCGCTCGGTCGGGCCGGCGGCGGGCGGGCTGATCGTCGCGGCATGGGGTGCCGCGGCAGGGTTTGCGATCAATGCGATCAGCTATGTGCCGCTGCTCGCCTCGATGCTGCGCTGGCAGCCGGCCTATCCGCCCCGCACCATTGCACGCGAGCCGTTTCTGTCGGCCGTCGGCGCGGGGCTGCGCTATGTCGCGCTGTCGCCCAATCTGGTGCGCGTGCTGACGCGGGCATCCTGTTTCGGGCTGACGGCGGTGGCGCTGATGGCGCTGTTGCCGCTGGTCGCCAAGGCCCACCCCGAGGGCGGATCACTGCTGTTTGGGATCCTGCTGGGATGTTTCGGCAGCGGCGCGATCATCGGCGCGCTGACCAATACCCGCATCCGCGCACGCGCCAGCAATGAATGGATCGTGCGCGGCGGGATGACGGCATTCGCCGCCTCGCTGATGCTGCTTGGCTTCAGCGACCGGCTGGTCTGGCATCTGCTGGCCATGTTCCCGGCAGGTATGGCCTGGGTTCTGGTGCTGTCGCTGTTCAACGTCACGGTTCAGCTTTCGACGCCCCGCTGGGTCGTCGCCCGGGCACTGGCACTGTATCAGACGGCAACCTTTGGCGGCATGGCGGCGGGGGCATGGCTGTGGGGCGCGGTGGCGCAGGCGCATGGTCACGGACAGGCGATGATCGCGGCCGGTGTTGCCCTGATGGCTGCGGCGGCCATCGGGCTGCGCCTGCCCATGCCCGAATTCAGCCAGTCTGACCTGTCGCCGGCCAACCGCTTTCGCGAGCCGGTGCTGGGGCTGGACCTGCGCGGTCGCTCGGGTCCGATCATGGTCATGGTCGATTACGAGATCGCGCCCGCCGATACGGATGAGTTCCTGTCCCTGATGGTGCAGCGCCGCGATATCCGCAGGCGTGACGGCGCGCGGTCATGGGTGCTGCTGCGCGATCTGGAAAAGCCCGGTCACTGGTCGGAAAGCTATCATATCGCGACCTGGGACGATTATATTCGCCACAACACCCGCCGCACGGTCAGCGATACGGCGGTCACGCAGGCGCTGCACGCACTGCATCGCGGCGAGGGCGATCCCCCCGTCCATCGCCTGATCGAGCGCCACGACGCAGCCAGCCATGCCGATGTGCCCCTGCGCGGCAAGATCGACGTGCCATGAGCGCGCCAGACCAGCAGATGGCCGAGGCGCGGACGGAGCTGCTTGTCGTCTGGCTGGGGCTGGGGCTGCTGGCGTCGGTGCTGGTCGGCGCCGTCTGGTATGTCGCGCCGCTCGCCATGGGGTTTCTTGACGCCGGGCGGCCCGATATGGCGCGGCGGTTCCTCGCCTCGTGGTCTGTCGGGCTGCCGCTTTTCGCGCTTGGCCAGATCGCCGCTTTGATACTGGCCTTCTGGCGGCTTCAATGGGCGGCGATCATGGCAACCGCCCTGCTGGCCGGGTTTCTGGTGATGATCGGCCTCGTCCTGCTGCTGCCTTAACCGCGCCTGAGCTGCTTGCCGCGCCACAGGATGAACAGGCCCGAACAGACGATCAGCGCCGATCCGATCAGCATCGGCGCGCTGAGTGATTCGCCGAAGAACAGCACACCAAGCGCGATCCCGAACAGCAGGCGCGAATAGCGAAACGGCGTGACGGCCGATACCTCACCCGTGCGCATCGCCTTCATCAGGCAGGAATAGGCCGCCACACCGGCCAGCACCGCGCCCGTCAGCGCAAGGGCCGCGCGCAGATCGGGCATGACGAAGGGCGCGCCCTCCCAGAACGCATAAAGCCCGCCCGCCACCATAACGGCCAGAAAGCCGTAAAACCCCAGAACCGCCGTGCCAAGCCCGGCAGGGGCGGCGCGGCTGGCCAGATCGCGGCCCGCAAAGCCCAGCATCCCGATCACCGCCAGAATGGACAGGGCCGAAAAGCTGTCGGTGCCCGGCCCGATGATGATGACCACCCCGGCCAGCCCGATCAGAATCGCCAGCCAGCGGCGCGGCCCGACCCTTTCGCCAAAGACCAAAGCCGCGCCCGCGACCACGACAAGCGGCGTCGCCTGCAAGATGACCGTGGCCGATGACAGGGGCGTCAGCGTGATCGCCAGCACATAGAACAGCCGGCCCGCGATCTCGAACAAAAACCGGACCCGCATCGTGCCTGATGCAACATCGGGGGAAACCAGCCGCTGCCCCGTCACCATGGCCCAGATCCCGAACAGAACCGCACCCCCCAGCCCGAACAGAACCAGCGTCTCGGCGGTGGGCAGGCTGCGGGCGGCGGCCTTGATCAGCGCATCCTCGGCGGCAAAGACGGCCATGGCGGTGACCATCCACAGGCTGCCGATGCGGTTGGCGCGGTCATCGGCGGGGATATAGCGGGGGGCGCGCAAGATATCAGGCGCCTTCAAATTCACAAAGCGCGTGAACCTCCATCCCCATCGCCTCCAGCCGGGCGCGGCCACCAAGCTCGGGCAGGTCAATGACAAAGGCACAGCCGATCACCTCGGCGCCCAGACGGCGGCACAGCCTGATCCCCGCCTCGGCCGTGCCCCCGGTTGCCAGCAGATCATCGACGATCAGCACCCGCTCGCCCGCGCGCAGGGCATCGTCATGGATCTCCATCACCGCCTCGCCATATTCCAGCTTATATGCCTCGGAAATGACGGTGCCGGGCAGCTTGCCCTTTTTGCGGATCGGCACGAAACCGGCGGAAAGCTGATGCGCCACCGCACCGCCAAGGATAAAGCCGCGCGCCTCCAGCCCGACGACCTTGTCGATCGGCTCGCCGGCATAGGGGTTCAGCAGTTGATCCACCGCCATGCGAAAGCCGCGCGCATCGGCAAACAGCGTCGTCACATCGCGGAAAATGATCCCCTCATGCGGGAAATCATGGATCGAGCGGATGTAATCCCTGACCGTTTTTGCGCTCATTCCGGGCGCTCCATCTCAAAGGTTTCGTGCAAGGCGGCAAAGTCGCGATAGCCCAGCCGCGCGATCCAGCCGTCGGCGGACAGATCAAAGCGGCCATCGCGGATACAGTCATCGCGCAGGTGAACCCCGGTGACCATGCCCAGAACCAGCCAGTTTGCATCCCCGGGCAGACGCATGATGCGTGTCATGCGGCATTCCAGCGAGGCCGGCGCCCCGGCCACGCGCGGGCAGCTGATCGTCTGACATTCGGCGGCACTCACGCCGGCATGCCCGAACTCGCTTGTCCCGGCCGGCAGGCCGGCGCTGGAGCGGTTCATCGCCTCGCGCAGGGCAGCCGAGGCGATGTTGACGCAAAACACCCCTGTCGCGGCGATATGGGACAGGCTGTCCTTGCCCTCGTCGCGATCGGGCTTGGTCCCGCTTGAGGCAAACATCACCTGCGGGGGCATATCGGCGATTGCGTTGAAAAAGCTGTAAGGCGCGAGATTGTCGCCATCCGCGCCGCGGGTCGAGATCCAGCCGATGGGGCGCGGGGCGACAATGGCCTTGAACGGGTTAAAACGCAGGCCGTGGCCGGCATCGGGTCGGTAAAACATGGTGTCTCCTCATGCCGGCGTCATCCTGCAACCGCACCCGTCCGGCGTCCACCCGATTCTTGCAACCGCCGCCACCCGTGCTAGGCATCGCGCATAAGATAAGAGAAGGGGGGCGGTTTGGATCTGTGCGAGGAACGGCCACAGGACTGGCACGAGGTCGAGGCGCTGATGGATCTGTGCTTTGCCCCCGGCCGCACGGCGCTGTCGTCATACCGGCTGCGCGACGGGGTGGAGCCGGTGCGCGATCTGTGTCTGCTGCTGCGCCAGGGCGACACCATCCGCGCCGCGATCCGTTACTGGCCGGTGCGCGTCGCGGGACGGCCGGTTCTGCTGCTGGGTCCCGTCGCGGTCCATCCGACGGCGCAGGGCGAGGGGCTGGGCGGCTGGCTGATCCGCGAAAGCCTTGGCCGCGCGCGGATCGCGGGCTGGGCGCGGGTGATGCTGGTGGGTGATGCGCCCTATTATTCCCGCTTTGGTTTTCACCGGCTTGACGGGATCGAGATGCCGCCGCCGACCAACCCCGACCGCGTTCTGGGGCTGGAGCTGCATCCCGGCGCCTGGGCGGGGCTGTCGGGCCGGGTGCTGCGCGAATGCGACCCGGACATCGCCCATGTCACCGGCCCCCCGGATCAGGCCGGCCCGTCACACCCGCCCTGAATCGCGGGCGGTCTTGATCCTTGCAGGGCAAAGAGCCATCTGGAGATCGCAGGGCTGCATCATCTGCGCGGCCCCTGCGCCCGCACACCGGAACCTCTGGCGCCCGCGCGGGTTGACACCGAACCAGACCGCCCGGTTGAGGAGCTGCCCATGGGACACCCCCGCGAGATCATCCTGCCGCCGATCAGCGACCCCAGCGTGCTGGCCGAAATCGACCGGCTGGCAAGGCATTATGTCGATGCGCGCGGTCTGGGAATGGAGATCATCGACCAGCTCGGCGGGCGCGGTGAACAGCTGCTCAAGCGCCTGCCCGAATTTCTGCGCCGCCGTATGGACCGCACGGTCGAGGTGGCCTTGCAGCGCAGCTTTCAGATTGCCTCCGCCTCGCGCGGGGTATTGCGCGACCGCGGCGACTGGTTCAACCGGCTGGGCACGACCGCGATCGGCGCGGTGGGCGGGGCGGCAGGCATCACCGGCGCCCTTGTGGAACTGCCGGTCACGGTCACCTTCCTGCTGCGCGCCATTCTGGAAATCGCAGAGGAACACGGGCTGGACACCGCCAGCGACGAAATCCGCGCCGAGGCGCTGCATATTTTCGCATCCGGTGGCCCGCTGGAAGAGGACGACGGCATCGACACCGCCCTGCTTGCGACACGGCTGGCAATCACCGGGCGGACGGTGCAGGCGCTGATCACAAGCCTTGCACCCCAGATCGCGGCCCGGCTGCTGGCCAAGATGGGCGCGCAGGCCGTGCCTTTGCTGGGCGCTGTCGCCGGAGCCTCGATCAATTACAGCTTTTCATACTATTACCAGCAACTCGCGCGGGTTCAGTTCGGCCTGCTTCGGCTGGCCAACGAGACCGGCCTGCCGCGTGAGGCACTGGTCGAACGGCTGGCGATGCGCATATCCGAACTGGATGGCGGCAAGGTGCCGGCCCACCGGCGCGCCTGATCCCGTCGGGGCATTCCTGCAACAGATCAATGGAAACCGGCCCCGGCCCGCCCGGCGGGGCGATGATTTCATCCCCGCGTCATCTTTGCGACTAGGCTGCGCGGGTATTGATCAGGGAATTTCATCATGACCAATCTGAATAATGCGACGGATGCCAGCATGATCCGGCTGATCCTCATCTATGCGGTTTATTTCATTTTTGGCGTCGTGGTGGCCTTTGGGGTCTCGATGGCGATCGCGGGGATCAGCGGGGGTGGAATACCGCTTTATGTCGTGGCCCTGATCGTGCCGATGCTCGCCGCGATGCAGGCCGGCGGCTCTTATGTCCGGCAGGCCGGGCGGGCGGCGGGCTTTGGCTATTCGCTGATCTTTGGCCTGCTGACAGCGGGGCTGGTTCTGGCCGTTGTGCTGATCGCCGGGCAGAGCGGGGTGCTGGATGCGATGCTGGCCCAGATTGATCCTTATGCGATGCAGAACGGCATGCGGATGCGCGCGCTCTCGCCGGTCCTGATCCTGACCGGGGGCCTTGCGCTGTTTTGCAACACGATGATGTTCTGGGCGATGACCAAGGGCGAAATGAAGCGCAAGCTGAAGCGCGAGGCCGGCGGGCGCTGAGCGCCACCGCGCGACAACCCGCTTTCCCGGCACCCGTGCGCCCCGGCCCCGTTGTTAGCCGCCCTCATCCCCCGGGGTCAGGGCCAGCGGGGCGGCAGCAGGAAGCGCCAGATCATCGGTATCCAGCGGTCCCGAGGGCCGCGCCAGACGCGCGCGCGTGACCCAAAGCAGCCTTTCCTGCGCGCGGGTGATGGCGACATATGTCAGGCGTTTCCACAGGGGGATGCCGGCCTCGTTGCGGCCCGACCATGCGGCGGCAGAGATATCGGGGGCAAAGACCTGAACATCGGGCCATTGGCTGCCCTGCGCCTTGTGGATCGTCACCGCCGCGCCATGCAGGAAACTGGCGCCCATGCGGGCGGCAAAGGGGATGAAAGGTTCTTCCTCGTCGGGGGTTTCGATCTTCACGATCGAGGCCGCCGACAGGCGCGGCTCTTCGGCGCCGATCACATGAAGGCGCGAAAAGCCCGGCTTCTTGCCCGGTCCCAGATAGATCACCTGCGCGCCCTTGATCAGGCCCCGCGCCTCCAGATCAATGCGCTTGTTGCGATGTTTCAGCGGCAGTTCCAGCCCGTCGCAGATCAGCGGCTCGCCGGGCAGCAGCTGATCGCCCGGCGCGCCATGGGCGGCACGAAAGGCGGTGATCAGGCGGATGCGTGTGGCGTTGCGCCAGACCAGCACCGGGCTGCGCGCCATCAGGTCGGATTCGACCCGTTCCGCCCAGACCACGCGCGGATCACTGGCGGCCGCGTCGCGGACCATGCGTTCAAACCCGGCGAAATCCAGTCCCGGATCGCCAAGCGCATGGGCCAGATCAAGGATCGGGCTGTCGCCGGCCTGCCGGTGGATGCGGTTCAGGACCAGCTTTTGCGGTGCCGACAGCCGGTCAAACACCATTTCGCCCGAAAGCCCGACAGGGGCGAGCTGGGCCGGATCGCCAAACAGGATCAGCACCGGAAAGATCTCGCGCAGATCGTCGAACTGGCGTTCATCCAGCATTGAAGATTCGTCGATCAGCCCGATATCCAGCCCATCCTCGCGCCGCTTCCAGCCGCGGATAAAGTCCGATCCGCGCAGCCCCGCCGCCGCGAGCGCGCCGGGAATGGAGGCGTGCTGATCATAAAACGCCCGCGCCCGGTCAAGCGCCGCATCGCTCAGCCCTTCGATCACCGGACGGTCTCCGGTGCCGGTCAGCCAGTCTGCGATGCGTTCATATTCCGGGTCGTAGACGGGCGTATACAGAATGCGGTGGATGGTGGTCGCAGGCACCCCCCGCATGCGCAGCACGAAAGCGGCCTTGTTGGTCGGCGCCAGCACCGCGACGGTGCGGCGGTCCTTGCGCCTTTTGCCTTCGTAATCGCCGGAAATGATATCCACGCCAGCCGCGGTCAGCGCCTTGGTCAGGGCGGCCAGAATCATCGTCTTGCCCGATCCCGCCTTGCCGATGACCGCCATGACCCGGCCCTTGCCGGGTCCGGGCGGGGTAATCTCCTCGGCTGTCAGATCGACACCCGCGGCCTCCAGCAGTTCGGACAGCGCGTCCCAGGCTTCGGCCTGATCCGGGGAAAGGGCGGGCAGGGTCATGGGCGATCCATAGGCCGGGACGGCGGCGGGCGCAATCAGTCGGCTGTCAGCGATCCGATCCGCGCCGCCAGCCCGTAATGGTCCGACCCGAGCAACCGCCGGCGCTGCTGGCTGGCCTGCGCATCATGGGGCACCAGAATATGGTCTATCGTCAGAGGATAGCCGCGCAGCGAAAAGGTGATCTCCATCGGGCTGACGCTGCGCGTGCCGGTCGCCCGCGCGATGCGGCGCGTCGTCTCGGCCCATGGCACCATGTTGAAATCGCCCCCGACAATGACGGGTCTGGGCAGGGATTCAAGGATCGGGATCAGCGCATCGACCTGTGCCGGCTGGCCATGGGGCCAGGGCCAGTAGAGATGCAGCACCACGACCGTCACCGGCCCGGCGGGCGTATTCACCCGCGCCGAGGCATAGCCGGTGCCTTCGCGGCAATCGGTGGCCTCGAGCGCGGTTTCCGACAGGATCGCGACCGCGCCGACCCGATGGGCGGGACAGATCAGCCGATGCGGCAGATCGCGGCCGAGCAGATCGACCAGATACATATTGGCCGGGCTGACCTCTTGCAGGGTGACGACCGAGGGGACGTAATCGGTGATATCGGCAAAGAGCGCCTCGCTTTCGCGGTTATCGAAAAGCAGGTTCTTCTGATAGACGAAGGCGCGGCCCGTGAACTCTGGCCCCGGGCGAAACTGCGACAGGATCGGAAGAAGCGCCAGCAACGCGGCGGCCATCATCAGGGGCCGGGCCGGTCCCCGCAGCCACAGCGCAGCGACAAGCAGCACCACCGCAAAGCCCGGCCGGAACACCGCCAGAGAATCGCCCAGCGGATGCAGCCGGCCGCCATAGCCGCCGATCAGCCCGGCAAATGACAAAAGAGCAATTGCTTTCAGAATATGACGCATGAAACAGACCCAGACTGATCTTTTGTGGCGGGTGATGGCCGGGGGCGCTGCCCCCGGACCCCCGGGATATTTCGGGACAGAAGACAGGGCCGCGCAACAGGATAACGCACGGGCCGGCGGGGCGCGGCCGCGCTCATCCGCCGTCCCAGCCGGCCGGGATTTCGGGCATGGCAGAGATCAGGCGCTGTGTCACGGGATGGGCCGGGCGGGCCATCACCCCGGCTGTCGGGCCGGATTCGACGATGCGGCCGTGGTCCATGACCAGCACCCGGTCGGTCACACCGCGCACGACACCCAGATCATGGCTGATGAACAGATAGGCGATGCCGTGGCTGCGGCGCAGATCGGCCAGCAGGTCCAGCACCTGGGCGCGGACGCGGACATCCAGCGCGCTGACGGCCTCGTCCAGAACGATCAGGCGCGGGCGGATGATGAGCGCGCGCGCAATCGCCAGCCGCTGACGCTGACCACCGGAAAATTCGTGGATATAGCGCTGTGCCGCCTCGGGTTCGATGCCGACCTCATCCAGTGCCTGCGCCACGCGGGCGCGCCAGTCACGGGGACGTCCGGTCAGGTGGAACGGCTCGGCCAGCAGGCGGTCGACGCGCCAGCGCGGATCAAAGCTGCCGAACGGATCCTGAAACACCACCTGCATCTTGGCGCGCATGGCGGCGGGCATCCGGTGGCCGGCCTGCACGCTGTCACCATCCAGCCGGATCTCGCCGCCCTGAAGCGGCTCCAGCCCGAGGACGGCGCGGGTCAGCGTCGATTTCCCACAGCCCGATTCGCCCACCAGCCCGACCGATTCACCGTCCTGGATATCAAAGCTGACATCATCGACGGCGCGCAGCACGCCCCCGGGCGCGAGCGGTGTCGGACGCGGCAGGATATATTCGCGCCGTGCCGCACGGACCTGAAGGATCGGGGTGTCATCCGTCGCCGCTGCAACCCGTGCAGGCACATGGCGCGAGGCCGCCAGAAGCATGCGCGTATAGGGATGGCTGCCGGTGCGGAACAATGCCTCGGTCGGGCCTTGCTCGACGATCTCGCCGGCGCGCATGACGGCGGTATGATCCGCCATGCCCGCAACCACTGCGAGATCATGGGTGATAAGCAGAAGAGACATCCCCTCGGTCCGCACCAGATCACGCAAAAGATCGAGGATCTGCGCCTGTGTGGTCACATCAAGCGCGGTCGTCGGCTCGTCCGCGATCAGCAGCTCGGGCGCGCCCGCGATGGCCAGTGCGATGGCGACGCGCTGACGTTGGCCGCCCGACAGTTCGTGCGGATAGAGATCCAGCCCGAAGCGCGGGGCGGGCAGGCCGACGCGGTCAAGCCGCGCCCGCGCCTGCGCGCGTGCCTGATCACGCCGCATGCCCAGATGGATGCGCAGCCCCTCGGCAACCTGATCGCCGATGGTCATCAGCGGGTTGAGCGCGGTCATCGGCTCCTGAAAGATCATTGCGATGCGGCGCCCGCGGATGGTGTTCATCGCCCGCTCTGGCAGGGTCAGCAGATTGCGGTCGTCCAGCATGACCTCGCCGCCGGCAACAGCGCCCTGTGGCAAAAGCCCCATCACCGCCAGCGCCGTCATTGACTTGCCCGAACCGGATTCGCCCACCAGACCCGTCACCCGCCCGGCATCAAGCCGCAGATCGACATCGCGCAGCACCGCGCGCCCCCGGATGGACACGGCCAGATCACGGATGCCGATCATGCGCGCATCACCCGCAACCGGGGATCAAGCGCATCGCGCAGCCCGTCGCCCAGCAGGTTCAGCCCCAGCACGGTCAGAACAATGGTCAGCCCCGGAATCACCGCAACATGGGGGGCGATGGTGACATAGGTCTGGGCATCGGCGAGCATCCGGCCCCAGGTCGGCAGCGGCGGCTGGGCGCCAAGTCCGACATAGGACAGCCCGGCCTCGGCCAGAATGCCGAGGCTGAACTGTATCGTGCCCTGAACGATCAGCAGATTGAGGATATTGGGCAGGATATGCTCGACGCTGATCCGCGCCCGTCCTTTGCCAGCGACCTGTGCCGCGCGGATATAGTCCAGCGTCCACACCGGCAGCGCCGCGCCGCGCGTGACGCGGGCGAAAACCGGGATGTTAAAGATCCCGATGGCGATGATCGCATTGACGGCACCGGGACCAAAGGCGGCAGTGATCAAAATCGCGATCACCAGCGAAGGGAAGGCAAAGATCAGATCATTGCCGCGCATGATGATCTCGTCCAGCCAGCCGCCGCGATGGGCCGCCGCGATCAGGCCCAGCGGGACGCCCGCAAGCGTGCCGATGCCGACCGCGACGAGCGCCACCGCGATCGAGACGCGCGCGCCGGCCATCAGCATCGACAGGATGTCGCGGCCAAAGTGATCCGTTCCCAGCCAATGCGCGGCCGAAGGAGGCTGTAATTTGTTTGCGACCGCCATCTGGGTCACGTCATAGGGTGTCCAGACAAAGGAAAGCGCTGCCGCCAGCACCGCGACCAGTGTCAGGGCCGCACCCGTATAAAGCCCCAATCGTTTCATCGCCGGCGCAGCCTCGGATCCACGGCGGCATAGGTCAGATCAACCAGAAAGGTCACAAGGATCACCGCCGCCACCAGCACCAGAACGGTCGATTGCACCACGATCAGATCGCGCTGCGTGATCGCCTGAAAGATCAGCCGGCCAAGACCCGGCAGATAGAACACGTTCTCGATAATGATCGCGCCGGCCAGCAGGAACGAGAACTGCATCCCCATGATCGTCAGCACCGGGATCAGCGCGTTGCGCAGGGCATGATGGCGCAAGACCTGCGCGCGGCTCAGCCCTTTGGCGCGGGCGGTGCGGATATAGTCCTGATCCAGGGTCTCGATCAGGGCCGAACGCAGGACGCGGGCCAAAATCGCCGCCTGCGGCAGTGCCAGCGCCACCGCTGGCAGGATCAGCGCGCGCAGCCCGGCAACCGGATCGGACCATCCGGGAAAGCCCCCTGCCGGCAGCAACCGCAGCTTGACCGCGAACAGCAGCACCAGCAGCATCGCAAACCAGAAATTCGGCAGCGCAATGCCGATCTGGGTCATCCCCATGATCGCGGTGTCCTGCGCCCGGCCGCGCCAGGCGGCGGCCATCAGCCCGATCGGCAAGGCCAGCACAACCGCCAGAATCAGCGCCATCAGCGCCAGCGGCAACGAGACCTGCATCCGCGTCAGGATCATGTCCGAGACCGGGGTCTTATAGGTGAAGCTGTGGCCCAGATCTCCGCTCAGCACAGCGCCCAGCCAGTTCACATAGCGCAGCGGCAACGGCTGATCGAGACCGAGCTGCGCGCGCAGCGCCGCGACCGTCTCGGGCCGCGCGCCGGTGCCCAGCATGAACTCGGCCGGGTCGCCCGGCACCATCTCGACCAGCAGAAAGATGACCAGCGACGCGGCCAGCAGGCTCAGCATCAACGAGATCAGCCGGCGGGCGATATAACGCAACATGGGCGGAACGCTAAGGCCGGCAGCAGCGCGGGTAAAGCGCGCTCATGTCAGAACCGCACCGGGGTTCATGATCCCGGCCGGATCCAGCGCCGCCTTGATGGCGCGCATAGCCGCCAGCCGCACGGGATCACCCCAGCGTTCCAGATCGGCCACCTTCAACCGCCCGACCCCATGCTCGGCCGAGAACGAGCCGCCGCGCGCCACGACCATCTCATGCACGGCCTGCTGCACGGCCGGGCGCAGCCGGTCATATTCGGCGCGTGTCCGGCCAGCGGCAGGAAAGACGTTGTAATGCAGATTTCCGTCACCCAGATGGCCGAAGCAGTTGATCCGCATCTCGCCCATCCCCGCCAGCATCACACCGGCATCGCTGATAAAGCGCGGGATCTCGGACAAGGGCAGCGAAATGTCGTGGCTGGAAATCGCGCCGATGCGGCGGTTGGCCTGGGGGATTTCCTCGCGCAGGCGCCAGAAATCGGCGGCCTGCTGGCCCGATTGCGCGATCAGCCCGTCCGTGATCAGCCCGGCCTCGGCTGCATCGGCGAAAAGCGCCTCCAGCGCCTCGTCCGGGGCCAGCATGGCTGGCAGGCCGATCTCGATCAGCACCATCCAGTCGGGAACAGCCGCAAAGGGCTGGCGCAGATCGGGCATGACATCGGCCATAAAGCGCGGCCCCTGCCCCGAGATAAGCTCAAAAGCCGTCACCGCCTCGCCCAGATGGCGCCCCGACAGCTCCAGCAGCGCCAGCGCCGCAGCCGGGTCCGGCACGACCATCAGCGCGACCCCGGTGCGGGCCGGGCGGGGCGTCATGCGCAGGCTGGCGGCGGTAATGATCCCCAGCGTGCCCTCGGCCCCGATCAGCAGGTCGCGGATGGAATATCCGGTATTGTCCTTGCGCAGCCGCTTGAGGTCGCGCAGGACCGAACCATCGGGCAGCACCGCCTCGATCCCCAGACACAGCGCGCGGGCGGTGCCGTAACGCAGCGCGTTCACGCCGCCGGCATTGGTCGCCAGCACGCCGCCGATCTGTGCCGTCCCCTGCGAGGCCAGCGACAGAGGAAACAGCCGGCCGGCATTTTCCGCCGCCTCGCGCACCGCCTGCAATGTCGCCCCGGCCTCGGCCAGCAGAACGTTTTCAGATGCCGAGACCGCACGGATACCAGCCATCCGTTCCAGCGACAGCAGCAGCGGCGCAGGGCCTGCGGGCATGATCTGCCCGGCCACCAGCCCGGTGCCGCCGCCCAGAGGCACAATACCCACCCGCGCCGCCGCACAGGCGCGCACCACCGCCGCCGTCTCATCAACCGAACGCGGCGCGGCCAGCAGCCCGGCCAGACCCAGATAGCGGCCACGCGGCTCTTCCAGGTGGCGCGGCTCGACCGGGCGCAGAACACCGTCAGGCAGGCTTTGGGCCAGTTCCGGCCCGGCCGGGTTCAATAGCTGCTGCCCCGTCATGCCCCGGCCCCCATCCAGTCAGCCCGCGCCCGTGCGGCCGCGGCGGTCATGGCGCAGATTGGCATAAAGCACATGGGTCCGCCAACGCCCGTTGATCTGAAGATAGCTTTGCGCGACGCCCTCATATTTGAAACCCGCCCGTTCCAGCAGCGCGCGCGAGGCGGCGTTATCGGGCAGACAGGCGGCCTCGATCCGCGACAGATCCAATGTCGCAAAGGCGTGGCGGACCACCGCGCCGATCGCCTCGGCCATATAGCCCTGCCGCGCATGGGCCGCGCCGATCCAGTAACCGATCGTCGCCATCTGCGCCGGGCCACGCCGGATATTGTCCAGCGTGATGGCCCCCAAAAGCGCGCCGTCCACGCTGCGTTCCAGAAAAAAGGGGATCGCGGTTTCGGCCTTGTTGGCGCGCTGTGCCCAATAGACCCGGTTCGTGAATGCCTTGCGCGACAGATGATCCTCGGACCAGGCAGGTTCCCACGGGATCAGAAAGTCGCGGCTGCCCTCGCGCAGCGCCGTCCACGCGGCAAAGTCGGAATGCTGCGGCAGGCGCAGCACCATCCGCTCTGTCTCCAGACGGAGCTGCCGGCGCCGGCCGAACATCAGGCAACCAACCGGCGCGACAGATCGTCCAGCCCCGGCGCCGCCGCAACCGGACCATAAAGCGCCATCGCCGGGCGGCGCGCGATCAGGCCGGCGGCGTAATCGGCGATCTCGGCGCGGGTCACGGCGTCGATCCGCTGGGCGGCCTCGGCGGGATCGGGCACGCGCCCCCAGATCGCCAGCGAGCGCGCGATGCGCTCGGCCTGACCGACGCTGCTTTCCAGACCCATCAGCATCCCCGCCTTCAGCTGCACCTTGGCACGCGCGATTTCCGCATCCGTCAGCCCTTCGGCCGAACGTTTCAGCTCATCCACGGTCAGGTTGGCCAGCTCGGCGATATCCTCGGCCGCGGTGCCGGCATAGATGGTCATCATGCCGGTGTCGTCGTGAAAGCCCGATTGCGCAAAGATGGTATAGCACAGCCCGCGCTCTTCGCGGATCTTCTGGAACAGCCGCGAGGACATGCCGCCGCCCATCGCCGTCGTCCAGAGCTGTGCGGCATAGAAATCGGGCGCCAGATAGCCCGGCCCCTCAAAGGCCAGCGTGAAATGGGCCTGCTCAAGATCCTTTTGCCGGCGGATCTCGGCACCCTGCCAGCGCGCGGCATCACGTGCCGGACAGGGCCGCGCCGTCAGAGCGCCGAACACCTCGCCGGCCTGACGCACCAGCTGATCGTGATCGACCGCGCCGGCTGCGGCAAGGATCATCTGCCCCGGCCCGTAATGTTCGGCCACAAAGCCCGAGAGATCGCCGCGCCCGAACCCAGAGACACGCTCTGCCGGGCCAAGGATCGTCCGGCCCATCGACTGGTCGGGATATGCCG
Organism: Paracoccus sp. (in: a-proteobacteria); assembly: GCA_030538705.1. Lineage (GTDB taxonomy): Bacteria > Pseudomonadota > Alphaproteobacteria > Rhodobacterales > Rhodobacteraceae > Paracoccus. The sequence continues at coordinate 13,980 of JAUNTL010000034.1, read as the reverse complement.
CCTCTTGCAGCCAGTCAAAGATCACATCATCGGGCGTATCCAGCGACTGCCCGATCTCTTGCAAGATGACGCCGCGTTCGACCTCGATCTCGCGCTCGTCAAAGGCCGGGTTCAGCACGATATCCGAGATCACATCAAGCGCCAGCGCCGTATCGGCCTTCAGCACGCGGGCATAATAGGCGGTCGTATCGCGCGAGGTATAGGCGTTGATATAGCCGCCCACATCCTCGATTTCCTCGGCGATCTGAAGGGCACTGCGCCGCGCCGTGCCCTTGAAGGCCATATGTTCCAGAAAATGCGCGATACCGTTCTGTTCGGCGCGCTCGTCTCGCCCGCCGGCGCCGACCCACAGGCCAAGCGTCGCGGAATGCAGGCCGGGCATGTTCTGGGTAACGATGCGCAGCCCGTTGGTCAGGGTGGTCAGTTGGGGTTTGTTCACGCGGTCCTCCGATCAAGGATCAGCGATTTAAGCGCATCGGCATCGTTTTCAACCCGCGTGATACGTTCGGGCCGGTCAAACAACCCGTCCATATGGGGTGGCAATTCCGGGCGGATGCCGGTCGCGCGCGCGACCGCATCGGGGAATTTCGCCGGATGCGCGGTGGCAAGCGTGACCATGGGCGTGCCGGCGCGCAGATGCTCGCGCGCGACCTTTACGCCAACCGCCGAATGGGGACAGAGGATTTCGCCCGTCTCGGCCCGGATGGTGCGGATCATGTCAAGCGTCTCCTGCTCGGACGCGCGGCCGGATGTGAAATCCTCGCGCAGCAATTGCAGCGCGCCCTGGCTGATCGCAAAACCGCCGGTTTTCAGCTCGTCCATCAGCTGGCGGATCGCCGCGCCGTCGCCGCCATAGGCCCAGAACAGCGCGCGCTCAAAGTTGGAGCTGACCTGAATATCCATGGACGGCGAGATCGAGGGTGCCACCTGACCCGTGCGGTATTCGCCGCCGGTCATCGCGCGGTGCAGGATATCGTTCTGATTGGTCGCGATGATCAGCCGGCCGATGGGCAGGCCCATGCGTTTGGCGACCAGCCCGGCCAGAATGTCACCGAAATTCCCGGTCGGCACAGTGAAATCGACCTGGCGGCCCGGCGCGCCAAGGCTGACGGCAGCGGTAAAGTAATAAACCACCTGCGCCAGAACCCGCGCCCAGTTGATCGAATTGACGCCGGCAAGGCCGACGGTATCGCGAAACACGTGATCGTTGAACAGGTCTTTCAGCCGCGCCTGAGCATCGTCAAAATTGCCGTCAATCGCCAGCGCGTGGACATTCGCATCGGCCGGCGTCGTCATCTGGCGGCGCTGCACATCCGAGACCCGGCCGTCGGGGAACAGGATAAAGACATCAACATTGGGCAGCCCCCGGAACGCCTCGATTGCCGCCGATCCGGTGTCACCCGAAGTCGCGCCAACGATGGTGACGCGCTGACCCGAGCGCGCCAGCGCGATCTGGAAAAGCTGCCCGATCAGCTGCATGGCAAAGTCCTTGAAGGCCAGCGTCGGGCCATGGAACAGTTCCAGCAGATGATGTCCGGGGGCAAGCTGGCGCAGCGGGGCGCGCGCGACATGACCAAAGCCGGCATAGGCGGTTTCAATCGCGCGGGTCAGCTCGGCCTGCGAAAAGCTGTCGCCCAGATAGGGGGAAATGATGCGGCGCGCGGCCTCGGCATAGCTGACGCCCTCCAGCGCGGCGATATCGTCAAGCTGCGGGATCGTTGCGGGCAGATACAGCCCGCCGTCACGCGCCAGTCCGGTCAGCATCGCCTGCTCAAAGTTCAGCTCCGGGGCCTGCCCCCGCGTCGAGATATAGCGCATCATTCGTCCCTCAATAGGTCCGGCGCCTGATACGCCAGATCAGCCATGCTGTCATCCCCGCGCAGGTCGCCGCAAACATGAACCACTGCATCGCATAGGAGAAATGGTTATCGGGAATACCCGTGATCGCAACCGGGATCGGCGTGACGCCCTGGGTGTCGCCCGCAACCTCTGCCGCGACGATCAGGATCGGCTGCGTTTCCAGCGCCGCGGCCATGGCGGGAACGTCGCGGGCAAACCAGATCCCGGCCGCCAGATCGGGTTCGGGTGTGGCGCTGCCTTTTTCGTCGGGCCAGTGCAGGTTTCCCGCAATCTCCAGCCGCACGGGCGGGCGGGCATCGCGGCGGTGATCCTGATCGACAAAACCGCGGTCGATCAGGATGCGCCGGCCATCATCGGTTTCAAAGGCAGAAATGATGTTATACCCGCCGCCGCTTTCGCGCGTGCCTGACAGCACCAGGATCTCTTCGCCCGTGGTCCGGCCCGAGACGGTGACCGGCGCATATTTCATCGCCGGATCAACCGCATCCGGCAGGGCCATGGGCACGGCGTCGATGCCGGCCTGAATCTCGGCCAGCATCCGGCCCTTCCATGAGGCGCGCTGCAACTGCCAGACGCCCAGCCCGGTCAGCATCGCCGTGACGACAATGCCGAAGATCAGCGGCGGCAGGACAGAGCGGCGGGCGGGCATGGCGGTCATCTCGGTTGTTTCACAGGAGCGATAGCGCGGGCCGGGACCGGAACCAAGGGGCAAGACGGCGCCGGGGTCAGGTATCGGCCGAAACCTCGTCCCATTCCTGCCCGGCATAGCCATAAAGCCAATTCAGCGCACGGGCGCGTTCCAGCACGATACTGGCGTCACCCCCCGGCGGCATCGCCCGGCCGTTCAGCCGGGCATCCGTCACCGCCCAGTGCAGGCGATAATAGTAATCCGCCATATCAAGGATATCGGCCTGCGGGCGCAGGCGGGCTTGTGTAAACAGGCCCTCACTGCCCAGATCGCGCAGCAGCGCACCCATTTCGGCGACATCCGCGATCTCACCCCCCGGCGGCAGCCCGTCACGCAGACCAAGCGCCCAGACAAGGATCAGCGCACCCTCGTAACGCCATGTCATGTCCATCCGCCATTGCGGATCAGGCGCGGGATCAAGGATAAAGGCCGCCTCGGCCGGGGTCAGGTAATCAGCGGCGCCGAACTGCGCGACCAGCGAGCGGCCAAGCTCGGGGTCGTCGGTCTCGCCCTTGACGGCCGCGATCATGCAGCCCAGCAGGCGCTGCGCGACCTCGCGGTCGCCGCGCCGCAGGCTGCGGGATTCGCCGGCGATGACCGGCAGGCTGTCCAGCACCCGGACACCCTGCGCGCGCAGCAGCCCCTCGGAGCGCGCCTTGCGCGCAATCTCATCGGGGCGCGGGGATGCGGCAATCCCGGCGATCATGTCGCGCCGGGCCAGTTGATCGGGACCGGGCAGCGGTTGCGCCTGCACCGAACGGGGCGCCAGGACCGGGGCGAACAGCCCGGCAAGCATTTGCAAAAAGCTTTTGCGTGTCATGCCACCCCTCCCCGATGCGAAAACGGCGCGGGGGTCATCCCGCGCCGCCCTGATCAGTGTCTGATGAGGCGATCAGCGGCCCCAGATATAGATCGACAGGAACAAGAACAGCCACACCACGTCGACAAAGTGCCAGTACCAGGCAGCGGCCTCAAAGCCGACATGCTGCTGCTGGGTCATCTGCCCGCGCATCATGCGGATCAGGCAGACCAGCAGGAAGATGGTCCCGATGATGACGTGAAAGCCGTGGAACCCGGTCGCCATGTAGAACACACCGCCATAAGCCGTATCTGCCAGCCCAAAGGCCGCATGGCTGTATTCATAAGCCTGAAGAATGGTAAAGCAGATCCCGAGAACGACCGCGATTGCCAGACCGTTGATCGCCGTCTTGCGGTCATTTTCATGAACCAGCGCGTGATGCGCCCAGGTCACGGCAACACCCGAAAGCAGCAGAACCAGCGTGTTGATCAGCGGCAGGTGCCAGGGATCAAAGGTCACGATCCCTTCGGGCGGCCAGACCCCGTCAACATTCGGGCTGTCCGGTCCCATCGGGTAAAGCGCATGTTTGAAAAACGCCCAGAACCAAGCCACAAAGAACATCACCTCAGAGACGATGAACAGGATAAACCCGTAACGCAGGCCGATCTGCACGACCGGGCTGTGATCGCCGGTCTCGCCCTCGTGGACGACATCCGCCCACCAGCCGAACATCGTGTAAAGCACGCCGACAAAGCCGATCAGGAACATCCACGGCCCGGTAACGGGCAGACCAAGGACGGTGATGCCGCGCATCCAGGCGACGCCGCCGACCAGCATGACAAAGGCCAGGACCGCGGAAAGGAACGGCCAGACCGAGGGCGGCAGGATGTGATAGTCATGGTTCTTGGCATGCGCCATTGTCTGTCCCCGCTATTGCGTCAGTTCATTCTGGTTTCGCCCTCGTCTGTCGCCACAGCGGCCTGACTGGCCGGGGCGGCAGCCTGAGGCTGGCCGTATTGGTGAAAGGTATAGCTCAGCGTGATATCACGCACCATGTAGGCATCCCGGTCGCTGACGATTGCCGGATCGACATCGAATGTCACCGGCATTTCGACCCGTTCGCCGGGCTGAAGTGTCTGCTCGGTAAAGCAGAAGCAGTCAATCTTGTAAAAGAACGACCCCGCAATATCGGGCGCGACATTATAGGAGGCGCGCCCGGTGACCGGCTGATCAGAGTTGTTCACGGCCTCATAAAAGGCCATCGCATTCTCGCCGATACGGACCGTCATCTCGCGCTGCATCGGGCGAAAGGTCCAGGGCAGGTTCGCATCGGTATTGGCATCGAAACGGATGGTGATCGTCTCGTCCAGCACCTCATGGCCGGTGCCGCCGGCGGCGACCTGTGTCGTGCCGCCATAGCCCGTCACACGGCAAAACCAGTCATAGAACGGCACCGCCGCCCAGGACAGCCCGCCCATCAGCAAGACAACGCCGACCAGCTGGACAACGACGCGGCTGTTTTTGTCACGGGGCAGAATTCTCATGGCGTTGTCCTCGCTCCTTGCTCGGCGGCGGGTGTGCCGGGGGCCGCGACCGGGTCGGCCGCGGGCCGGATCTCGACCCCTTCCTCGCGCGGCAGCAGGGCCGGGCGGACGCGGTGATCAAACCCCTGAAGTGCCGCGCCGCTGCCGGTGCTGACCTTGACCACGGAAAGCGCGAATATCAGCGCGGCAAAGCCGATCAGCACGACCAGCAGACCGACATTGCGTGATCGCCGGCGCGCGTGCAATTCGTGTTCAGTGCGCAGCGCGGTCATGCCGGCACCCAGTGCTGCACCAGAAGCGCGGCGAAATGCGCAAACAGATAGTAAAGCGACAGCCGGAAAAAGGATTTCTCCGCCGCGTGATGATCAGCCAGGCTTTGCGCATCGCTGCGCCGCATGACCTGCCAGCCGCGCCAGATGAAAAGCGCGTTCAGCACCAGCGCCACCGCCAGATAGACCGGCCCGCCCACCGAGGTCAGCCCCAGCCCGATGGCAAAAGGCACAAGCACCAGCGTATAGGCAAAGATATGGCGCCGCGTGACCTGCCGGCCATGCGTCACCGTCAGCATCGGCACGCCGGCGTTGGAATAGTCGTCTTTCATGAACAGCGCCAGCGCCCAGAAATGCGGCGGCGTCCAGAAAAAGATCAGCGCGAACATCAGGACGGATTCCACCGCGATCCCGCCGGTCGCACAGGCCCAGCCGATCATCGGGGGAAAGGCCCCGGCCGCCCCGCCGATGACGATATTCTGCGGCGTCGAGCGTTTGAGCCAGATCGTATAGACGACCGCGTAGAAAAAGATCGTGAATGCCAGAAAGCCCGCTGCGAACCAGTTGGCCGCAAGGCCCAGCATCATCACCGCCAGCGCCGAAAGCGCGAGGCCAAGGCCAAGCGCCTCATGCCCGCCAACCCGGCCCGACGGCACGGGACGGTTCGCCGTGCGCCGCATCACCGCGTCGATATCGGCGTCATACCACATGTTCAGCGCGCCCGAGGCCCCGCCGCCAATGGCGATGAACAGCACTGAGCAAAAGGCCACCAGCGGATGCATCTGCATCGGCGCGATGATCATGCCGACGAATGCGGTGAACACCACCAGCGACATCACGCGCGGCTTGAGCAGGGCGATGTAATCGCGGAACTCGGCCTCGTCGGGCGTCTGATATGCGGTTGCGTCAGTCAACGGCTCAGTTCTGCGCCAGCTGGATCACGCGCGGCGCGGCACCCGCGTCTGCGATCGAAAATTCAGCCTGCGCGCCCTCAAGCCAGGCGGCATAGACATCGGGGGCCACGGCCTTGACGACAATCGGCATATAGGAGTGGTTGATCCCGCACAGTTCCGAACACTGGCCGAAATAGATGCCCTCTTCGGTCGCCGTGAACGCCATCTGGGCGATCCGGCCCGGCACGGCGTCCTGCTTGACCGCAAATGCGGGGATGGTCCAGCTGTGGATCACGTCCGAGGCGGTGAACTGCATCAGCACTTCCTGCCCGACCGGGATCACGACGGCATTGTCGGTCGCCAGAAGATAGTCCTGATCCTCATAACCATTGGCGGCCAGATCCTCACGCGCGAGCATCAGGGCATCGAAACCGATCTGCTCGTTGGTATATTCATAGCTCCAGTACCACTGATGGCCGGTGGCCTTGATCACCACGGCCGGGTTGGTCGGGATGTAAAGCTGGCGAAACAGGATCGGCAGCGAAAAGACACCGATGGCGATCAGGATCAGCACCGGAACCAGCGTCCAGGTGATTTCAATCGGGGTGTTATGGCTGAAACGCGCCGGGTTGGGGTTGGCGCGGCGGTTAAAGCGCACGATGCAGTAAAGCAGCAGCCCGCAGACAAAGATCGTGACGACGGTGATGATGACGAGAACATAGTGATCCAGCCATTGCTGATCGACCGCCTGCGGGCTGGAGGCCGGCTGAAAGCCCGTGCCGCCCTGGACCGGGACACCGCGGCGGGGCAGATCGCCCAGCACATCCTGCGCGAAGGCCGCGCCCGACATCAGCATGCCAGCCGCTGCCATGCCCGTCGCCGCCCCTGCCGCTTTTACGCGGCGCATCATCGCCTCTGCCAACATCAGAATATCCTTGTCCCTTCCGCTCCGGCCGGGGAACGCGCGGGCCATCAGCCGCACACGCCTCCCTTTCGAGTCTAACATTTTCCGTTTACAACCACAAAACCCGCCCTGCGACAAGTCAGCACATCTTGTTGCAGGTGCCAATGCGAACATCACCCAAACCAGCCGGACGTTTCATGACCCACAGCCCTTTCCGCCCCTTTGATCAGAATTTCGACCGCGATGCGGCGCTGCGGATATTGCGCGGGGCAACCGCTGGCGCCGACGATGGCGAGCTGTTCATCGAGCGTGTCCATGCCGAGTCTCTGGTCTGGGACGACCGCCGCCTGCGCGGATCGAGTTATACCGCAGATCAGGGCTTTGGTCTGCGCGCGGTCACGGGCGAGGTCACGGGATATGCCCATGCAACCGAGCTGAGCCTGCCCGCACTTGGCCGCGCGGCCGAAACCGTTCGTCTGGCGGTCGGCGCCGGCGGACGGGTGATGGCGCCCGCGCCCACGGCGCGGACCCGGCCGCTCTATATGGCCGCTGATCCCGCCGAGGGCATCAGTATCGCCCGGCGCATCGAGCTGTTGCGCGAAATCGACGCCTATGCCCGCGACCGCGATCCCCGTGTCGTGCAGGTCAGCATATCGCTTGCAACCACCCTTCAGGAAATCGCCATTCTTCGCCCCGAAGGCGGGCTTGTTCAGGACAGCCGCCCGATGGCGCGGCTGAACGTCTCGGTCATCGTCGAGGACAATGCGCGGCGCGAATCGGGTAGCGCCGGCGGCGGCGGGCGCGTCCCTCTTGCCGGCCTGATCACGCCCGCGCACTGGAAGGCACAGGTCGACGAGGCGCTGCGCATCGCGCTTGTCAATCTGGGCGCCGAGCCGGCGCCGGCGGGGGTCATGGATGTCGTCCTCGGCCCCGGCTGGCCGGGCATCCTGCTTCATGAGGCCGTCGGCCACGGGCTGGAGGGCGATTTCAACCGCAAGGGTCATTCCGCCTTTGCCGGGCTGATGGGCCAGCGGGTCGCGGCACCCGGTGTCACCGTCATCGACGACGGCACGATCCCTGACCGGCGCGGCTCGATCTCGGTCGATGACGAGGGCACGGCGCCCGGCCGCAACGTGCTGATCGAGGACGGCATCCTGACCGGCTATCTTCAGGACCGTCAGAACGCCCGCCTGATGGGGGTCGCGCCGACCGGCAACGGGCGGCGCGAAAGCTATGCCCATGCGCCGATGCCGCGCATGACCAATACGTTCATGCTGGGCGGGAACGCGACACCCGATGCGATCCTGTCCGATCTGAAGGACGGCATCTATGCGGTCGGCTTTGGCGGCGGGCAGGTCGACATCACCAATGGCAAATTCGTCTTTTCCTGCACCGAGGCGTATCGCGTCCGCAATGGCGTGCCCGGCGCGCCGATCCGCGGCGCGACCCTGATCGGCGACGGCGCGACGGCCTTGCAGCATATCCGCGCCATCGGCAATGACATGGCCCTTGATCCCGGTATGGGCACCTGCGGCAAACAGGGCCAATGGGTGCCGGTGGGCGTGGGATTGCCAACCCTGATGATCGGCGGGCTGACGGTCGGCGGCTCGGCCACGGGCTGATGGCCCTTGCGGGGGGCGGATGGGGTGTTAGCATCGGAACAGATGCAATCCCCGGGGGGCCTTGGATGATGAAACGCTGTCTTTTTCTTGCGGCACTGCTGGCCTCGCCCGTCTGGGCCGGAGATGCGGCCGATGTCGCGGGCAACTGGGCCGGGCCGGGCAATGAGGGCGTCTATTATTACGCCACCCTGACCGAGGGCCGCGACGGCATGGACCTGACCCTTTATGAGGATTTCAGCGCCCCTGCCCGCGTTGACCCCGGCCAGCTTGCCACCACGGTCGAGAATATCATCGGCGTTTACGGCGATCCGGTGCTGGAGGTGCAGCCCGATGGCAGCCTGCTTCTGGGCACCCAGGCCCCGTCCGGGGCAACCGTCGGCCAGCTGGAGACGCTGCGCATCGCGCGGCAGGATAATGAGTGGCTCGTCCTCGAATATTACCGGGTTTTTGATCAGGATCAGTGCCATCTGCGCGTTGACCCGGACGGGCAGATAGAGGTCACGATCAACGGCCAGACCCATCGGGCCGACCTTTCCTATGACGATGTTCAGATGCCGTCCTGGACGCGCGAATCCGCCGCACGCCCCGACTGGTGCGGGCAAAAATAGCGGCCGAGGTCACAGGTTTTCCGTCCGCCGGTCCGGCGGCACCCGAGGCGATCTGTCTGTCAGAAGCCCCTGCGGCGCAGCGCAAGACGCGTATATCGTGCCACCCGCGACCCGCGCTGACATCTTCATCACAATGGCTCTGGCCTGAACGACAGCCGGAACAGCACAGATTCTGCACCACCACCGCCCGGATTCCGCGCTTTGCCATGCGGAACCGATGCACAAGCCTGACTACGGCCCGGCGCGCATCAACGCTTTCTTAATCCTTCTCTGCCAGAAGTGATTCGACGGATAGGGCGAAGGCGGTTTCGTTTGTTTTTCACCACACCCCAACAGGCACCCCCCAAGACGCAAGACGACGATCTTGCCGTCTTGCGCCTTATCCGTTCCCGCCGGGTCGGACCGGCGACGTTTCACCGCATGCTGGCCGAACATGGCAGCGCCGCCGCCGCGCTGGATGCGCTGCCCGACATCGCCCGGCAGGCAGGGATTGATAATTATGCCCCCTGCCCCGAGGCCGTCGCTCTGGCCGAGATCAAGGCCGGACGCAAAGCCGGTGCCCGGCTGATCCGCTTTGACGATCCCGCCTATCCGGCGGTTTTGCGCGACATTCCCGATGCGCCGCCGCTGATCTGGGTCAAGGGCAATCCCGCGGCGCTTGGCCGGGCGGGTATCGCGGTGGTCGGCGCGCGCAGCGCCTCGTCGCTGGGGCTGCGCATGGCGCGGGGCATATCTGCCGGTCTTGGCGCGGCGGGTGCCATTGTCATCGCCGGGCTGGCACGCGGCATCGACAGCGCCGCGCATGAGGCCGCGCTGAGAACAGGCACGCTTGCGGTCATGGCCGGCGGCATTGACGTCATCTATCCGGCGGAAAACCGCGCGCTGGCGGCGATGATCTGTCAGGACGGCTGCCTTGTCAGCGAACAGCCCCCTGGCATGGCCCCGGTTGCCCGCCATTTCCCGCTGCGCAACCGCATCATCTCGGGCCTGTCTCATGGCGTCGTGGTGATCGAGGCCGCGCTGAAATCAGGCAGCCTGATCACCGCGCGCGATGCATTGGATCAGGGCCGCGAGGTGATGGCCGTGCCCGGCCATCCCATCGACGCCCGCGCCGGCGGCTGCAACCAGATCCTGCGCGACGGCGCGATTCTGGTGCGCAGCGCCGAGGATGTGCTGGAGGCGCTGCCGGGGCTGCGCGCCAGCCTTGCATCCGGGCGCGCCGATCACATGGTATCGGACCGCGACCCCCCGCCCGCCCCGGCCAGAGCCATGGTGCGACAGGGACGCAAGGCCGCATCACCCCGACCCGATGACGTTCAGGGACTACCCCCTGATCAGACCGGCTGCGCGGACGCGGCACCCCGCACGGCACCGCCAGCCGGCGATTTGCCCGCCGCTGTGGCCGCGCAGATCGCCCCGCACCGGCCCTGCCTTGATCTGCCCCATCGCGGGACCGGCGCGCTTGGCCCGCAGGTGCTGATGCGCCTGTCGCACAGCCCGATCGAAGAGGACGCGCTGATCCGCGACCTTGCCCTGCCGCCGGCCCGGCTGGCGCCGGTTCTGCTGCAACTGGAGCTTGAGGGCCGGCTGACCCGCCTGCCGGGGGGCAGGATCGCGCTGACATGACGACGGGCGCAGGGCCGGAGAGGACCGCGCGCATGGCCGGCAGTTGCACCGGTCCCGCCATGGCCCGTTCGCCCGGCCACGCGGCCGGCAAATCGCATGCGGAGCTGATCGACCCTGCTTCCGTCATCCGGGCGCGACAGCGCGCGTGACGGGGCGCGACCTTGCGTTGCGCAGCTTTCATATCCAGATTTCATATCCAGAAGTGTCAGCCCCGCTTACTGCCCGGCCTCTTTCTTCGGGCATTTCGGGCAATCAGGGCTACGGATGCAACCCGTGCAGCGCGCGGCCAGGCGGCGGTGCGCGGGATGAATCCGACAGGGCGTTGACACGCCGGGCCGGCACCCCCATCTTCGCGGCCCGTATCCGCAAGAGGTTTCCCATGCCCGTCGTCGTCGTCGAATCGCCGGCCAAAGCCAAGACGATCAACAAATATCTCGGCGACGACTATACCGTTCTCGCGTCCTTTGGTCATGTCCGCGACCTGCCGCCCAAGGATGGTTCCGTCGACCCCGAGGCCGATTTCACCATGCAATGGGAGGTCGCGGCCGACAGTAAGAAACACCTCAAGGCGATCCGCGACGCCTTGGCGGGCGATGACGCGCTGATCCTTGCCACCGACCCCGACCGCGAGGGCGAGGCGATTTCATGGCACCTGCTCGAAGCCCTCGCCCCCGCCCTGAAAAAAGGTAAATCGGTCAGCCGCGTGACGTTTAACGCGATCACAAAATCCGCCGTGACCGAGGCGATGGCCAATCCCCGCGACATCGACCGCGATCTGGTCGATGCCTATCTCGCGCGGCGCGCGCTGGATTATCTGGTCGGCTTTAATTTGTCGCCCGTGCTGTGGCGCAAGCTGCCCGGCGCGAAATCCGCCGGCCGTGTCCAGTCCGTCACCCTGCGCCTGATCGTCGAGCGCGAAATGGAGATCGAGGCGTTCCGGCCGCGCGAATACTGGTCGGTCAAGGCCCGCCTCGCCACGCCATCCGGTGCGGAATATGAGGCCGCACTGACCACGCTTTCGGGAAAACGGCTGGACCGGTTCGATCTCGCCACGACCGAGCAGGCGGCCATGGCCGTCTCGGCGATCGCCTCGCGCGATCTCGGGGTCGCTTCGGTCACGGCCAAACCCGCCAGCCGCAACCCCTGGCCGCCATTCATGACCTCGACCCTGCAACAAGAGGCGTCGCGCAAGCTGGGTATGGGCGCACGGGCCTGCATGTCCACGGCGCAGCGGCTTTATGAGGCAGGGCTGATCACCTATATGCGGACCGACGGGATCGACATGGCGCCCGAGGCGGTGATGGCGGCACGAGATGCCATCAAATCGCGCTTTGGCGAAAATTATATCCCGAAATCGCCCCGCATGTGGAAGAACAAGGCGAAAAACGCGCAAGAAGCGCATGAATGTATCCGCCCGACGGATATGAACCTGTCGCCCGACCGCGCGCGCATTGCCGACAAGGATCAGCGGGCGCTTTATGACCTGATCTGGAAACGGACACTGGCCAGCCAGATGGAATCGGCCCGGATGGAACGCACCACCGTCGAAATCGCCAGCCCCGATGGCGAGGTCGGCCTGCGTGCAACCGGGCAGGTCATGCTGTTCGACGGCTTTCTGAAAATCTATGATCAGGGCCGCGACGACGACACGGACGACGAGGACAGCGCCCGCCTGCCCCAGATCCGCGAGGGCGAGCCGGCCCGTCAGGTCCCCGGCGGGATGAGCGCCGAGGCCGCGCGTCTGGCCGCAGCCGACACAGCGCCGGCAACCCATGCGGATGACGCGGGCGCGGTTCTGGCGCGCCAGCATTTCACCCAGCCGCCGCCGCGCTATACCGAGGCCACACTGGTCAAACGGATGGAAGAGCTGGGCATCGGCCGGCCCTCGACCTATGCCAGCATCGTCACCACGATTCAGGACCGCGATTATGTGCGCAAGGACGCCAACCGCCTGATCCCCGAGGACAAGGGCCGGCTGGTCACCGCCTTTCTGGCCAAATACTTTCCGCGCTATGTCTCATATGACTTTACCGCCAATATGGAGACAGAGCTGGATGACATCAGTTCCGGCAACCGCGCCTATCGCGAGGTTCTGCGCCGGTTCTGGCGCGATTTCTCGGCCGCGCTCGACGGGACGACCGAATTGCGCATCACCGAGGTTCTCGACGCCATCGACGAGGCGCTGTCCCCCCATCTTTATCCGCCGCGCCCTGACGGAACGGACCCGCGCGAATGCCCTTTGTGTCACAAGGGCCGGCTGCATCTGAAAACCGCACGCTCGGGTGGCGCCTTTATCGGCTGCGGCAATTATCCCGAATGCCGCTTTACCCGGCCGCTTTCGGCGCCGGGCGATGATGCGCCGGCGGGTGACAGGGTGCTGGGCGAGGATGCGGGCGATCAGATCAGCCTGAAAAACGGCCGGTTCGGCCCTTATGTGCAGCGCGGCGAGGCCAGCGAGGAACAGCCCAAGCCGCCGCGCGCCTCGATCCCCAAAGGCTGGGACGCCGCCTCGCTGGATCTGGAGCGGGCCTTGCAATTGCTGGCCCTGCCCCGGCCGGTCGGACCGCACCCCGAGGATGGCGAACTGGTCGAGGCCGGGATCGGCCGCTATGGGCCTTATGTCAAACATGGCACGAAATACGCCAACCTGCCCGATGTCGAGGAGGTGTTCACCATCGGCATGAACCGCGCCGTCGAGGTGCTGGCCGCCAAGGCAACGCGCGGGCGCGCGGCCGCCGCCGCACCGCTCAAAGAGCTGGGCGACCACCCCCAGGGCGGCGCGATGTCGGTCATGAGCGGGCGTTACGGGCCTTATGTGAAATGGGAAAAGATCAACGCCACCCTGCCGCGTGATCTCGCCCCCGAGGATGTCACGCTTGAACGCGCGCTGGAGCTGATCACCGCCAAAGCGGCAAAGTCGCCGAAAAAGGCCGCGACCAGGGCCAAGGCGGCCGCCAAGCCTGCGGCAAAGAAACCGGTTGCGAAAAAGGCCGCCGCGAAAAAGACGACGGCCAGGAAAACCACCGCGAAGAAGCCCGCGGCCAAAAAGCCGGCAACAAAGAAGGCCGCGCCCGAGGCATGAGAGCCGCCCCGCCGGGATGTCGTCGGTCGCCATTGACCCGCACGCGGCGGGCGCCCCGCCGGGATGCAATCAGTCACCATTGATC
>JAUNTL010000033.1:3328-30683 GCA_030538705.1 Paracoccus sp. (in: a-proteobacteria) | reverse complement strand
TTTTCCGGCGATGCACCGTCACCGGGCTGCGGCACCGGTGATCCCACACGCCGGTCCCTTGCGCGCAAGCAATTGCACCGGCAGCCGCCTGGCCCACCCGATCAGGGCGCGCGTTTCGGGCCGGATACGCAGGTTCACCCAAAGCACAGAGACATAGAAAATCCGGCAGCGGGCCGGCGTCAGGCTGTCGCGCTGATGCGATTGCCCGGGCCGGCCGATCACCATCCCCAATCGCCCGGCGCCGGCAGATCATTCCGCCCGGCCCCTGCGGATCAGACGCCGCATTCACCGGGCTGACGGAATCGCGATCGCATTCCGCCCGGCCCCTGCGGATCAGACCATCCCGAGCGCGGCCTTGTACATATCGAGAATCGCCTCTTCCTCGGCGATGTCATCACGGTCGCGCTTGCGCAGCGCGATGACCTTTTTCATCACCTTGGTATCATAGCCGCGGGCCTTGGCCTCGGACATGACTTCCTTCTGGCGTTCGGTGATGTCCTTTTTTTCGGCCTCGAGCTGCTCATATTGTTCGATGAACTGGCGCAGCTCGTCTGCGGCGACGTTATAAGCGTGGTCGTCCTGCATGATGTCCCCCGGTGATTCAAGGCGCCAGACTTAGGCTGTCTTGCCCGGTTCTGCAATCGCGGCTAAGGGGAGGCATGAACGTATTCGACATTCTGATCTGGTCCGGCGCGGCCCTGACGACAGCGGGGCTTGCCGGCATTCTCTGGTGCATCGCAACGGTCTGGCGGGCGCGGCGCGCCGGGCTGGAAGAGACGGCGTTCCGCGCCCGGATGCAGCGCGTGGTCGCGATAAACATGGGCGCGCTGGCGGCCTCGGTGCTGGGGCTAATGGCCGTTCTTCTGGGGATCATGCTGGGAAATTAAGGCCCCGCGCCAGCACGGCCTCGACCCGGCCCGCCGCGGCATCAAGGTCGCGCAGATCGGCCAGATCGACGGTGGCGCATTCGCCCGCCGCGTGGCGGGCGCGGTGACGCTCATAGCGCGGGTCATAATGATCGCGCATCAGTTCCTCGGCCAGATCGCGCCACGCGCCGGCATCGGCCAGACCTTGCCAATGGGACAGCCGCTCAGCCGGGTGCAAAGGCGCGAGCCGGCGCAGCACGTCATGAACCTGTCCGGGCCGCGCGGCGATATCGGCGTAATCCTGCGCACAATATCCCGCCCGCGCGGACAGCTCGGCACGCAGGCGCAGGCGCGGCGCAGCAGTCAGCCCGGCCCAGACCGCGCGCGGCACGACCAGATCGCCGATACGCGAGCTTTCGGCCTCGACCAGAACCGGGCGGGCAGGGTCGAACGCCTCCAGCGCCGAGGCCAGCCGCCCCTCGAACATGCGCTGTGCGGGCTGCACGCCCATTGTGCCGAACAGGCTGCCGCGATGGTTGGCCAGCCCTTCCAGATCCAGCACCTGATGGCCGCGCGCCGCCAGCCGGTGAAGGATCGCGGTCTTGGCGCTGCCTGTATTGCCGTCGATGACGATGACCGGGCCGGGAAACCCCTGCTCCTGCACGCGGCGCACGACAAGGGCGCGCCATGACTTGTATCCGCCCTCGACGCGCGCCACGCGCCAGCCGACCTGGGCAAGGATCGTCGCCATCGCGCCCGAACGCTGCCCGCCGCGCCAGCAATAGATCAGCGGGTGCCAGCCGCCCGCCCGGTCGCGCAGCGGGCCAGAGATATGACGCGCCACATTCGACGCCACCAGGGCCGCGCCGAACTTGCGCGCATCAAACGGCGAGACCTGCTTGTAAATCGTGCCGACCTGCGCGCGCTGATCATCGGACAACACCGGCAGGTTGACCGCGCCGGGCAGATGATCCTCGGCATATTCGGCGGGCGCGCGCACGTCGATGATATCATCAAAGCGGCCCGACGCGGCATTCACCGCATCAAGCCGCAGCTCTGCCGGGCTGTTCACGGCCGCCCGGGCCGGTCAGTAAACGTAAACCGGGGTGCCGATGGGAACCTGCTCGAACAGGCCCATCACAGCCTCGTTGCGCATGCGGATACAGCCGTTCGACACCGCGCGCCCGATCGAGCCGGGTTCCGTCGTGCCGTGGATACGGATCGCGGTATCGTTGCCATTCGCATCATAAAGATACAGCGCACGCGCGCCCAGCGGATTGCCGGGGCCGCCGGGCATGCCATTCTTGTATTTTCCATATTGCTCGGGCTTGCGCTCGATCATGGCGGGGGTCGGGGTCCAGCTGGGCCATTCGACCTTGCGGCCGATACGGGCGCGGCCTTTCCAGACCAGTTCATTTGTGCCGACGGCAACGCCGTAGCGGATCGCGCGGCCCGGTGCGATGACGTGGTAAAGAAAGAACTGATCCGAGACGACCACGATCGAGCCGACCTCGAACCCTTCGCGGATCGGAACCTCGGTCGGCTGATAGCGGTCGGCGGGCGCGGCCATTGCCGGGACGCCCAGCAGCGGGGTGGCGATCAGCGGCAGGGCAAGCCCGATCATCTGACGGCGGTTCATGGCATGTCATCCTTATCTGCTCTTGCCGGATTTATAGGGCGGCGCGGACGGCAACTCAATCCCGGCAGCCTCACGCTCTCTTGACCTGCGAGGCCGCCGGGCACATCTGTCTGTCATGACCTGCAATGATCGCCTGTCGCATAATTCCTCAAGGCCGGCGCCGCGGCGCAAAGCGGCCACGCGCCCGGCGCATCTGTGCCGTGGCCGGGGCGGACGCGGCTGCCGCTGTCACAGCGCGCCGGGACGCACCCGGCTGCGCCATGATCCGGCCTGCCCGGCCACAGCGGGTCCAAAACCCGGTCACCCGCCCGGTCAGCCTATTGCCGCAGCCCGGCAACAACCAGCCCATGCGCCCCAAAGCCCGCAGGCCCCGCCGGTGTGACGGACCGACTAACGGCCATCACATCCAGAGCATTGAGGAGCGGATCATGTCTGCGCAAACAGAAATCACCCCAGATAACGACCAAACCGACACCGGAATCGAACTGACATTGACCGGGCTGGCCTGCGCCTCATGCGTCGGCCGGGCCGAGCGCGCCCTGACGGCCGTGCCGGGCGTCGCGGGCGCCGAGGTCAACCTTGCGACCGGCAAGGCGCTGATACGGCTAAGCGATCCCGCCGCCCTGCCCCGCGCGACCGAAGCGCTGGCGCGCGCCGGCTATCCCGCCGCCGACGGCCACAGCACGCTGGAGATCGCGGGAATGACCTGCGCCTCTTGCGTGGGCCGGGTCGAGCGCGCGTTGACGGCGCTGCCCGGTGTCACCGCCGCCCGGGTCAATCTCGCGACCGGTCAGGCCGAGGTCGATCATGCGCCCTTCGTGACCCCGGACGGGCTGATCGCCGCCACGCGTCAGGCAGGCTATGAGGCCCGCCTGCACCCGCCCGGGGCGGCCGGCGCCGCGTCCGGGGGCGCTGAACCTGATCGCCACGCCGCCGAGGCGCAGCGGCTGAAGCGTGCCTTTATCACCGCGGGTCTGCTGACCCTGCCGGTCTTTATCGCAGAAATGGGCGGCCATCTGATCCCCGCCTTTCATCACTGGCTGCATGGGCTGATCCCGCTGCGGACCCTGTGGATCGGCCAGTTCCTGCTGACGCTGGCGGTTCTCGCCGGGCCGGGGCGGGTGTTTTATCGTCACGGCGTCCCCGCCCTGATGCGCCGCACGCCCGAGATGAACAGCCTTGTCGTTCTGGGCGCCACGGCAGCGTTTCTTTATTCGGCTGTCGTGACCTTTGCCCCCGGCCTGCTGCCTGAAAGCGCGCATCACGTCTATTACGAAAGTGCGGCCGTCATCGTGACGCTGATCCTGCTCGGCCGCTGGCTGGAGGCGCGGGCCAAGGGACAGGCCGGGCTGGCAATCCGGCGGCTGATGGATCTGACACCCGCCAGTGCGCGCGTCGAACGTGACGGCACCGTCGTCGAGGTTCCCGCCGATCAGATCCGCCCCGGCGATATCATCCGCCTGCGTCCCGGCGAGCGTCTGGCCGCCGATGGCGAATTGCTGGAAGGCCATGGCACCATCGACGAATCCATGCTGACCGGAGAGCCGGTGCCCGCCGAAAAGACCCCCGGCGACATGCTGACCGGCGGCACGGTCAACGGCAATGCCGCCCTGCGCTATCGCGTGACGGCGGCCGGTGCGGATACGCGGCTGGCCGGGATCGTGCGTCTGGTCGGGCAGGCACAGGCCGGCAAGCTGCCGGTGCAGGCGCTTGTTGATCGGGTGACGATGGTGTTCGTGCCGGTGGTGATGGTGCTTTCGGTGCTGGCATTCGCGCTGTGGATGATCCTTGGTCCGGCGCCGGCATTGCCCCATGCGCTTGTCGCGGCGATATCGGTGCTGATCATCGCCTGCCCCTGCGCGATGGGGCTGGCGGTGCCGGTCTCGATCCTGGTCGGCACCGGGCGCGGGGCCGAGATGGGCATCCTGTTCCGGCGCGGCGACGCGCTGCAACGGCTGGCCGGGGCACGGCTGGTCGCATTCGACAAGACCGGCACCCTGACGAGGGGCCAGCCGGCCCTGACGGGGATGGAAACCGCCCCCGGCACGACCCGCCGGCAGGCGCTGGAATGGGCGGCCGGGCTGGAAGAAGGGTCCGAACACCCCCTTGCCCGCGCCATTCTGGGCGCGGCGCATGACGAGGGGATCACGGCCGCCCCGGCCACCGATGCAACCGCCCTGCCCGGCCATGGCCTGTCCGGCCGTATCGACGGGCAACTGGTGCTGATCGGCAATCTTGCCGCCCTGCATGGCGCGGGCATCACCCCGGACCCGGATCTGGTGCGCGCGGCCGGGGCGGCGGCAGAGCAGGGCCAGACCCCGATACATCTGGCGGCAAACGGTGATCACATCGCGGCCATGTTCGTCTCCGACCCCGCGCGGGCGGAATCGGCCCCCGCAATTGCAAAGCTGCATGACATGGGCCTGCGCACGGCCCTGATCTCGGGCGATGTGCAGGCGGCGGCGGATGCGGTTGGCCGCAGCCTGGGCATCGACGACATCCGCGGCGGGATCACCCCCGAGGCCAAGCTGAACACCCTGCGCGACATGGGCGGGGATACGGTTTTCGTGGGTGACGGCATCAATGACGCCCCGGTGCTGGCCGGCGCCGATACCGGCATCGCCATGGGCAGCGGCACCGATATCGCGATCGAGGCCGCCGAGGTCGTTCTGATGCGCCCCGACCCCGGCGCCGTGCCCGTGGCGATCCGGCTGAGCCGCGCTGTCATGCGCAATATCCACCAGAACCTGTTCTGGGCCTTTGGCTATAACGTGCTGCTGATCCCGGTCGCCATGGGGTTGCTGGTGCCTTTTGGCGGGCCGCAACTGTCTCCGATGCTGGCGGCGGCGGCAATGGCGCTGTCGTCGGTCTTTGTCGTCACGAACGCGTTGAGGCTGCGCCGCTTTTCGTGACGCCATCCGCCGGTCGGGATGCTGGCACTGCACGGAAAGGCCGTATATAGCTGCCCCAGCCCGGCCCCTTTCCGGGCGGGGCGCGCGCACAGGAAGACAGACATGGCCGAAGCCAAAAGCACCAGTCCCGCAGCAGGGGCCGCACCCGCAGCCCCGCGCCCTGCGCCTACCGCCCCCGCTGCAACTGCTGCACCGGCCGCCGCCGCTGCTGCGGTTTCAGCACCCGCGGCCCATGCCCGGCACCACAGCCCTTCGCGGCGCCCGCGCGGGGAACGCGTGACGCGGTTCCTGATCGCGGCCTCGTTTCTGGTGATTGTGATCCTGCCGACGGCGATCTGGGCATGGTATCTGTGGGCGCGCGCACAGGATCAGTTCATCTCGACCCTGGCCTTTTCGGTGCGCAAGGAAGAGGCCGACCCGACGCTGAACATCCTTGGCGGGCTGAGCCAGCTGACCGGCAGCACCAGCGCCTCTGACCCCGATATTCTTTATGATTTCCTGCGCAGTCAGGATATCGTGGCGACGATCAACGAACAGCTTGATCTGGTGGCCATGTATTCGGCACCCTACGATACCGACCCGATCTTTGCCTTCAAACCCACCGGCTCGCTGGAGGATCTGACGGATTACTGGCGCAGACAGGTCAAGGTCAATTACGACGCGTCCAGCAAGCTGATCACCCTGCGCGTCATGGCCTTTACACCCGAGGACGCGCTTGCGGTCGCCGGCGCGACTTTTGACGAAAGCAGCCGGACGATCAACCGGCTTTCAGATATCGCGCGTGACGATGCCACGCGGTTCTCTCTGAACGAGCTGGAAAAGGCACAGAGCCGGCTGACCGCCGCCCGGCAGGCGATGACCGCATTCCGCATGCGCACCCAGATCGTCGATCCGGCCGCCGACCTTGAAGGGCAGATGGCCGTGCTGAACGCGTTGCAATCGCAGCTGGTCGAGGCAACGGTGGCGCAGGATACGCTGCGCGAGACCGCGCGCGAGCAAGACCCCCGCGTCGTGCAGGGCCAGCGTCGCATCGACGCCATCCGCGCCCAGATCGAGGCCGAACGCGCCAAGTTCGGCGAAACGGGTCAGGGACCGAACGGCGAAAGCTATGCCCAGCTTGTCGCGGAATACGAGGAACTGGCCGCAGATCTGCAATTTGCGGAAACCACCTATCGCGCCGCACAGGCATCTTACGAGGCCGCACTGGCCGAAGGACAGCGGCAGTCGCGCTATCTCGCGGCCCATATCGAACCGCGGCTGGCGGAATCCTCGCTGCTGCCGAACCGCCCGGCACTGGTGGCACGGATCGGGCTGATCCTTCTTTTGGGCTGGGGCGTGCTGCTGCTGTCCTATTACAGCGTCCGCGACCGCCGCTGAGGCGCGGGTTTACAGGCGCCGCGCCAGCAGGCCATGCCCGCATACCGCGTCCGGCCATGGCGGCAGGGATTGCGGGCCATGACGGGGCGCGCGGGGCGGATGCGCGAGGGCTGGCCGGCGCACCGGCCCCGGCCGGCGGCCCCCCTGCCGCGATGGGGGCTGGCAGTCCGGTAACGACCGGGCGTCAGGAACGGATGGCCGGAATACCCCGCCGGTCAGCGGCTGATGCCGGCCGGCAAAACACGCATCAGCAAAGGCCAAAGGCAAGAATGCACGCAGGATATCGCAGACGGGACGGTGGCGGGTTCAATCGTCGTTGATGATTGCCGCCCTGACATTGCGGTGATGGACAGCAATCGCCTCTTCCAGATCTTCGTAATAGGTGATCCGCCCGGCCTCCAGCACGGCGCCGGCGGTGCACATGCGCCGCACCAGCTCCATCGAATGGCTGATGAACACAGCCCCCGATTCCTTCATCCTCTGTTTGAACAGATATTCGCTTTTTTCCTTGAAGGCGGCATCGCCCACGGCCGACACCTCATCGACCAGATAGGTGTCGAATTTCAGCCCCATATTGATGCCGAACAACAGCCGCGCCCGCATCCCCGATGAATAGGTCCGCACCGGCAGATAGTATTTTTCACCCAGTTCGGCGAAATCCTTGACGAAGGAGTTCAGCGAGTCGGTATCGGCACCATAGATGCGGGCAATGAATTTCGTATTCTGCGAACCGCTCATATGCGGATGCATGGAACTGGCCAGACCGATCGGGAATGAGATGTTTCCATTACTCAGCACCCGGCCCGAATTCGGGATCAGCGCCCCCGAGATGACCTGAAGCAATGTCGATTTGCCCGCGCCGTTGCGCCCCAGCAGCGCGACCGAGGTGCGCGAGGGAAAGACCGCATTCAGATCCTGAAACACCACGTTGCGGACATGACGCGAATAAAAGATCTTGGTGACGTTATCGAGGACAATCATTTGCGGTCCCGGATGCCGTAAAAGATCAAAAGCACCATCACCCACATAACAAAGCTGCCGACGCTGACGATCATCAGGTTGGGCAAAAATTCGGGAAAGACCCGGATCGCGCTCATTGAGCCACCGGTGACGCTGGACAGAAAGACCTTTGTCGATTCAAGTTCCTGATTATAATGAACAATCGACAATTCCGCCATGCGCAGGCTGATGGCGGACAGGCTCGCATTCGTCAGCAGGGGCTGGTATCGGGCGATCAGCTGCGTGATCTCGTCATTGCTGGCAATTCTGGCGCCCGATGCGTCCGGCTGGTCGATCAGCGCCGAAATCGCGGTCATCCGCGTCTCGGCCCGGCGGGTCAGTTCCTGCTGGCGGACAACGGATGCCTCGGCCTCGGCAATGCGGATTTCCTCATCGGCGCGCATCTGGCGCAGGAAATTGAGCTGCGCCGCATTCAGCCCCGCCAGCACGGCCGGATCGACGGCGCGGCTTTCGAGCCGGAACTGCTTGAGCAACTCGCGGTCGGCCTCATTCTCGACACGCAGTTCCTCCATCCGGCGGGTCGCCTCGGTCAGGGCAGCCTGAAGCGTTGCGGTCCGCGCAAGATTCAGCCGCCGCTCGGCCTCGACCCGGATCGCCTGAAGCAGCATCTCGGCCGTGATCTGGTCAAAGGCCGTGACCCGGATGCGGATGATCTGATCGCGTGATCCCAGATGGACAACGACCATATTGCGCCAGAATTCATGCTGTTTCTCAACCGTGGCGCCGGGGTCAAAACGCATAGGAAGATAGGGCACCACATGGTCGGCGGGCCAGACCTCGGTCAGATCGACCGTGGCGCGGATCGTGCGAAAGAAATCCTCGGAATGGACAAGCTGGCGCACGATCGCCGTCTCATCCCCGCCGGCACCGCGGAACGCAGCCCGCAACGCGGTCGAACGGCTGCCGTCGCCAAAGCCCCCCAGTGAATGTTCCTGCACCGTAACCGAGGCCGTCACCTGCCGCATCGAGCCGGAAAACACCCATGACAGATATGCCGTCAGACCGGTCGGCACGACGACCAGCAGAACAAAGCTGGCAATCAGCAGATAGTGCCGCAGACGCAGCCGCGAACCCTGCACCTCGGCAAAGTGATACTCGCGTGGCGGTGGCGGCGCGACTTTGGCCGGGCCGGGGGCTGCGGGCGGCGCGGCGGCGGGTTTTGGCGCAGCCGCCGGCTGAGGGGCCGGTTTCATGGCCGCAGGCGCTGCGGCGGCGGGTTGTGCGGTGGCGGGTTTGGGGGCCGTGTCAGGATTTGCGGCCGGCGGCGCGCCCGTTTGCACGCTGGCCGCCGGCTGTGGCGCAGCCGCAGCTGCGCCGGGCGGGGTGGCCTTGTCTTTATCGGCGGATTTGTCGGGGCCTGCGCTCATTGATCCAGCAACTCGCGCGTGAACAGCCGGATCCCGGCCAGACCGATGAACAGGGAAATCAGCGCCACCTCCAGCGGAAAGCGCAGATCGGTATAGCTGCCGACATAGTCGATATAAAACGCCTCGCGCATGCGCCCGGTGATATGGACCAGCGGATTCCACAGCAGCCATTCGCTGTAAGGGCGCGGCAGGCTCTCGACCAGAATGATGATGCCCGACAGCAAAACCAGAGGGCGGTTGATCGTCGACCAGATAAATTCCCACAGCGGAAACTTGGTCTTGATCGCGCAGTTCATCACCCCGATACCCAGACCAAGCGCCGCCGCCGTGGCAAAGGACGCCAGTATGGGCTGGATCAGAAAGGTCGTATCCGTCTCATAGAAATACAGCAGCCCGCCAAGCACGAGCGCGGCGATAACCGCCTGCGTCAGCACCGCCATGATGAATTTCGAGATCAGCACATCAAAGATCGTCACACGCGGAAAGTTCAGCAGATTCCGCGATGCGCGGATCGAAAACTCGACCCGCGCGCAGACGCTGCGGAACATCGAAAAAGGCAGCAGCCCCGTCGCATAGAAGATCGCGAAATTATCCCCCAGCGGCGGCGAGCGGAAGCCCGCCGAAAAGATGACCGCCAGCGCGAA
The DNA here is from genome assembly GCA_030538705.1 of Paracoccus sp. (in: a-proteobacteria). Taxonomy (GTDB): domain Bacteria; phylum Pseudomonadota; class Alphaproteobacteria; order Rhodobacterales; family Rhodobacteraceae; genus Paracoccus. The sequence continues at coordinate 20,858 of JAUNTL010000033.1, read as the reverse complement.
AATACCGACAACAGGGGACAGAACCGACCACAGATAGCCACCCGCCGCATCACCATGCGTCGTTGTCAGTTCCCGCATGCACAGCGCCGCAATCGTGCGCAGCGTGGAAAACTGCGGCAACATGCGGCTGCGGGACGTCGCCTGCACCGGGCGCAGATCGCTGGACTGATCGCTCATGCCGCCATCCTCTGCCCGGCGAGATCGCCGCCCGCCACAGCCGGGCCGCAGCGCCAACAGGGGTCGGTCGTGATGCGGGCCTCGTTCATCGTCCTGTCGCCTCTGCCGCCTGAGGTGTCAGGCCGAAAAAATGTGCCGTCCGCCTGCTCACGGCGGTTCCGGTCGGGTGGCGGGAACTTAGTCCCTCCGCGTCGCCCCGTCGAGAGGCAGCCACGCGGCGGCGGTGAAAACGCCGTGATCAAGGCGGGCAGATGCCCCGTCGCCCGGCACCCGGGCGGTGTGGACCCCGGCCCCGGCGCGGGCTAGAAAGGCGCCGCCGCCCCGGCCGCAGGGGTGGCGTGGCAAACGAGGCAGGGCAGGGATGCAAAAGGCCGACGGTTCACCGAGTTCCCGGAACGCACAGGCACCGCGGGAGTTCGTCATCATCGCGCAGGCGCGCTCTGGCTCGACCTTTCTGCGCAAGGCGCTGAACGCGCAGCACGACATCACCTGTCACGGCGAGGTGCTGAGCCACGCCTGGATCGAAGGGCTGGAGCCGCGCCCCGGCGAGCATCCCCTTGACGCCGAAACGATCCGCGCGATGATGCCCGGACGCGACGCCGATGTGACCGGCTTCCTGCGCGATCACGTCATGGTCTTTGGCCAGCAGATCACCGGTTTCAAGATCGTCTATGGCAATTTTTTCGACCCGTCCCTGCATGAAGAACTGCTCGGCCTGATCCGCGCGCGCGGCATGGCGGTCATCCATCTGCGCCGGCAGAACCAGCTTGCCGCACTGGCATCGACCATGCGGATGCAGCAGTTCGGGCTGAACCACAGCCATGTTCTGGCCCCGGCCGAGGATCGCCCGCCCGTCGAAAAGCTGCATATCCCTATCGAGCGTATTGAGGGCTATATCCGCCGTCAGGCCGGGCTGGCGGACCGTGTCGATGCGCTGTTCCCCGATGCCGTGCAGGCCAGCTATGAAACGCTGCACGAGGATTTTCCGCGCATTCTGGGCCATCTCGGCATTGACGAGCCGCGCGATTTCGACGCCGGTCTGGACAAACTGGCACCGACTGACCTGTCCGAAGCGATCGGGAACTATGCCGAACTGGCGGAATATGACGTCGCGGCCCAGCCGCTGTGGCAATCAGAGACAGGCCAGACGGCCGGGGCTGTGGCCCCGGCCGGTCCCCGCCGGCGTGAAAGCATCCTTGTCATTCTGGGGATGCACCGTTCCGGCACATCCTTTCTGACCCATTGCACGGAAATTCTGGGCTTTTCGCTGCCCGGCGACCGGGGCGGGCCTGCCTCGGACAATCCAAAGGGCCATTTCGAACCCCGCGCCATCGTCGATCTGAACGATGCCTCTTTCGCGCGTGACGGTGCGGTCTGGGCGCGCATCGCGCCCCTGCGCAGCACCCCGGCACCCGCAGACATGAACGAGGCGCTGGAGCGCAGCTTTGGCGCCGCCCCGCGCATCGCGATCAAAGACCCGCGCCTGAGCCTGCTGATGCCGGGCTGGCGGGCGTTTCTGGAAAGCAGCGGGCCGGTCGGCGCGCTGATCGCGCTGCGCCATCCCGGCGAGGTCGCGGCATCGGTCGCGCGGCGCGACGGGATCGGGACGGATCTCGCCTATCTGAGCTGGGCGGCCCATACCCTCGCCGCACTGGATGCCAGCGAGGGGATGCGCCGCACGCTGATCCTGTTCCCCGACTGGACCGCCGAAATCGGGACGACGCTCGAACGGATTGCCGCAGTCGCGGATGTCGATCTGCCCGCCGACGCGGCGGCCGAGGTCGCGGCGCGGTTCGAGGCCGATGCCGTGCATGGCGGACAGCAGATTTCCCCCGCCGATCCCGAGATCGACCTGATGGCGCGCGATCTGTTCGAGGCCCTTGCCCGCCACGCGCGCGAAGGCACGCTGCCAACCCCGGACGACCTTGCGCCGTTTCGCGCGCGCTTTGAGACCGTCGCCGCCGCCGCAAGCACGGTCGAGGCGCATCTTGCATCCCGGCTGCGCCAGTTGCAGGCCGAGGCCGCGCAATTCGCCGCCGACGGCGCGGCGCTTCAGCAGCAGGTCGCGCAAACCCGTGCCGAACGCGACAAGATCGTTCACAGCCTTCAGGATCATGTCGCCGCCACCGAGGCACAGCGCGACGATCTGGCGGGCCAGCTGGATGCAACGCGGGCATCGGTGCAAGAGCAGATCGACCACCTGAGCAGATTGCTGGAGAAGGAACGCATGACCATCCTCAAGCCCGTCTACCGGCGGCTGCACCGCGCCGGGGGCCGGGTATTGCGCGGGGTGCTGCCCAGACGTGCCTTTGACTGGCTGAAAATGGCCATGCCATATCCGGGCGGGGCGCCGACCTATCTGGCCTACAGCGCCGGCAACCCGCCGCAGGGCGAGATCATGGCGCTTGACGATATCCCGGCCGCCGACCCGGAAAAGGCCGATATCTTTGTGCTGTCGATCATCGGCTGGGATTTCCGCACCCAGCGGCCGCAGCATCTGGCGACCGAAATGGCGCGTCAGGGTCACCGCGTCTTTTATATCGAGATGGAAACCGACCCCGGACCCGGATCGGCCCGGCAGGTCGCGCCCGGCGTCCATGTGCTGCGCCTGCCCGCGCGCGGCATGCGCGGCGTGACCCCCTATAGCGGTGATATCCCCGCCGCGGCCCTGCGCGTATGGATCGACCATTTCCACCGGCTGGCCGACGGGCTGAATACAACGCGTATGGCCCATGTCGTGATTGAGCATCCCTATTGGTGGAGTTTCGCGCGACATCTGAGCAGCCAGTTCCGCCTGACCTTTGACTGCATGGATGAAATCGCCGGCTTTGCGAATACCGAGCCGGCAATCCTTGCGCTTGAGGAAGAGATGATCGACCGGGCCGACCGGATGATCGTCTCGTCGCAATATCTGTATGACAAATACGCCCCGCGCCGTAAGCTCGCGCTGATCCGCAATGGCACCGATGTCAGCCATTTCATCCGGCAGCAGGACGACCCGGCGCCGGTCCCCGGCTGGCTGACCGGCAAGCTGCGCGAGGGTGCGATCCGGGTCGGTTATGTCGGTGCGATCGCGGAATGGTTCGATGCCGCCCTTGTCGAACAGGTCGCGCGCGACAATCCCGATTTTGACATCCACCTGTGCGGCGCCGTCACCGCCGAGGCCCCGGCGCGGCTGCGCGATATGGCGAATATCACCATGCATGGTGAAATCCTCTATGCCGATGTCCCCGGATTTCTGGATGCGATGGATGTGCTGATCATCCCCTTCCGCCTCGTCCCGATCATCATGGCCTGCGATCCGGTCAAATTCTATGAATACTCGGCCATGCGCCGGCCCACGGTCGCCACCGCGCTGCCCGAGCTGGAGCGCGCCGGAGATCTGGTCATCACCGCCCATGACGCAGCCGGCTTTGGCCAAGGGATCCGTGCGGCGGCGGCGCGCGGCAGTGATCCCGCCTTTGGCGACAGGCTGCGCGAATATGCGCTGGAAAACGCATGGAGTTACCGCGCCGCCGACATGCTGGCCGAGATGGAGACAGCGCCCCTTTTGTCAGTCGTGGTTCTGGCCTATGGCGCGGCTGATCTGACGCTGGACTGTCTGGAATCTCTGGTCGGGCGCGGCGCCTCGTGGCCCAGTCTCGAGGTGCTGGTTGTCGATAACGGTTCCCCCCCGGCCGAGCTGGAGCGGCTGCGCGCCGCCACCGCCGGTGATGCCCGCGTCCGGCTGATCGAAAATGGCGAGAACCTGGGTTTTGCGCGCGGCAATAATGTCGGGATCGAGGCCGCGCGCGGGGAATATGTGCTGCTTTTGAACAATGACACCTATGTTCCGCCGGGCGCGCTTGCCGCAATGGTGCGGCATCTGGAACGCAACCCCGGTATCGGCATCATCGGCCCGATGACCAATAACATCGGCAATGAGGCTCGGATCGAGGTTTCATATGACAATATGGCTCAGATGGAGCGGATCGCCCGCGACCTGACCACCGGTTATCGCGGCGTGACCAGCGAAATCCCGGTCTGCGCCTATTTCTGCGCGATGTTCCGCCGTGCCGATCTGGACCGCATCGGCCATCTGCCGACCGTCTATGGACGCGGCATGTTCGAGGATGACGACCATTGCGCCGCTTTTCACGCCGCAGGGCTGGCAACCGCACTGGCCGAGGATGCTTTCGTTCACCACCACCTGTCGGCGACATTCGGCCAGATCCCTTCTGCCGAAAAACAGGCGCTGTTCGAACGCAACAAGGCGATATTCGAAGAACGCTGGGGCGCATGGACACCCCATATCTATCGCGACCGCCGGCCCGCGCCGGGTCTGCCGGACAAAGGCTAAGGTGGGGCTGAGGCGGGGCTGAGGCGAGACCGCCGCGCGGGGCGTCCTGCGCGACCGGCCGCCAGACACAGGCCGGCCCGGCCCGGCCTGCGACGGAAATGCGGCCAACCCGGCGGATCAGACTGTCTGGCCGGGCCGGCCTCCAGAATACCGGCCCGTGAACGCCGCGCCCGCAGGGCAGGCCGGCCATGCGGCCGATGGGCGGCAATCCGGCCCGGGCAGCATATCGCGCAGGCAGCAGGGACAGCCGGTCAGGCCGACCGCCCTGACCCGCAGTGATCCGGTGCTTGCGGCTGCGGAACCTAAAGCAGGATCTGCGGCGCGGCGGACATATCAAGCCCGGGAAAGATCGTGGTCTCGACCTGCGGGACGCCCACCCCGAACATGCCCGCCAGCGCCGCGCCGGCATAGGCCCGGACATCGGCCGTCGGCATCAGATCGCGCCCGGCATAAAGGCTGGTCTCATCCAGACCGGGCCAGTCGCCATAGACCTGCCCGCCGCGCAGCGCGCCGCCGGCCATCACCACCAGCCCGCCGGTGCCGTGATCGGTCCCGTCGGTGCCATTCTCGCGCACCGTGCGGCCAAACTCGGTCATCGCGATGACAAAGGTGTGCTGCCAGTTCGGCCCCAGCCCCGATTTCAGCGCGATCAGCGCCTGCGCAAGCTGCGCCATCGGGCGTTTCATCTCGCCGGCCTGATTGCGATGCGTATCCCAGCCGGCCAGCGAAAAGGCGGCGATCCGGGTTTCTCCATTCAGCCGCGCGGCGGCGAAATCCGCCAGCGCTGCGGCCATGTTCGCCCCCTGCGCCGGCTGCTGCATCCCGGTGCCGGCGGTCTCGGCGCTGATCTCGATCGCGGCATCTGCGGCGGCATGAAACAGCGGGTCCGGCTCGTAGATCTGTTGCAGCAGAATCTGCGCCTGCGGGGACAAAGACAGCTGCGTCGCCGGTGCCCATGCGGCATAGGGCGCACCCCCGCGCAATATCGCAAGCTGATCGGTGCCCACGGCATAGGCGGTCTCAAACCGCGCGCCGGGGATCAGGGGCAGCAGCCGGTTCAGCCAGCCATCACTGATCCGGCCATCGACACCGGGCAGGCCGGTCCCGGCCTCCAGAATATCCTGCCCGTCGAAATGGCTGCGCCGGTCGCGGTAAGGGGTCGAAACGGCATGGGCAAAGCCCAGCTCTCCCGCGCGCCACATCGGCATCAGATCGGCCATCGCGGGATGCAGCGCATAGAACCCGTTCAGATCAATTGCCCCCGCCTCTGGCCCGGTCGACAGATTGCGGCGCAGCTTGCGCAGGAACGGATCGCCGTAAGGCTGGACCAGATCCAGCCCATCCATCGCCCCACGCAGCACGATGGCGACAAAGCGCCGCTCGCCGGGCACGGCGGCGAAGCTCATCGGCGTCACCGCCGGCATGGCCGCGACAGAGCAGGCCACGCCCAGCGATGCACGCAGAAACCGGCGGCGGTCAAGGGTGATCATGGCATCATCTCCGGTTGAACTGAGGCGAGGCAAGGACCAGCCCGACCCCATCGGACAGCGATTCCGCCCGTGCCACCGCGCCGGCCACCGCCGCCGCCCGCGTCCCCAGCGCGACCTGAACGAAATCGCGCGGATCCGGCAGCGGATCGCGCAGCCGTTTGGGCTGACGCATGGCAAAATCTATCCGCGCGGCCAGCAGCTGCGGGCCAAGCCAGGCATCGGCAGCCTCGGGCCAGCCCTCGGGTTGCGGTGCGCCCAGAACGGGCTGGCCCATGCGCTGCATCGGCGCCAGGGCACCGGCATGCAGCTCATTGGCCTGCCACGCGATGATCTCCGCCCCGCTGAGGCCAAGCGCGCGCAGGCTGGCGGTGATGTAATCGAGCGGCTGGCGGACCTTTTGACCAAAGCTCAGCACCGCGGCGGGGTGGCGCACTAGCACATCATAGACCGCCATCAGATCACCCCCGGTCTCGCGGAAACGCGCGGCCAGATCGCCGATCAGATCGGCAGGCGGATCATCGGCGCAGAAATGCACCGCCAGCTTGCGCGCGATATGGGCGGCCGTATCGGGATGAACGGCAATATCGTCGAAAAACGCCGTGACCTCGGCCAGCTTTGGCGGCCGGCCACCGCCATAAGCCCGGCCCAGCACGGTTTCGGCCCCCGGCTCGGCCCGGTTGGGGCGATAGACGAACCGGCGTTCAGAATCGAGGCCAAGCCCGGTCATCAGCTTGGCCAGCTGGCGCACATCCGTCTGGTCATAGCTGCCGCCAACGCCCATGGTATGCAGCTCGAGCAACTCGCGCGCGTGGTTTTCGTTCAGCCCGAATTCGCGGCGATCGGCATTGTTGCGCGCGAAATTCGAGCGCGGCCCGATCGAGCCGGCCTGATCCAGATACATCAGCATCGCGGGATGCATCGTTGCAGCACCCAGCATATCCGCGAAGCGGCCGGTCAGCCGGGCGCGGATCGCATCCTCCTGAAAAGCGGCGCCAAGGATGCGCAGATGCGGGCCGCCGGCGCGGATGCTGAAATGGCTGGCCCAGAACTGCACCAGCCTGTCGGCAAACCCGGTCGGATCATCGACGGCACGGGCGAACCGCGCGCGGATCGCGTCATTGACGATCTGGTTCAGCCGGTCCGCCGCCTGTTCGCGGATCGCCGGCCCGTCGGGGGTTTTCTGTTCGTCCCGGTTGGCGATCTCGAACGCGCGCAGGACGCCGCTGGCGGTGTCGGTATCCAGCGCCGGAAAGTTCCGCCGTCCCCCATCCACGCGCAGCGAATCAAGCAGTGCATCGGCGGATTCCGGTCCCTGATGCCGTGGCGACAGGCCCGAGCCGAACCGGATCAGCGCGAATTCCGCGTAATTCATGACTGCCCCTTTCCGCTGACGACCCAACGCAAAGGGCCGGCCCCGGTTTCATCCGGGGACCGGCCTGCGTGGTCACATGAACGTGGACGGGTCAATGCCCCGAATGCGCGGCCTCTTCGGGCTTGCGGTCATTATCGACCGGCAGCGTCACGTCAACCTTGCCACAATCCCCGAAATCAAGGCTGAAAGCGACCTCCTGCCCGTTCTCCAGCGGCGCATTCAGGCCCATAAACATGACGTGATCGCCGCCGCGCTTCAGCACATGCTCGGCCCCGGCGGCGATGGCGATGGGTTCTTCCATCGGCAACATCTCCATCATGCCATCGGCATTCTCGCGATGTGTGTGCAGCTCGGTGCGCTCGGACAGATCCGAGGCGGCCGAGACCAGCGAACAGGTATCCGCGCCATGGTTGCGGATCGTAAAGAAGGCCGCGCCAGTGCGCGGGTTCGAGGTGCGGGCATAGCCATCCACGATCTCGATCGCGGGGGTGGGGGCGGCGAGGGCCAAGGCGGGAAGGGCCAGCGCGATCAGCGCGGCAAAGCCGGTGTTTTTCATGTCGAATTCCTTGAAAGCGTTGAAAATGAACGGGTTCACGCAATCATGGACGGAGGGCCGCGGGCCTGAGCGGCCGGCGCGTCACGGCCTGTCCGGCAGGTTTCGGGCTGGGGGACAGACAGGCTCAGCGCCGCGTCACTGCGCAGCGGCTGAACCGGGGCCATATCCACCGCCGACATCATCAAAAGCGCCAGATCGGGGCACAGAACGGTGCGGCTGACCGGCTCGCCACGTTCGTCGAGAAGGATCGTCGCGATCCCGCCGCCGCCGCAGATCACATGCTCGGTCATCACACGCGGCTGGCCGCGTGCCGCCGCAAGCCCTTGCGACGTCAGCACCAGCAGCCCGATGAGGATCGCACGCAGCGCGGTTTTCATGACCAAGCCATAGCGCGGCCATATCCCGCGCGCCAGTGACCAAAGCGCACAGCCCCCGGGCAGAGCGCCGACCCGGCACCCCTCATATGCGAAACGCCCCGCCGGCGACCGGCAGGGCGTTTCAGAATTCCACTAAAACGGATCAGACCGAGAGGTTCGCGGCCGAATCACCCGCCTGCGAGATTTCCTTTTTGATCTTCAGCGCGCGTGCCGACAGCTCGGCATCCTTGGCCTTGGCCAGAAAGGCATCCAGCCCGCCCCGGTGATCGACCGAGCGCAGCGCGGCGGCCGAAATGCGCAGCGAATAGCTGCGGCCGGTCTTTTCCGAGGTCAGGGTGACATCGTTCAGGTTCGGCAGAAAACGACGCCGGGTCTTGTTGTTGGCATGGCTGACGTTGTTGCCCGTCATCGGGCCTTTGCCGGTCAGTTCGCAGACGCGCGACATGGTTTCATCCTCGTTTACGTTCGCGGGGCACGGCCGGGCTGGCGACGCGATCCCAATGTGAAAGGGCGCCGCACGGATGGCAGCGCCCGGAAATTCCGTTCGCGGGTGGATATACCCGCATCAGCGGGGCGTCAAGCCGATTCTGTCCCGGCCCCCTCCCCCCGGGCATATCCACGCTCGATCGCGATCAGCCGCTCCTTGCGCCACAACCCGCCGGCATAGCCGGTCAGCGTCCCGTCCGTTCCGATCACCCGATGGCAGGGAATGATGATGGCGATGCCATTGGCGGCGTTGGCGCCGGCGACAGCGCGCACGGCCGAAGGCTGGCCAAGCGCGCGGGCAAGATCGCCATAGCTGCGTGTCTCGCCCGCCGGGATCACGCGCAGCGCATCCCAGACACGGTTCTGGAACTCGGTGCCATGGGTGCAAAGCGGCAGGTGAAAACGCGCCCGCCGCCCGGCAAGGAACTCGGCCAGCTGCGTCTCGGTGCGGGTGGTGATTTCGGTCCGGCCCAGCCCGATGCGGCCGCCAGCGGCACGGCTGACGCGGGCCAGCTGCGCCGGCAGCGCCTTGCGGTCGGTAAATTCCAGCAGATGCAGCGCCTGATCATCGGCAAGCGCGATCATCCCGCCCAGCGGCGTGTCGATCCAATCCGCGACCAGCCCGCCACCGCCCGCCTTCATCGCCGCCGGCGGATGGCCGAACAGCCGCGCAAAAGCCTGCCGGAAGCCGCTTGCCGAATCAAAGCCGGCATCCAGTTGCGCCTCGATCACCGCCGCACCCGAGGCCACGCGGCGCGCGCCCTGACGCAGGCGCGCCGCCCGCGCCATTTGCAGAAAGGTCATCCCGAAATGGCGCCGAAAAGCGCGCCGCACCGTCGAGGGATCATGTCCCATCCCGACCAGATCCGCCTCGGTCCAGCGGCGGCCGGGATCGGCCTCGATCGCGGCGCGCAGGGCGGTGACGGTGGCCTCGCCCTCGGCGGTGGCGCCGGTGGGATGACAGCGCCGGCAGGGCCGGAACCCGGCCGCCTGCGCCTGCGTCGCATCCGCGAACCAGCGGCAGTTTTCCGGCCGCGGCTTGCGCGCCGGACAGGTCAGGCGGCAAAAGATCCCGGTCGTCGTCACGCCGACAATCGCGCGCCCCTCAAACGCGGGGTCACGGGCACAAAGCGCGGCATAGAGGGTCGGGGTATCGGGCAGATCACGCATAGCTTGTTCCTTCATCATTACCCCTTTCTGCCATGCCATCACCCGTGACGCGGCGCAAAATCGGGCGCCGCATCCGAATTGTGAACGATCGCGCGCGCGACGTGATGACATCACCCTTGCCGCGACGGATGCCCGATGCAATGGCTTTGGCGATGACCCGCCTGATCGCCGCCCTGACCGCCTTGATGATCGCCGCTGCGGCCCTGCCTGCGATGGCAGGCGAGTTGCGGTTGATCTTCGTGCGCAGCGACAGCTGCCACTGGTGCGCCCTCTGGGAGGCAGAGATCGCCCCCGCCTATCCGACCCGCCCCGAGGGCCGCGCCGCGCCGCTGATGCGGGTTGATATCGACGGCCCGTGGCCCGACGGGCTGGCACTGGCGCGGCGGGCCTGGGTCACGCCGACATTCATCCTGACACGGGACGGGATGGAAACCGCCCGGATCGAGGGCTATCCCGGTGCCGCGCGATTCTGGCAGGTGCTGGCCGGCATGATCGGCGATGCGCGCGGCTAGCTTGTGAACCTCGGGCGCAGGCATATTTCAATCCGCCCCGCCATCGGCTAACAGACCGCAACCCCAGCAGACAGGTTCCGCCATGCACGACATCCGCGCCATCCGCGAAAACCCCGCCGCCTTTGATGCCGCCCTTGCGCGTCGCGGGGCTGAACCCGTCTCGGCCCTCATCCTGTCGCTGGACGAAACGCGCCGCGCCCGCATCAAGGCCGCCGAAGATGCGCAGGCCGAACAGAACCGTGCCAGCAAACAGGTCGGCGCCGCCAAAGCCGCCGGGGATGATGCCGAGTTCGAGCGCCTGCGCGCCGTGGTCGCCGCAACCAAGGCCGATGTCGCGCGCATGCAGGCCGAGGCCGGCGATCTTGACCGCGAATTGCGCGACCTTCTGATGACGATCCCGAACATGCCGCTGGAGAGCGTGCCCGACGGCAAGGACGAGACCGACAATATCGAGATCCGCCGCTGGGGGACGCCGCGCGATCTGGATTTCCCGGCGGCCGAGCATTTCGATATCGCCGGTGTGCGGCCGGGGATGGATTTCGCCACCGCGGCCAAGCTGTCGGGGGCGCGTTTCGTCCTGTTGCAGGGCGCGGTCGCGCGCATCCACCGGGCACTGGCCCAGTATATGCTGGATCTGCATATCGACCGGCACGGGCTGACCGAAACCTGGGCGCCCGTCCTCGTGCTGTCCGAGATGATGGAGGGCACCGGCCAGTTGCCGAAATTCGGTGAGGACAGCTATCAGACCCGCGAAGGCTGGTGGCTGATCCCGACCTCCGAGGTCACGCTGACCAATACCGTCAATGGTGAACTGCTCGAGGCGGCCGCCCTGCCGCGCCGCATGGTCGCGCACAGCCAGTGCTTTCGTTCCGAGGCAGGCAGCGCGGGGCGCGATACCGCCGGGATGCTGCGCCAGCACCAGTTCGAAAAGGTCGAGATGGTCTCGATCACCGATGCCGCCACGGGCGAGGCCGAACACGCCCGCATGACCCGCTGTGCCGAGACCGTGCTGGAGGGGCTGGGCCTGCCCTATCGCACAGTGGTTCTGTCTACCGGCGACATGGGGTTCGGCGCGCGCATCACCCATGATATCGAGGTCTGGCTGCCGGGCCAGAACTGTTATCGCGAGATTTCCAGCGTCAGCTATTGCGGTGATTTTCAGGCGCGCCGGATGAATGCACGCTATCGCCCCGAGGGCGGCGGCAAGCCGGAATTTGTCCATACGCTGAACGGCTCGGGCCTCGCGGTCGGGCGCACGCTGATCGCGGTGCTGGAAAACGGCCAGCAGGCCGACGGCTCGGTCACGCTGCCTGAGGTGCTGCGCCCCTATCTGGGCGGGGCTGCGACGCTGGGCGCCGATGGCCGGCTGAGCTGAGCGGCGCCGCGCGGACCCGGCGCATGCGGTCGCAAATGCCGTGCTGACCTGCGCGCAGGAAAGCTGACCCGCGCGCAGGCAAATTGTGTTTTGCCTGTCTGAGATACTGCCGCACGACGTTCGCCTTGCTGACGCGCGCGCAAATTGTGTCAGCCTGTGCCCCCATGATTTCACCTCGGCACATGGCCTGCTGGCCCGCGCAGGCACGCGCCGCTGGGGATCGCGCAGGTGCGTTATGCGGGTGCTGGCCCGCGCAGGCGCGCAACTGGCGCGCTTTACCGCCCTATGGGCAACGCGGCGCATCAGCGGCCCACGCGCGCACACGCACGCAACTGGAATGCGTCCCGGCGCGGCTCAGCGCCATGGGTCCGCGCGGCTCATCCGCGCGGCAACCGGCACGAGGGTTATGGCGCCCACCGTTTCCGGCCGGCAGATGGCGCCCGCGCGCAGGCGCACAACTGGCGCGCCGGGCAGCACCTCACCCGCTTTTGCACGGCTGCCCGTCGTCGCACGGCATAGCCGGCCGCGCCCCGGCTGCCCCGCGCAGGCAACTGCGGTGTCGGCGCGGGGTTCCCTCTGCGGCACCCTGGTTCATTACCGGCGCGGCCGCTTGCTTGCATGGCATCAACCCGCAGGCACTGGCCGACCCGCACCCCGGCGCCCTGCTTTCTGTCGCGGCGCGCCGCTGTCGTTTTTCCCGCAGTGATCAGAATTTCTTGCCCGGACCGGCCAATCAAGGCAACCCGGTGCCGGTTCGGGCGTTCGATCACATGCAACGCGCGGCACGAGTTCTGATCTTCGTTATGGTGCTGGTCTTTGTGACCAGCGGCCTGAATTTTGCACTGTTACGCTATCCCGAACAGCTGATCCCCTCCGGGCTGACCGGCATTCCGGTCCAGCCCGACGGGCTTGTCTCGATCTATCTGCGCCCGCAACAGCCTGCCATGTGGCTGATGCTGGTATGTCTTTGGCTGGCGCTGCTGATATTTGCCACCCGGCAGATCGGGCGGGACCAGCAGGGCCGGGCGGAAGGCAGCCTTGCCGATCAGGCGCTGCTGTCCGCTGCTCTCGGGGCGGGGGCGATCTGGCCGTGGATTTCGACCCGGGCGCCCGTGACGGGGTTTCTGCTCTGCGTGCTGATGCTACTGGCATTGATCACCGCGACCGGGCGAACCCATTCCGACGGACGGCTGGGCCGGAACCCGCTGGTTGCCGTCTTTACCGGCTGGGCGACAATCCTGACCTTTGCGGCCTTTGCCTCGTTCCTGTCGGATTTCACGCCCGTTCCGATCGAATTGTCGATGCTGGTCAGTGCCCTGCTGACCTGTGCGGCGGCGATCGCGATACAGATGCGGATGCCGGCAACCCCGACCTATACGATCACGGTGATCTTTGCCTTTCTTGCCACGGCCGCCACCTCGATCGAGGCATCCCCGCCTGTCGCGGTCATCGCCGTGCTGTCAATTGCGGCGTTAACCTTTCTGCTGGTCCGGGTGACAAGCTAGAGCGCCGGCCCGCAAACCCCGGACTGTCCTTTATCAGTGACTTTGTTCCCGGCCCCGCAGGCCAGAAAATATCTGATGGCGGCGCGGCGGGGAAGGCCTATACCTCCCGCCACATGCCCCGGCGAGGAAATGGCTTTATGTCCCCGAAACTGTCGATCCTGATCCCGACATATAATGTCGAGGCATATGTTATCGAATGCCTGCAAAGCATTGATGCGCAGATGACAGATGCGTGTGAAATCATCGTCTATGATGACTGCTCGTCTGACAGCACGGTTCAGCGGGTCACAGAGTTTCTCGGGCAGTCGCGCGGACATATCCGGCTAGAGGCCGGCACCGAAAACCGGGGCGTCAGCTTTTCCAGAAACCGCCTGCTTGATCTGGCGGCGGGAGAATATGTCTGGTTCATCGATTCAGATGATACCATCTGCCCGACAGCGGTCGCGACGATAATGCACGCTCTGGCTACGGGTGCCGATGCCGTATCGTTCGGCTTTCATCGCTGGGTCGATGGCTCGGCGCCGTCTGGTCCCGTCTGTCTCAGCTTTTCGGGTCCGGCCGGGTTCATTCAGACCACCCCCGATGGTTTTTACGCGGCAACCCTTTCAAGCGGGAACATGCACCCCTGGAATCGCGTGTTCCGGCGCAGGCTGTTTTCATCGGATCTGCGGTTTCCCGAAGGTCGCATCTACGAAGATCTTGAGATCATTCCCCTTGTCATGTCGCGGGCGCAATCGGCTGTTTTTATTGACCAGCCCCTGGTCGCCTATCGGCAAAGGCCGGACAGCCTGCTGAACACCGCCCCGGCCTCTCAGGAGGTTGATACGCTGGTCGCACTCCGGCAGCAGCGATCCCGCTATGAGCAGATGTATGGGCCGATGCCACCAAGGGCGGTTTCTGCTTTCATCACCTCATGCGCAAGCCATATGGGCGGGCTTGTCAAGAACACCCTGAAAACCCTGCCCAGGGATGAGCAGAAAGCCGTTTTCCGCAAGGCGCTGGAAATCTTTGATGAGGCCGTGAGGATGAGTGACCGAAAGGTCTTTATGACCCTGCGTCAGGAAAAAAGACCGCTGGCGAGCCTGCATCTGTGGAAACGCCTTCGGCAGGCCCGCATGAAAAGTCGCTGATTTATCCTGTCACCGCTGATCTGGCGTGATCACGCTTTTCCCGCGCGTCAGGCGCGTGGGGTGCCGCGCCCGCCCACCCCTCTCGGGTAGGTTTTCCGCGCCTAGCTGTTCTTGGGCCTCTGGCGGTTCTTGTGTTTCGACAAGGCACCTGACTGGCTGATCTTTTCGGCCTTGTGCCGATAGGGGTTCACATTGCCCTGATCGCGGAAAAAGATGCGGATCGGGGTGCCGGGCATGTCGAAATCCAGCCGCAACCCGTTGATCAGATAGCGGTGATAGCTGTCGGGGATCTTGTCGGTATGGGTTGCCTTGACGACGAATGCCGGCGGCCGGGTCTTGACCTGCGTCATATAGCGCAGGCGGATGCGCCGACCGCCCGGTGCCGGCGGGGGATGGGCCTCGGTCATCGCCGCCAGCCACTGGTTCAGCTTTGAGGTCGAGACACGGCGGTTCCAGATCGCATAAGCCTGCATGATCGCGTTATGCAGCCGGTCCAGCCCCTTGCCGGTGCGCGCCGAAACCGTGACCAGCGGCGCCCCCTTGAGCTGTGGCAGCAACCGCTCGAACGACTCGCGCAGAAGTTTGAGCTTTTCGGGCTTGTCCTCTTCGACATCCCATTTATTGGCGGCAATGACGACGGCGCGGCCCTCGGTCTCGGCCAGATCGGCGATGCGCAGATCCTGCTGCTCGAACGGGATCGCGACATCCAGCAGCACGACCACGACCTCGGCAAAACGCACGGCGCGCAGCCCGTCGGCGACCGACAGCTTTTCCAGCTTATCCGTCACCCGGCCACGTTTGCGCATGCCGGCGGTGTCGAAAATCCGCATCGGCGTGCCCATGAACTCGGCCCGGACCGAAATCGCATCGCGGGTAATCCCGGCCTCTGGCCCGGTCAGCAGCCGGTCCTCGCCCAGAATCCTGTTGATCAGGGTCGATTTGCCCGCATTGGGCCGCCCGATCACGGCAATTTGCAGCGGCCGCGCCTCGGTCGGCATCCAGTCGGGCGGGGCGTCCGGGTCGAACTCTGCATCTTCGGGCAGATCGACATCGACGGCGGGTTCGTAAACGGCATTCTGCACCGATAATTCATCGGCCAGCGGTTTCAGCGCGCGATAGATATCCTCCATCCCCTCGCCGTGTTCGGCCGAAATGCGCAAAGGCTCGCCCAGCCCAAGGGCATAGGCCTCCATCGCGCCCGCCTCGCCGGCGCGGCCCTCGGCCTTGTTGGCGACAAGGATCACATGCTTTGCCCGCCGGCGCAGGATATCGGCAAAATATTCGTCCGCCGCCGTCACACCGGCGCGCGCGTCGATCACGAACAGGGCCACGTCCGCCTCGTCCACGGCGCGTTCGGTCAGGCGGCGCATGCGGCCTTGCAGGCTGTCATCCTCGGCCAGTTCCAGACCGGCCGAATCGATCACGATGAAACGCAGATCACCCAGCCGCGCCTGCCCCTCGCGCAGATCGCGGGTGACGCCGGGCTGGTCATCGACAAGCGCCAGCCTGCGCCCGACAAGGCGGTTGAACAGCGTCGATTTGCCGACATTGGGCCGGCCAACGATGGCTAGGGTAAAGCTCATCGGAACGCATACAGGTTGCCGTCGCGGCCTGCGACGTAAAGCGTGCCGCCCGCCACCACCGGGGCCGAGGCCGCCCCGCCACGGATCGCCACCTCGCCCGAGACCCCGCCCGAGACCGGATCGAACAGCCGGATCACCCCGTCAGAGGACGCCACGATCAGCCGCCCGCCCGCAAGGATCGGGCCGTATTGCGCATAAATCCGGTCCTGGCGGCGCACGCGTTCGGCCACATACCACGGCAGGTTGCGCGCCCAGACAAGCCCGCCCGTCGCCGCATCCAGCCGGACAAGCTGGTTCTGGTCATTGACGGCGAAAACCGCATTGCCGGCAGCCAGCACGGGCGAGGCCGCGCCTTCACGCGCCGACCAGATCTGGATGCCGCTGTCGCGCTCGAACGCGGCGATCCGCCCGGACGAGGTGCCCGCATAAACGCGCCCGCCCGCCACCACCGGCTCGCCGGTCATGTCGCGCATATAGGCCGCAGCGACACCGGGCCGGTTGCCCGCGACCTGACCCGACCACCGCTCGATACCGGTGTCACGCTCAACCGCCAGCACCTGCCCCGACGAGAAGGGGAAGAAGACCAGATCGCCGTCAACCGCAGGTGCCGCCACGCCAGTCACCCCGGTCGGCTGCGGAATGCCCGAAGCCTGCCAAAGCAGCTTGCCGTCCGAGGCCCTGACCGCAAAGCCCGTCGCGGACCGGCTGGTGACATAGACGACACCGTTCTGCACCGTCGGCGCGCCGCCCGCCGGCACGCCGAGCCGCTGGCGCCATTGCACCTGCCCCGAACCCGCGTTCAGCGCCACCAACTCGCCATAGCCGGTGGTCACGAAAATCTGACCCCCCTCATAGGC
Source organism: Paracoccus sp. (in: a-proteobacteria) (assembly GCA_030538705.1). Taxonomy (GTDB): domain Bacteria; phylum Pseudomonadota; class Alphaproteobacteria; order Rhodobacterales; family Rhodobacteraceae; genus Paracoccus. The sequence goes on along the minus strand of JAUNTL010000033.1, from coordinate 3,929 downwards.
GATGCCCCCGCCCGATCCGCTGCGCGGATTCTCGCCCGCCGGAACCAGATCGCGCGCCCAGACCCGCCCGCCCGAAAGCGCGGTAGCGACCACAAGCGCGTGGCTGTCAAGCGTGAAGATCATCCCCCCCGCCACGATGGGATCGGCCGAGATGCGATGCCGCTTGCCGCTTGGCTGGCCGATCGGGGCCACGAAAAGCGGCTGCAAGGCACCGCTCAGCGCGACATGCCCGCTGTTATGCGAAGGCAGCGCCGCGCGATGCGTCCATTCCGCATTGGCCCGGACGGCTGGCAGCGAAAGAGCCGTGCCGGTGGCGCGCGGCTCGATCACGGCGGGCCCGTCGGGCGAGCCGACGGCGCGCACGTCAAGCCTCGTGCCGGGCAGGCGCAGGTCGCGCTCGGCGCAGGCGGCCAGAACCAGAGCGCCCATCAGCGCGACAAAGGCCGGGGAAAGAACGGTTCTCAGCGACATGGCAGTCCCTCGTGTCATTCGGCGGTGGCGGGGGCAGCGGTGCCCGCGCCCGCATCATCAGCCGGATCGGCCCCGTCGGGCAAGGCGGGATTTGCGCCGGGCAGATCGCCAAGCGCGGTCGTCATCTCGG
>JAUNTL010000033.1:1890-3318 GCA_030538705.1 Paracoccus sp. (in: a-proteobacteria) | reverse complement strand
CGTTCAGGGCAGTGCTGACGCCCTCCTCGGCCTGTATCTCGCGGATCAGCGTCACCGCATCCTCGGCCCGGTCGGCGGCGACAAGCGCCACGGCCTTCTGTTCCAGCGCCAGAAGCCGGAAGGGCGCGCCGGGCTTGGAAAGCTCGGACAAGGTGGCGTCGCGCTGGCCGGGGTCCATCGCCTCGCCCTGAGCCAGCACCAGCTTGAGACGCGCCAGATCGCGCAGAACCGGGTCCTGCGCGCGGCCTGCGGCCAGCTCAAGCTGCGCGGCGGCGGCGGCGTGATCGCCCGATTGCATGGCCGCATCGGCAGCCAGCATCGCCCCAAGGGCCGCGCGGTCGGCCAACCCGCCCGCGTCCAGCCCGCTCAGCCCGGCCACGGGATCGGCCGATTGCTGCGCGGCCAGCACCGCATCACCCCAGTCCTGCGCCGCCGCCCGGTCCTGCGCGCGTGTATATTCGCGCCATGCCGTGCCGGCCACGATGATCACGATCACCGCCAGCGCCACCCAGCCATAGCGGCGAAACAGCGCAAACAGCCGGTCGCGCCGGACCTCTTCGGTGACTTCATTGATAAAACTGTCGCTGTTATGGCTCATGCCGTCCTGCCTTGTCCTTGCCGCCCCTTATAGCCAAGCCATCGCAAGGAACAAGCACCGCCTCGGTCTGGCCGCGCATTGACGCCGCCCGCGCGATCCCGTCCACTGCGGCCCGCAGAAGCCACCCAAGGAGCCACAGATGAGCCTGACCCCCGATGACATCACCCCCCTTTTCACGCAAGAGGGCCGCTATCTTTGCGCGCGTTGGGGCCGCCCGGCGGCACCGGTGATCTTTGGCCTCGGCGATGAAAGCCTTGCGGTTTTCAGCGCCGCGATCAGGGCGGCCTTCACCCATGCCGGCCACCCGCTGACCGACACCGACCCCGAGATGGGGGCCAATCTGATGATCTTCTTCTGTGGCGACTGGGATGAACTGGCCGGAATCCCCGATCTCGATCAATTGACCGGCCAGCCCGGCCTGATCGCGCGCCTGAAGGCCCGCGATGCCCGCCATTATCAGATCTTCCGCTTCGACGCCGATGGCGCGATCCGCGCCTGCCTGTCTTTCCTGCGTCTCTCGGGGGTGTTGACCGAAGCCCACCCGGCGCAACTGGCCGAGACACTGGCCATGCGCGCCATGCTCAGCTTCGCGCGCGAGGTCACGCCAAGCCCCGATCTCGCCCACCTGATCCGCGCCGCCTACGATCCCGCATTGCCCAATGCCGCGACCGACCCCAGCCATGCGCTGCGGCTGGCGGCGCGGATTGCGTGAAGGGGCTGCTTCCGGGCTTCTTCTGTCCATAAATATCCATTCCTGATCGTGCCGCCCCCTCAGAAGCAGCGGTTGAGACGCCGGATCATCCGGCGCGCGCCGGTTCTGGCGGCACATC
>JAUNTL010000033.1:0-1880 GCA_030538705.1 Paracoccus sp. (in: a-proteobacteria) | reverse complement strand
GGCGGGGGCGCAACCTGGGGGTGGGTATTTTTATCCACCGAAGAAGCCAAGGCCCCGCCCCGAAGAGCGGGCCTTGCATGAGGCGCGGGGCTCAGATGCCTTCCAGCCGCTCGCGCAGCGCACGCAGGACCGGCAGGGCGGCGCGGACGCGCTCGCCCCCGATATCGCGCACGATATCGGACATGGCCGGCGAGATGGCGGCGATCGCGGCATCGCGGGCGGCGCGACCGGCGGGGCTGATGGCCACGAATTTGCGCCGCGCATCGTCCCAGTCGGGCCGGATATGGACATGGCCCGCCCATTCCAGGCGCGCCAGCGTGTTGGACATGGCGCCTCGGGTGACGTGGAAGGCCTCGGCCAATTGGGCGGGGGTGCGTTCCTCGGACAGATGGGCCAGCAGGTTCAGCACCGAGAAATGCGATATCTTCATCCCGCCCGGCAGGCTGCGCCCGATCATCGCGCGGGCAAGCTGTTCGACCATCAGCACCTCGGAAAAGAGGCTTGCCGCAACGGAAGCACGGCCGGGGTCGTCCGGGGGAAGGCTGGGATCACTCACGGGGTGCGCTGAAGGCCTGACTGGCGGAAAATGCCGGGATGCGGGACCGTGCCTTGCCGACCTCGGCCAAGTCAAGGGCCATGACGAGGCAGCCGGGCTGATCGGCGGCCTCGGCGATGATCTCGCCCCAGGGTGAGATGGCGAGGCTATGGCCGAAGCTGCGCCTTGGCCGGGCACCGGGGCTGTGCGGCGAGGGGTGCAGCCCGCATTGCGCCGGTGCCAGCACGAAACAACCGGTCTCGATGGCGCGGGCGCGGGTCAGCACATGCCAATGCGCCGCCCCGGTGGTGTCATTGAAAGCGGCAGGTATGGTCAGGATCTGCGCGCCCGCCTGCGCCAGCATGCGGTAGAGATGCGGAAAGCGCAGATCATAGCAGATGCTCATCCCGATCCGGGCCGGGCCACGGGCCAGAACCGCCCGGTCCCCCGGCATATAGGCGGATGATTCGCGATAGGATTCGCTGTCGGAAATCGTGACGTCGAACATGTGGATCTTGTCATATCGCGCCGCGATCCGCCCCGAGGGATCGATCAGGAAGCTGCGGTTGACGAAGCGCGTCTCGGCCGGGTCATCCGCCTCAGCGCGAGAGAGCCGATCAGCAGCCAGATACCCAGATCCGCCGCCTGCGCACGCAGGGCGCGCAGGGTCGGGTCCTCAGCCTGGGGGCGCAGCACATCGGCCTGCCAGCCGCGATCAGCGGCGATCAGATTGGTGCATTCGGGCGTCAGCACGAAGCCCGCGCCCCGGCCTGCGGCATCGGCGATCAGGGCTTTCGTGAGGGGCAGATTGGCTTGCGGATCGTCGCCCGCCGAAAGCTGGATCAGCCCCGCGGTCAGTTGCCCCGCCACCCCTCAGCCCGCCAGAAGCGGGTCCAGCCCGCCTTCGCGGTCAAGCTGGTGCAGATCGTCCGAGCCGCCGATATGCCGCCCGTCGATGAATATCTGCGGCACGCTGCGCCGCCCGCCCGCGCGCGCCGTCATCGCATCACGCAGCGCAGGGTCGCGGCTGACGTCGATCTCGGTGAAAGGGGCATCCTTGGCGGCCAGAAGCCGTTTGGCGGCAAGGCAATAGGGGCAGGTCGGCGTGGTGTAGATCTCGATCATGGCGGGTCTCTGGGATGCGTTTGCCCCTATCTAGGCATGCCGCGCGGCAAGTTCCAGAAAGAAGCCGCGCATGCCCGGATCAGGCGTTCGCGGCGATCTCGTTCAATTGCCGCGTGCTCAGCACCTGTGCGCCGGTTCCTTTGCGGCCGAGGGCCAGCATCGCGCGGGCGAGGTCCGAGGACCTGATCGCCGCCCCCGGCGCAAGCCGCAGGATCGGGCC
>JAUNTL010000032.1 GCA_030538705.1 Paracoccus sp. (in: a-proteobacteria) | reverse complement strand
GCGCGGGCGGCGGCGGCGGCGGCGCGGGCGGCGGGCGGCAAGGGGGCCAGCAGGCTGCGCATCTCATCCAGCGCCCAACGCAGGTTGATCGCGGTCGGGCGTGTGTCGTGCAGCACCTCCCAGGTTTCGTTCAACGAATGGTCCGAGGGGTCATGCGCCATCTGCACGGCCATTCCCCAGGCGGCCGTTGCCCCGATCAGGGGCGCGCCGCGCACCCACATGTCGCGGATCGCCGTGGCGAACTCCGCGCGATGGCTCAGGGCGACGATGCGCAGCTCATGCGGCAGCCAGCGCTGATCAATGATCCGCACAGTGCCATCGGGGTCTTGCCAGATCGTGCGATAGGGGGTTCCGTTGATCTTCACAGGTGGTTCTCCGTATTCATGCGCCGCGCCATGGCGGTGACGGCGGTGATGCCGGGTATCGTGCCCGCGCCCAGCATCAGCTGACGGCCCATGGCAAGGGCGCGTGCCTCGCAGGTGGCGCGCGCGGTCTCATCCGCGATCCGCTCGAAATCGGCATTATGGGCCAGACCGAGAATGCGGCGGTGCATTTCGACCCCGCAAAAGCCCAGCGTGTCGCGCCAGATCGCCCCGATCAGATCGTCAAGCGCCTGATCGGCGGCCAGCCCGTGGCCCTGATCCTCGTAAAGGCTGGCCTGATAGAGCATCCCGCTGCGCTCGCTGCGCCACAGCCGCGCGAATTCGCCGCTGAAGGTGGTCCAGACGGTTTCCACGACATCCAGCAGCCAGTTCTGGTGATCCGCCCGCCCGCCTGCCGCGGTTTCGTGCCCGGGCTGGCTGAAATAGGCCATCAGGAAATTCGCGATCAGCATGCCGATATCGAAACCCATCGGGCCATAGGTGGCGAACTCGGGGTCGATGACCTTGATGTCGGTTTGCGTTACCATGACCGAGCCGGAATGAAGATCCCCGTGCAGCAGCGTTTCCGCCCGCGAGGCAAAGGCCATCTTGAGATGCTGCGCCGCGACCTTGAGCGACAGATCAGCCCGCAGCCGCGCCACGGCATCGTCAAGCGCGGGCGTATGCCGGTTCATTGCGGCATCGAAATAGGGGTCAGAGAAAACCAGATTTTCGGTGATGTCGCACAGATCGCCATTGCCGGCGAACAGTGCCAGATCGGCCTTGCGCGCCTTGGCATCCATCGACAGGTCCGAGCCGCGAAACAGGGTTCGCGCGCAGAACAGGCCCAGCCGTTCGCCCAGTGCCGTGGTCTGCTGACCTTCGATCAGGGCGTGGCGCAGGATGATATGGGGGGTCAGATACTCCATCACGATCAGCGCCTGCGTCTCGTCGAAATACAGCACTTCGGGGACGGATCCGGGGTCGCGCGCGGCCTGACGCGTCAGGGCGTGATATTCGAAGAAGGCACGGCTCAGCGGCAGGGGCCAGCTTTCGCCGACCAGTCGGACATAGGGCAGGGCCTGCTTGACGATGACCTGTCCCGCCGCGCCCGTCACGATAAAGACGAGGTTGAGATTGCCGTCCCCGACCTCGCGCGTTTGCCAGCTTCCGGGCGCGCCCAGCCTGTCGGTCAGTGCCGGCAGGCCACCCAGCCGCGCGGCCAGCGTTTCAGGCGTCAGCGCGCTGTATTCCGATGCGCTCATATGATCCTCCCTCGGCAAAGCTGACCTATGATTTCCCTGAACAGAGCATATGTCAAACAGTATTGACAATTGCCAATCAACCGATAGCGTCAACCGGGGAAGAGGCGATCGACGTGACGCAGAGCGGAATCAATATACGGGGACTGACCAAGGCTTTTGGCCGCAACATGGTCCTGCGCGGGGTCGATCTGGACTTGCCGCCCGGACAGGTCACGGTGCTGATGGGCGCCAATGGGGCCGGCAAGTCGACACTGGTCAAGGTTCTGTGCGGGGTGCATCGTGCCGGTTCGGGGCGGGTGCTGCTCGACGGGGCGGAATTCGCGCCCGCCAGCCCGGCGGCGGCGCTGCGTGCCGGTGTGGTCACGGTGCATCAGAACATCAATGACGGCGTTGTCCCGGATCTGGATGTTGCCTCGAACCTGCTGCTCGATACGCTGGCCGAGGGCGGCGCGACCTTTCTCAGCCGCCGCCGCATGCGTGCCCGCGCCCGCAGCATCGCGGCCGCCGTCGGGCTGGAGATTGACGTTAACCGCCCGGTCGCCGGCCTGACGCTGGCTGACCGGCAACTGGTCGCCATCGCGCGGGCCATGTCGCATCACCCGCGCCTGTTGATTCTGGATGAGCCGACCTCATCGCTGTCGCTGGCCGAGGCCGGCCGGCTGTTCGCGCTGATCGACCGGCTGCGGGCCGAGGGTGTGGCAATCCTGTATATCTCGCATCGCATGTCGGATATCCGCCGGCTGGCCGATCGCATCGTCTCGATGCGCGATGGTCAGGTCTCGGGCCTGTTCGAGGGCGGGGCACTGGATTACGCCGGCGCTGTGCGCGCCATGCTGGGCCACGAAATCACCGAGGTCGACCTGACCATCCCGCCGCCCGGCCCTGCGGTGCTGGAGGCGCGCGGTTTGCGGCTGCGCGCCGATGCCCGCCCGTTCGATCTGATCCTGCCCGAGAATGAAATCGTCGCCGTGACCGGTCTGGTCGGCGCGGGCAAGTCGGCGCTCGCGGATGTGCTGTTCGGGCTGCGCGCGCCCGAGGGCGGGCAGATCATGCTGGACGGGCGCGGATATCGCCCCGCCAACCCCGCGCAGGCCGTCCGCGCCGGCGTTTTTCTGGCCGCCAAGGACCGGCTGGTCAATGCCGTCATTCCCGATTTCGACCTGCAACGGAACCTGACCCTGCCCTTTACCGGACGCCACTCGGGCCCGCTGGGGCTGATGAGGCCGCGCTCGGAACGCGCTGCGGCGATGGGGGCGATCCGCGATATGGGTGTGGTCTGTCAGGGTGCGCGCGACGGGATCATGACGCTTTCTGGCGGGAACCAGCAAAAGGTCGTTGTCGGCCGCTGGCTGGCCGAGCCGAGCCGGGTTCTGATTCTGGACGAGCCTTTTCAGGGCGTCGATATTCAGGCCCGCCGCGACATCGGCGCGCGCATCCGTGACAGCGCCGTATCGCGCGCGACGCTGGTTCTGTGTGCCGAGATCGACGAGGCGCTGGAAATCGCCGACCGCGTGCTGGTGATGAGCGAACACAGCATCATCGGCACGCATCGAAACGAGAATATCGACCTCGACCTGCTGATGGCGCAGGTCGCGGGCGCGGCCCAGCACGGGGACATGACATTATGAAAACCGGTTCCAGCTTTACTGATCTGGCCATCCGATACGGGTTCTTGCTGCTTATGGCTGGGCTGGTGGTGGTGTTTTCCTGGGCGCGGCCCGCCTTTCTGTCGCCGCAAAGCGCGGTCTTTATTCTGCAATCAGTGGCGATCACGGGCATTCTTGCCCTTGGGGTGACGGCGACGCTGGTCGTGGACGGGTTCGATCTGTCGATCGGGGCGGTCGCGACCTCGGCGATGATGCTCGCGGCCTATGTCATGGTCGTGTGGGATATGGGGACGCTGGCGGCTGTCGGGCTGTGCCTGACGATGGGCGCGGTGGTCGGGCTGGTCAACGGGTTGCTGATCGTCAGGATGCGCGTGCCCGACCTGCTGGCCACGCTGGGGATGATGTTCCTGCTGGTCGGGTTGCAGCGCATTCCGACGCAAGGCAACTCGATCTCGACCGGGATGGTGCTGTCGGACGGGCGCACCGCGACTGGCACATTCGCCGACAGCTTTCTGATGCTGGGCCGGCACAGGATCGACTTTATCCTGCCCAATCTGGTGCCCTTGTCGGTGGTATTCCTGATTGTGATCGCGGTGCTGGTCTGGGTGTTTCTGGAACTGACGCGCCACGGCAGGGTGATGTATGCCATCGGCTCGAACGCGCAGGCGGCGCGGCTGGCGGGGATCAATGTCGCGGGCTATCGGGTGCTGGCCTATGTGATCTCGGGCGTGCTGGCCTCGGTCGGTGGCATCTTGCTGGCGGCGCGGCTGGGGCGCGGCGATGTCGCCTCGGGCAATAACCTGCTGCTGGACAGTGTCGCGGCCGCGCTGATCGGCTTTGCCGTTCTGGGCGCGGCCAAGCCAAATGCCTTTGGCACCGCCATAGGTGCGCTGTTCGTGGGCATTCTGTTGCAAGGGCTGACGATGATGAACGCGCCCTATTATACGCAGGATTTCATCAAGGGTGCGGTGCTGGTTGTCGCCCTTGTCTTTACTTTCGCGCTGTCCGGCCGGTCGGGCCGGGGGCGTGGCTAGGGCGCCGCTATGGCCCCGCATAACACTGGAAAATGGGAGGAACCGATGATTTCCAGACGGACATTCGCCGCCCTGATGGGCACCATGTCTCTGATCCCCGGCCTGGCACTGGCCCAGAGCGCGCCGGCCCCTTTCGACAACCCGGCCGAGGTCGATATCGCGCTGGTGCGCTATCTGTCCACGGGCGATTTCTTTCAGGCATATCTGTCGGGGGCAGAGCGTCAGGCGGCCGCGCTGGGCGTGAACCTTCAGGTCTTTGACAGCCGTCAGGACGCGGCGCTTCAGGCCGATATGGTCGATCAGGCTATCGCACTGGGTGTTGACGGGATCATCATTCAGCACGGGCTGACCGAATCAATGAAAGAGGCGGCGCAGCGCGCGGTTGATGCCGGGATCAAGGTTGTCGCCTTTGACGTCAATGTCGAGAACGAGGCGATCCCCCAGATCGAGCAGTCCGACCGCGATCTGGCCCGGCTGGCGCTGGAGGCCGCGGTCGGGGATCATGGCACCGAATGGGTGGCGGGCTATGTCTATGTGCCCGGCATCGCGCCGCTGGACCGCCGTGACGAGACCTGGAAAGAGGTCAAGGCGGCCAATCCCGGCATCAATGAGGTGGCGATGTTCGGCACGCTGGACAATCCGATCGCCAATTCGGTTGCCAATCAGGCCCGTGCCGTGCTGTCGGCCAATCCGAATATCACGGTGATGTTCGCCCCCTATGACGAGTTTGCCAAAGGGGTGAAAATCGCTGTGGACGAGGCCGGGATGGGTGATCAGGTCTCGATCTATTCCGCGGATGTCTCGACCGCCGATATCGCGCTGATGCGCGAACAGGGATCATCATGGAAGGCAACCGCCGCCACCAACCCCGCCGTGGTGGGCGAGGTTTCGGTGCGCACCCTTGCGCAGCTGCTGGCCGGAGAAGAGCCGGGCGCCAGCGTCGTCGTCCCGCCGACCCTGATCACCCAGCAGATGCTGAACGATCTGGAGGTCACCAATATGGAGGAACTGGGCGCCAAGGTGCCGGCCTTTGCCCATGCCGATGTCGCGATTTCCGACTGGATGACCCTGCCGGCGCGCTGATCCGGGCGGATGGTGGACCGCTCCCCCGGTCGGCCGTCCGACAGCGCCCGATGGCCGGGCGGCCCCGCGCCGCCCGGTATCCGCCCCTCCCGCCGCTGCTTATGACAGGAGCCTGTCGTGCGTAACGAAAAGACCACCGAGGCCGTGGCGCAGGGTATCCGCGCGCGCGTCTTTGAACATACGATCCGCAACAATGGCGGCTATCTGTCTCAGGCCTGCTCTGCGGCGGAACAGCTTGCGTTTCTGTATAACGAGGCGCTGAATCTCGGCCCCTCGACCATGCCGATGGTGCCGCCACCCTTTGGCGGCGTGCCCTCTGCCGATAACCCCGGCTATGTCACCGGGGCGGGCTATAACGGCCCCTTTGACGCGGTTCATGACCGCCTGTTCATCGCGCCGGCGCATTACGCGCTTGTCGCCTATGCCTGCCTGATCGAGACCGGCCGCATGGCGCCCGAGGGGCTGGAGATGTTCAACAAGGACGGCTCATCCGTCGAGATGATCGGGGCCGAGCATTCCCCGGGGATGGAGGTTCATAACGGCACCCTTGGCATCGGCCTGTCGACCGCGGCGGGGCTGGCCTATGGGCGCAAGCGGCTGGGTCACTCTGGCCGGGTCTGTGTCTTCATGTCCGATGGCGAGGTGCAGGAAGGCCAGACATGGGAGGCCGTTCAGGCCGCCGCCCATCACGGGATTGATAACCTCTGGTCGATCATGGACGTCAACCGCCAGCAATGCGACGGGGCCATGGATGACGTGATGACGGTTGGCGATATTGCAACCAAGCTGCGCGATTTCGGCGCGGTGGTCGCCGAATGCGATGCCCATGACCTGCCGGCGATGCGGATCGCCGCCGCCACCCCCCATCCGGGCCGGCCGCTGATCGTGCTGGCCCATTCGCACCCGGCGCGCGGGATGGATGCGCTGATGGCACGCTTTCCGCGCCTGCATTACGTCCGCTTTAAATCCGAGGATGAGCGCGCCGCCATGAACACCGCCATTGCCGCCGAGCTTGGCATCCCCCCGGTCGAGCTGGAGTCCCACTGATGGAAATGGTCAACCGCCCCTATGCGGCCGCTTTCGAGGCTTATGCGACACAGCACCCCGAGGTGCTTTGCCTGTCCGCCGATCTGACATCAAGCTGCGAGATCGACGGCTTTCGCGACCGCCATCCCGGTCAGTTCCTGTCGATGGGCATGGCCGAGCAGAACATGTTGTCATTCGCGGGCGGGCTAGGGCTGGCCGGGTTCCGGCCGTTTCTGCATTCCTTCGGCGTGTTTCTGTATCGCCGCCCCTATGATCAGCTGATGGCCTCGGTCGCCTATCCCCGCCGCAAGGTCCGGCTGATGGGTTTTCTGCCCGGCGTCACCACGCCCGGCGGCATGACCCATCAGGCGATCGAGGATATTTCCGTCATGCGGACGATCCCCAATATGACCGTGCTGGAAACCGGCGACGCGACCGAGGTCGAATCCATCGTCGCGCAGGCCGATATGGTCGATGGTCCGGTCTATTGCCGCATCCTGCGCGGATCGGTGCCGCGGCTGTTTGATACGCCCATGCGGATCGGGCAGATGCGGATCCTGTCGCAGGGCGGGGATGTGCTGGTCGTGACCGCCGGGATCACCACCGAAGAGGCCATCCGCGCCCGCGCCGCGCTGGATCGCGCCGGGGTGTCGGTCCGGCATCTGCATCTGAACACGCTCAAGCCCTTTGACGCCGCGCAGATCGTCGATCATGCCGCATCGGTGCGTCACGGTGTGATCACGCTGGAAAATCACCTGACGACCGGGGGCATCGGGTCGATGGTCGCCGAGGCTATGGCGGATGCCGGGCTGGGCCGCCGCCTGATCCGGCTGGGCCTGCGCGATACCTATGCCCATGGCGGCGCGCGTCCTTATCTGATGCGTCATTACGGGCTGGATGCGATCAGCCTGGTCCGCGCGGTCGAGGATCTGACGGGCCACCGGACAGGCATCACCGAGGATGCGCTGGATGCCGTGCGTATCGACGCCGTTCACTCTGCCGCCAAGGCCGAGGCGTTGTGATGCCACGCTTTGGCGTGAGCTATCGTATCCGGGCGGCGGACCGCGCGCAGGCGCAGGCGCGCGCCGAGGGGATCGCGCTGGAGCAGACCGTCGAAATCCCGCGCGATGTCGTGCCGGCGGGCTATGTCGCGGACGAGATCCTTGGCCGGGTCGAAGAGGTCACGCGCCTTGGTGATCCTGATGATGATGTCTGGCAGGCGCGTATCAGCTATTCGCCCGACAGTGCGGGCGATGAGATCGCACAGTTCCTCAACGTGGTCTTTGGCAATTCCTCGATCCAGCAGGGCATCCGTGTAACCGCGATAGATCCGGGCGACACCATGGCCGCGCGCCTTGCCGGCCCGCGCTTTGGCATCGGGGGCATCCGGCGTCTTTGCGGCCGGCGCGCCGGCGGCATGATCGCCCCGGTGCTGAAGCCGATGGGTCTGGGCGCCGATGAACTGGCGCGTCTGGCGGCGGGCTGTGTGCGCGGGGGCGCCGATATCGTCAAAGAGGATCACGGTCTTGCCGGCCAGCCCCCGGCCCCTTTTCGCGCCCGTGTCGAGGCGGTGTCCGCGGCGGTTGCCCGCGCCAATGCCGAGACCGGAAGAAGCGCGCTTTATTTCCCGAACCTCTCCGGTCCTGCGGATCAGATCGAGGCGAATCTGCGCTTTGCGAAAGAGGCCGGGGCGGGTGGCGTGCTGGTCATGCCCGGTCTGCTGGGCTTTGGCCTCGTTCAGCGGATCGCGGCCGATGCCGCACTTGATCTGCCGGTGATGACGCATCCGGCATTTCTTGGCCCCTATGTGCTGGCGCCGGATACGGGCATAGATCACGGCGTTCTGTTCGGCACGATTCAGCGGCTCGCCGGTGCTGATATATCGGTCTTTCCCAATGTCGGCGGGCGGTTCGGCTTTTCCGTGGCGGAATGTGCCGCGATCGCGGATGCCTGCCGCGCCGGGGCCGGGCCGGGCCGCGCGATCCTGCCCAGCCCCGGCGGCGGGATGAGCGTCGCGCGCGCCGGCGACATGGCCGCGATGTATGGCGATGATGTGGTCTATCTGCTGGGTGGCAGCCTGCTGCGCGATCCCGCGCGCATCGACGAGGCCGTCGCAGCCATGCGCGCCGCCCTCGACCGCGAGGGCTGAGAACCGGCCACGGGCAGGATGGTCAGGGCGCGCGGCGGGGCGCGCGGATTTATGCCATGCGCGAACTCGTCGCCTTGTTCCGGGGTTGCCGGCGGGCTACCCTGCGGGCGATTTTAGGTGATCCATTTTTCGCGGAGCGTTCCTATGAACCTGCCGTTCTTTCAAGCCGGACGTCTGGGCCGTCTGACCACTGCGCTTGGTCCCGATACGCTGGCATTATTGAGGTTTGACGGAACAGATCACCTGAATGATCTGTTCGAATACCGGGTCGAGGCGCTGTCAGTGCGCGATGATATCGACTTTGATTCGCTGATCGGCACCCATGCCACGGTCGAGATCGACGGGCGCGAGGGGCCGCGCCCTTTTGACGGTATTGTCACCAGTGCGCGATGGGCCGGCGTGGGCGAGAACGGCCACCGTTACGACCTGACCATGCGGCCATGGTTCTGGCTGGCCGGGCTGCGCCGCAACCAGCGGATCTTTCATGACAAGACCGTGGTTGAAATCCTGTCAGAGCTGCTGGCGCCCTATGCCCATCTTGGCAATCCGGCGCTGGAGATCAGCCTGTCGAACGATTACCCGGTGCTGGAATATACCGTCCAGTATCGCGAATCCGACCTGACCTTTGCCCGCCGGCTGATGGAACGCTTTGGCATCAGCTTTCATTTCCGTCATGCCGCCGGCAGCCATGCCATGGTGCTGACCGATGATCCGCTGGCCCATGACAGTATTGGTGCGCGGCCATTCAAATCCTATGACGGCCATCATCAGTCCGAGGGCGAACATTTCTGGGAATGGACCCCGGAACGCAATCTGACCACCGGTGCGGTCCGGCTGATTGACTATAATTTCAAGAAACCGATGGCCGCGATGGAGGTCGACCGGCTGGGCGATGCCTCTTATGCCGAGGGTCAGATCGAAAGCTTTGAATACCCCGGTGACTATCTGTCACGCGACGAGGGCCGGCTGGTCGCCATGCTGCGCGCCCATCAGGAGCGTGGCGCGGACCGCCGCAATCGTGCGGTGGGCGATTGTCTGTCTCTGGGTGCCGGCGGGCGGGTCAGCCTGACGGGTGATCCGGTGCCGGGAACGGGGCAGGGCTATATCTGCCTTTCGGCCAGTCATCATTTCGTGTCCGAGGCATATGGCTCGGGCGGGCAGGGCAGCGACGGCTATTCCTTTACCGGCTCATATGTGCTGATGCCCGACACCGCGCCGATGGCGCCGCCGCGCCGCACGCCAGCGGCGCAGGTGCTGGGTCCGCAGACCGCCATCGTGGTCGGCGAGGGCGAGATCGACTGCGACGAATACGGCCGGGTTCTGGTGCGCTTTCACTGGGATCTGGAGGGCGCGATCTCGATGCGCTGCCGGGTCAGCCAGCAATGGGCCGGCAGCGGGCTGGGCGCGGTGGTCATCCCGCGCATCGGCATGGAGGTGATCGTCGATTTCATCGACGGTGATCCCGACAAGCCGCTGGTGACGGGCTGTGTCGTCAACGCCTCGAACGCGAATATTTACGGGTTGCCGGATAACAAGACGAAATCCGGTTTCAAGACCAAGACCCATAACGGCGGCGGCTTTAATGAAATGAGCCTGGACGACGCCACCGGGGCCGAGCGCATCTTTATGCATGCGCAGAAGGATATGGACAGCGTCATCCAGGACAACCAGACGACGCAGGTGGTCAGCGGCAACCGTTCGGTTGCGGTCGATACCGGGGATGAGACCAAGACCATCGGCTCGGGCAATCTGACCGAAACCGTCGCGCTGGCGCGTTCTGTCCAGGCCAATTCCGTCAACGCCAATGCCGTAGCCGGCGCGGGCGGCGAGGGGCTGATCAACTATTGGGCCGAGAACAAGGTCAACGTCCGGGGCGAGGATCTGGTCGCGGTGTCGTCAAAGACGCGGGTGTCGAACCATTCCCAGAATACGATGGATTACAGTTCGGACAAAGAGGGCTATATCGGCTCGCAGACCGATCTGGGCATCTTTGGCAAGGACAGCGTGGCGATCAGCTCGACCAAGCTGATCTCGATCTCGGTCGGCGAGAATACGATCATCGAACTGACGCCGGATCACATCGTCCTGACCTCGAACGGGTCAACGATTTCGCTGTCGGCCGGGCTGATCGACCAGCTGGCGGGGATGATCCACCTGAACAATGGCGGCGACGGCGGTGATGGCGGCGGGGGGTAGTCGTGGCGGCCCCGCAGCCGCATCCGCAGTCTGAGACGTCTTTGCATCCCTTATCCGACGGAATCCGCTGATGTATGTCATGAACGAAGCCACGGTCGAACTGCCCCCGGAATGGACGGATCAGTCGATCAACATCATCTCCAGCAAGGCGGCGATGCAGCAGGGGCTGACCCTGACCATCACGCGCGATGACCTGCCTTTCGGGATGTCATTTGCCGAATATCTTGAGGATCAGGTCAAAGAGGTCGGCAAGCTGCTGGTCGATTACAAGCTGATCAGCCGCCAGCAGGTCACGCTCGATACCATTGCCGCGGCCGAGATCGAATGCACATGGGTCGCCAAACAGGCCAGGATGCACCAGCTGATCTATATGCTGCCGACACCGAACGGGCGCGCGATGGTCATTACCGCATCGGTCCCCGGCCGGATGACCGAAAGCCAGCAAACCGAGATCCGGCGGCTGGTCCAGACAATCCGCTTTCGCCGGGGCTGAGGGGAAACGCACAATGGGCCTGCTCGATTACTCTATGCGGGTTGCGGGGCAGAACTCTGCCCATCTGATGGGGCTGGATGGCCAGACCGACGCAACGACAGGTGATGGCGGGGGCTATATCAGCCCGCAGATGCAGCAGGCCATGGAAAATCAGGCCGACGCACGCAGCGGTGGGGAAAGGGCCTGGGACGACGCGCTGACATTCATGGAAAGCCCGGGCGTGCAATATTCGGTGATGACGGCCGGCGCCGTTGCCGCGATGGTCAAGGGCGGCATGGGCATGGTTGCCTGTGCCACCGCTGCCGGGGGCACGGCGACGGCCGGCACTTTCGCACTGGGCGCGGCCGGGCCGCTGATCCCTATTCTGGCGGGGGTTGCGGCGGGCTTTGCGGGCCATGCGATCGGGTCATGGGCGGGCGACAGGATCGGCGCGGCAATGGGGCTGGAGCCGCTTTCCGGCCCGAGCGAGCAGCCGGCCTGTGTCGGTGACAAGATCTATCACGCGCCCTCGGGTCTGGTCTCTGCGCTGATGGGGGCGGCGGTCGTGCTTGGCGCGCTTGCCGCGATTGGCGCGGCGGCGGCGCTGACGGCGGCGACAGGCGGGGCGGCGGCCCCCCTGCTGGTTGCGACGGTCGCATTTGTCGCCGGCGGTCTGGTCGGCGGGGCATTCATGGGGGCGGCCGGATCGCTGGGATCGCAGGGCGAGGAAAAGGGCGAAATCGCCGTCGGATCGCCCAATGTCTGTTTCGAGGGCAAGCCCGTCGCCCATGTGACCAGCATCGTCAACTGCCGTGATCATGGTGCCGCCAAGGCGGTCGCCCAGGGTTCGGAAACCGTCTTTGCCAACGGTTTTCCCATCGCGCGCAAGGGCCACAAGACGAATTGCGACGGCACCATCCAGACCGGGCGCGAGACGGTTCTGATGGATCTGACCACATCGGCCGCGCAGCTGGATATTGACGGCGGCTGGCTGAACCGGCTGACGCGGTCGGCGGTGGTGCTTGCGGATTTTCTGCCCTTTCCGCGCGGCGGCAAGCGCCCGCGCAGCGGCAATTCCCCGCAAACCCCGCCGCGCCCGGCAGGCGGCCAGACGACACGGCCGCCGCGCTTTCCCACGCTCAGCGCTGCTGCGCGCGGGGTTAACAACTTTTTCCTCAGGCTTGAGGGCGACCCGGTTGATGTCGCCTCGGGTCAGGTGTGTGAGTTCCGCACGGATCTGACGATTCCCGGCACGATTCCCCTTGTGCTGGAACGCAGCTATCGCCGTGGCGCAACCGGTATACAGGGCAATGACTGGTCGGGCACTTGGGCGCAGCATCTGCGCCTTGAGGGCGAGGCCATCATCTATCAGGATCCCGACGGGGTCGAGTTCACCTTTGAGGCGCCCGAAAACGACGTCTGGGCGCTGAACCTGCGCTGTCCGCATCTGGAACTGGCCGGCACGCGTTCGGGCGAGCTTTATCTGTTTGATCATCGCAGCCAGCTTTTCACGCTGTTCAACACTCGCCGTGGCGGCCATGTCCTGCTGACCGGATTTCAGGACCGCAATGGCAACGAGATCCGCCTGCATTATGGCGAGAACGGGCTGGCCTCGGTGACGCATAGCGACGGGTTCCAGCTTGTCGTCGACAGCGAGAACATGCTGATCCGCCATGCGACGCTGGTCGGACGCGATGCCGATGATTGCGTGTTCACCTGGCAATATGACAGCGCCGGGCGGCTGTTGCGTGTCGATTCCGCGCAGGCCGGGCATCTGCGCTATGGCTATGACGAAGGCGGGCGGCTGGCGATGTGGGCCGACAGTCAGCTGACCCGGGCCTATTTCGCCTATGACAGCGACGACCGCGTGATCCGCAACTGGTCGGACAGCGGCCATCTGTCGGTTGAGCTGTCCTATGATCTGGCAGAGCGGCGCACCCGCGTCACCGATGCCGCCGGCATCCTGCGGATCTATGACTGGACAGAGCGCGGGCTGGTCTGGCGCGAGACCGACCCGGCCGGCGGTGAATGGCGCACCGACTGGGGGCCGTCATGCGAAATTCTGGCGCGCATCGACCCGCTGGGCGCACGCTGGTCCTATGATTACGATGATTACGTCAACCTGATCCGCGTCACTGATCCCGACGGGCGCAGCGAGCAATGGGAATACGGTCCCGACCGGCTGCCGTCGGCGCATATTGATGCCGGTGGCGCGCGATCGGTCTATCGCTATGATGATCGCGGCAATCTGGTCGCTCTGATCGGTCCGGATGGTGCGCAGCGCATCCTGCGCCGTGATACGCGCGGCAGGATCACCCGCATCGACCATCCGCTGAACAGGCAGGAACGTATTTATTACGATGCTCTGGGCCGTCCGGCCCGGCTGCAATCCGTGGCCGGGCGCGAGACGCGGCTGACCCATGATACCGAGGGCCGTCTGCTGAGCGTCACCGACGAGATCGGGGCCGAGACCATTTTCGAGGTTCGCCGTGGCCCGGCGAACCCGCGCGGCGCAATCGCCGCCGTGACGCGGGCAGACAGCACCCGCGTCAGTGCCCGGCGCAACAGCGAGGGGCTTGTAACCTCGGTCACCGATGGCGAGGGGCACAGCCGCGAGTTCCGCTTTGGCGCCTTCGACCTGCCGCTGGAGACGCGCGACGCCCTTGGCAACCGTGTGCGGCTGGAACATGACCATGCCTTGCGCCTGACGGCCGTCATCAACGAGATGGGTCAGCGGTATGAGCTGGCCTATGACGCCAGCGGCAATCTGGTGGCCGAGCGTGATTATGCCGGGCTGGTGACACGCTATGGCCATGATGCCGCCGGCCGCCTGATCGCGCGTATCGCGCCCGACGGGGTTGTCACGCGCTTTGTCTGGTCGCCGGGTGGCCTGCTTTTGCAGGCCGGAACCGGCGAGGGACCGGGCGCGGGCGTGACCGAATACGCTTATGATACGGCCGGCCGCGTGACGCGGATCGCCGACGGGACCAGTGTCATCGAGTTCGCCTATGACGAGACCGGCCGGCTGATCCGCGAGGTGGTTGATGGCCGCAGCCTGACCCATGATTACGAACCCGGCAGCAGCTTGCGTATCGCACGCGGCGGTGACGGGCTGGCACTGGCGGCCGAGTTCTCGGCCGGCGGCGATCTTGATGCGCTGCATTTCGCCGGCCAGGCTCTGCGCTTTGGCCGTGACGCCCGCGGGCTGGAGGTGCTGCGCCAGTCCGAGGCCGGTTATGCATTGGCGCAGGGCTGGACCGTGACGCGTCAGCTGGCCGAGCAGATGGCCGGCCCGGTCTCGGCCCTGACGCCGGATGCACGTGCGGGGATGCTGGCGGCCGGACCCTGGGCCGTGGGTGGCAGCGCGGCCGGTGTGCGGGCGCGGCGTTCCTATGACTGGGACCGCGCCGGCCGCGCCATTGCGATTACCGATGCCAATGCGGGCGAGACTCGGCTCAGCTATGACGCGCGCGGTCTGGTGGGGGCCACTGCGCAGCGCCAATCTGCCGGCGCGGCCCCGGTCCTGCGCCAGTTCGACTATGATCCGAGCCGCAACCTTGTCGCGCTTGCCGAGGATATGCGCGTCGAGCGGGTCGAGCAGGAAAAAGGCCGCATCCGCCAGCGTGGCCGCATTCATTACCGTCACGACAGCCGGGGCCGTGTCATCGAAAAGCGTGTCGAGGAACCCGGCTTCCGGCCGCGTATCTGGGCGATGACCTGGGATTTGCGTGACCGGCTGGTGCGGCTGGAGGCGCCTGACGGCGCGGTATGGCGCTATGACTATGATCCGCTGGACCGGCGTATCCGCCGGTTGCGGGTGATCACCGGCGGCGCAGCGGCCCCGGCGGCCCCGGACCGGCCGCAGGCTGTGCCAAAGGACGCCGCCGCTGCCGCCATGCAACGCGCCGGCAGCGCCTATCAATGGGACGGCGACCGTATCATCGCCGAGGCCCCCCTCTATGCCGATGGCACGGTCGCCTGGGACCGGGCCGAGCATTGGATCTATGAGCCGGGCAGTTTTCGCCCCATGGCCCGCGTCATGGATGGCGAGGTCCAGCACATCGTTACCGATCATCTCGGCACGCCGCGCGAAATGCTGTCGGATGACGGCGAGACCGTCCTGTGGCGCGCCGAGCCGGGCCTGTGGGGCCGCCTCGACCGCGTCGAGCGCGCCGCCAACGAAAACTGTCCGATCCGTTTTCAGGGTCAGTGGGAGGACGCCGAGAGCGGGCTTTATTACAACCGCTTTCGTTATTACGACCCGGATGCGACGCAATACCTGTCGCCCGACCCGATAGGTCTGGACGGCGGGATCAGGCCGCAGGGTTATGTCGATGATCCGAACGGCTATGTTGATCCGCTGGGGCTGGCGGGATGTTCAACACGACTGCGCGCTAACCTGAACGAAGAAATGGGACTGCCGCGGTCTACTGCCTGGCCAGGTTATCAGGCACAGCATCTGGTTCCCGGTGCCCTCAGCAATCATCCAACGATCCGTCATGCCGGGATTGATATTGATGCGGCCGCAAACGGCATGCCATTGCCAAACCGCCGTGCGCCCATCAGTCCGATGACCCGTCACCAAGGAAGCCATCCGGGCTATAACCGCGCTGTTGATGCTGCACTTGACAGGATCGGAACCAACAGATCGCGTCAGGACACAGCGTCGGAACTCGGGCGATTACAGGATCTGCTGCGCCGGCATCAACAAAACGGGTTGCCGATCCGCAGTTCCGACATGTCCAGAGACACGGCGCAGGGAACGCAGCGGGTTTTCGAGATGTGGGACAAGCTATTGAGAAACGCAGGCTTCTGATGAACATGAAACATATGATTGATGCCGATTTCATTCTCGCCCCCGTCAGGCTGCTTGAATCCCAGGCCTTGCTGGGTGGCGGGATGCCCGATCATCTGCCTGCGGATTGCGAGGTCGTTCGTGATCTTGAACTGGCGATGAACCTTGAGAACGAGCAGGATTTGCCACCCGGCTATCTGGTCTGGAAAGACGTGCAGGAACGTGCCGTTGCGCAATTCCGAAGCAGCCCCGCCTTTCACGAGGCCGAAAAGCTGATCGATCCGGTGATCGATGCGTGGTGGAACCAGCAAAAAGCCCGCAGGCTTCAGGTCCGCAAGGATCAGATTCGTGGCACGGTGAACCTGTTCGACGAATTTTTCTATACCGTTGATTACGATATCTCGCAGCAGCTCAAGATGGTCTCGGCCGCGCGCTATTGCCTTGCCGAGGTGCCACCGGTTCTGGAGGTGATCTTTGACGTCTACCGCGCCGGATTTTATCCCTGTGGCTGGACGCAGGATAACCGGATCGTGGCCTTCGATGCGACGGTGCTAAAGGCGAACTGATGCATGCCGCCTGATCTGGATGCTGCCGCGTGGTTCACGCGCAAATGCATATGTCTTGCAGGTTTCGGGGCCGGAAAACGGTATGCGAAACGTTAAGATAGCCAAAGCCGAAGGAACTGATCTTTGCCCGATATGGTAAACAAGGCAATTCTCCGGGCGTTGGCGTGTATCGACGCCGGAATAGGCCGCAATTGCGGATCGCGTGATGCTGATATTGAATTGAGTGTCCCCTTTGCATGGGCAATAACCCGGGCAGAGGCCGAAGCGGCGATCGAAGATCCCGAATATGATGCGTGGCTGAATGATCTGCGCCCTTCGGCCTATGATTATGCGGATATTCCCGCCGCCGATAAGGCGATGATAAACACCGCGCTTTCAGATATGGCGACGATGCTGCGCGAAGCGATCGAGCCTGATCTCCAGCGCATAAAGCCACGTGAGTTCACGGATGAACAACAGGGATTCGGGCCATCCGCTGTGGTCGGCCTGTTTCGATGGGTGGCGATTACCTATGCGCAGCAGCGCTATCTGAACGACCATCTGGGCAAGAAAGACCCGATATTGGCAGATGAGCTTTTCGCGGTGTTCGAGGCCGGGCATCTGCCGGTTGGCTGGCGGCAGACTGCGCTGAGCGGCACCTTGCTGGTCTGGTAACCGGGGCTGTCGCCTGACGTATGGGGCTGTGATATGGCCCCGCCAACCCCAACCCAATCTTGACGCATCGGCGCTGCGGTGGCACGACGCCTGCCATGCGCCGCGCCCCGCCCGATAGCCCTGCTGATGAATTCGCCCCGCCCCGCGCGCGCCGGCGCCGGGGGCTGTCTGCGCTGATGCGATGGGCGTCCGGCTGGCTTTGGTGGCTGCTGGCACGGCTTTTTCTGGCGATGTTTGCGGGGGTTGTGCTGTTTGCATTGTTCAACCCGCCGACCACGCTGACGATCTTGCGCGAATCCCGCGAGCATCAGATCGCTGATCGCCGCTGGACCCGCCTTGACCAGATGGCGCCGGTGATGGCGCGCTCGGTCGTTGCGGCCGAGGATGCGAATTTCTGCCTGCACTGGGGCTTTGACATGGCCGAGATCCGCCGGGTCATCAAAACGGGACGACCGGGCGGGGCCTCGACCATTACACAGCAGGTGGTCAAGAACGTCTATCTCTGGCAGGGGCGCAGCTGGACGCGCAAGGCGATCGAGGCCACGATGACGCCCATGGTCGAAGCCGTCTGGACCAAGCGCCGCATCCTCGAGGTCTATCTGAACGTGGCCGAGTTCGGCCCCGGCGTCTTTGGCGTCCATGCGGCTGCGGCCCATCACTTTGGCACCACCCCCGACCGGCTCAGCGCGGCTCAGGCCGCGCGGCTGGCGGCGGTTCTGCCGGCGCCGAAATCACGCGGAACGCAATCACCCTCGCGCCGCTCGCGTGCAATTGCCGATGGTGCGGCAACAATCGCAGCCGACGGGCGCGACGCCTGCTTTCGCTGATTTCCGCGCCGCGCCCACGCCGCTTGACGCCGCCCCGATCCCCTGCCAGCCTGAATGCCGCCAGCCCGGCAGATGGCCCGCAAAGGAGTTTCGGATGACCCGAGGTCAGGACGCCCGCAAGGGCCGTATCGGTGTTGTCGGGTCGAACAATATCGACCTGATTACCTATATCGACCGCATGCCCCTGCCCGGCGAAACGGTCGAGGCCCCGGAGTTTGAACTGGGCTTTGGTGGCAAGGGCGCCAATCAGGCCGTGGCCGCGGCGCGGCTGGGATCGGCGGTGACCATGGTGACCTGCGTGGGCGATGACATGTTCGGCCATCAGCAGCGCGAAAACTTTGCCGCGAACGGCATCGACACGACCCATGTCCATATGATCGCCGGCAAGCCCTCGGGCGTCGCGCCGATCTTTGTCGAGGCATCGGGCGAGAATGCGATCATCATCGTCAAGGGCGCGAACGGGGCGCTGTCACCCGCCCATGTCGATGCGGCCGAGGGTGATCTGGCGCGTTGCGATGTCATCCTGATGCAGCTGGAGGTGCCGCTGGGCACCGTCTATCACACCATTGCCACGGCGGCGCGGCGCGGCCTGCCGACGGTGCTGAACCCCGCGCCGGCCTCGGCGGATCTGGATGTCTCAAAACTGGCGGGCCTGTCCTATTTCTGCCCGAACGAGACCGAACTGGCGACGCTGACCGGGATGCCCACCGATACCGAAAATCAGATCATCGCCGCCGCCCGCCATCTGATCGCGCAGGGCATCGGGCAGGTGGTGGTGACGCTTGGCGCGCGCGGGGCGCGGCTGGTGACGGCCGATAACGTTGATGAGATCGCGCCGGTCAAGGTCACGCCCGTCGATACCACCGGCGCGGGTGATGCGTTTATCGGCAGCTTTGCGCATTTCCTTGCCGCGGGCATGGATGCCCCGGCGGCGCTGGCGCAGGCCGCCCGTTTTGCGGCCCTGTCGATCACCCGGCGCGGGACGCAGAAATCATACCCGGATGCGCGGGAGTTCGCGGCGTTCTGAGCGGATGCCTCAGCCGCCCGGCGGGGCTGCTGATCCGGCAAGGATGCCGCCGTCGATACTCAATTCCGCCCCGGTGATATAGGCCGCCTCATCGGATGCCAGCATCACCGCCAGCGCCGCCACCTCCTCAGCCGTGCCGAAGCGGCGCAGCGGGATGTCGGCGCTCAGCGCGGCCTCGCGTGCGGGGCGGTCGGGGCCGTGGCCCAGCATCGGTTCCCACATGGGCGTCATGATCGCCGCCGGGTGGATCGAATTGCAGCGGATCGCCAACCCCTGAGCGGCGCAGTAAAGCGCCACGGTTTTGGTGTGATTGCGGACCCCTGCCTTGGACGAGGCATAAGCCGCCGCCGCCGGTATCCCCACCATGCCCGAGCGCGACGAGATATTGATGATCGACCCCGTCCCCTTGCCGCGCATGGCGCCGATGGCATAGCGGCAGCCCAGAAAGGTGCCGTCGAGGTTGACGGCGTGAACCGCCCGCCAGTCCGCAAGCGCGGCGTGTTCGGGGTCATGTGCGGGCGGGGCCGGACCTTCGAACCCGGTAATGCCAGCATTATTGACCAGCACGTCGAGTTGCGGAATCTGCGCCGCAATGGTGGTCCAATCCGCTTCGCTGGCGACATCAAGACGGCAGAACCTGCCCCCGGTTTCGGCGGCAATCCGTTCGCCGGACGGGGCGTCAATATCGGTGACGATGACCTCGGCCCCCTCGGCGGCAAAGGCCCGCGCAATCGCAGCCCCGATACCCCGCCCGGCCCCGGTTACAAGGGCGATCTTGTCATGCAGTCTGGCCATGCCATGTTCCTTCTGACCAGAGGGGATGGCATGGCGCGCTTCAGGCCCGCGCCTCTGCCTCGACCTGCGCCTTTGACTTGCGGCCCCGTTCGGTCGCGGATTTCAGCTGACCACAGGCGGCCATGATGTCCTCGCCGCGCGGGGTGCGGATCGGGCTGGCGTAACCGGCCTTGTAAATGATGTCGGCGAATGCCTCGATCCGGTTCCATGACGACCGCTTGTAAGGCGCGCCGGGCCATTCGTTGAACGGGATCAGGTTGATTTTGGCCGGGATACCCCGGATCAGGCGGACCAGACGGCGGGCGTCCTCGTCACTGTCGTTCACGCCGTCCAGCATGACATATTCGAAGGTGATCCGTTCCGAATTCGACAGGCGCGGATAGTCGCGCAGCGCGTCCAGCAGCGTGGCGATATTCCAGCGCTTGTTGATCGGCACCAGCCGGTCGCGGACCTCGTCGGTGGTGGCGTGAAAGGAAATCGCCAGCTGGCAGCCGATTTCCTCGGCCGTGCGGGCGATTTCGGGGACGACACCACTGGTCGACAGCGTGATGCGCCGGCGCGACAGGCTCAGCCCTTCGCCATCCATCACGACCTTCATCGCATCGCGCACTGCGTCAAAATTATACAAAGGCTCGCCCATGCCCATCAGCACGACATTGCTGACCAGCCGGGTTTCATCCTTGGGCGTGCCGGGGACGGGCCATTCACCCAGATCGTCGCGCACGACCATGACCTGCCCCACGATCTCGCCCGCTGTCAGGTTGCGCACCAGCTTTTGCGTGCCGGTATGGCAGAATGAACAGGTCAGCGTGCAGCCGACCTGCGAGGAAACGCAGAGCGTGCCGCGATTTTCCTCGGGGATATAGACGGCCTCAACCTCGTGCCCGCCGGCGATGCGCAGCAGATATTTGCGCGTCCCGTCCTCGGATATCTGGCGGGTGACGACCTCGGGCAGGGCGATTTCAAAGCGATCGGCCAGAAGGGCGCGGTAATCCTTGGCCAGGTTGGTCATCTGGGAAAAATCGCGCGCACCCCAGTAATAGACCCATTGCCAGACTTGACCCACGCGCATCTTTGCCTGACGTTCCGGGGTGCCATTGGCGATCAGGGCGTCGCGCAGCTGATCGCGCGTCAGGCCGACAATATTGATGCGCCCGCCCTCGGGCAGCTTGCGCGGAATGGTCAGCACGTCTTGCGTGATCGGGGCGGTCATGGCGGCACTATCCTTGGAAAGACGCCAAAATAGCCGCTTTGCCCCCGCCATTCAAGGCGCGGGCTGCGTCCGTGCATAAAATCCCGACAGCGGCGGCGCGGTGGCGGCGCCTGTCAGCCGCCTATTGGCACTGTGCCCGCGCGGCGTTGGTGGCCGCCGTGATCCCCGACAGGCTGAAGGTGTCAACCGTCTGCGTCCCGCGCGAGGAAACACCCGTCACCGTCGCATTGGCGCCGGCGCGCAGGGCGGCGATCAGGCGCGCATCCTCGGAAGACGATCCGGTCCACGCGTTTTCGCCCTCGGTGAACAGGTCGAACTTGGTGCCGCCGACATTGACCGCGACGGTCGAGCCGGGCCGGAAGGGATAGCCGCCGGTAAAGCTGACCTCGCCATTGGCGCCCGGGCGATAGGCGACATACAGCCGGATATCGCCGCGCGACACTTCGGCCGGCTGTCCGTCACGGGTGTTGACCGAGGATCGCGGCTGCGAAACCGCCCAGCATTCGCGCGGGCTGGACCCGGCAAAGACGGTCCAGTCGCCTTCGGTCGTCACGACATTGGTTGATTCCTGTGCCATGACCGGCATGGCCAGCCCGGTGACAACCGCGATGATCGCGGCCGCGCCGCGCAGCGTCTTGATGCTCATTTTCTGCCTCCTGCCGCAGCTTTCTTGATGATGCCTGTGGCCTTGTTTACGCTTCCACGTCAAGATAACGCCAAACCAAGGCGCGAAAAAACCCCATTCGGCGGGAAATCGCGTATTTGTCAGCTATCAGGGGCATATCGCGAGCATGTCGGCGGCGGAACTGATCGAGTTGTGGCGCGGCGATCTGCGCGAGGGCGTCCATCGTGGCCATGCTGTTATCCATGACGGGCGTGATATCGTTGCGGCATGGGGCGATCCCGGCGCGGTGATCTTTCCGCGCTCGTCGTGCAAGATGGTTCAGGCGCTGCCGCTGATGGAATCCGGCGCGGCCGAGGCGGCGGGGCTGGGGGCCGGGCAGCTTGCCCTTGCCTGCGCCTCGCATCAGGGGGCGGCGGATCACGTCGGCCGTGTGGGTCGCTGGCTGGACGGGCTGGGGCTGAGGGAATCCGATCTGCGCTGTGGTTGCCATATGCCATGGGACAAGGCCGAGAACCGCCGCCTGACCTGTTCGGATGGGGCGCCTTCGCAGTTGCATAATAACTGTTCGGGCAAGCATGCCGGATTTCTGACATGGGTGCGTCATGCGGGTGCCGGGCCGGAATATGTCGACCCTGACCATCCGCTGCAAAGGGCGATCCGTCAGGCCACCGCCGAGGTGACGGAAGAAGAGCCGGCGGGTTTTGGCATCGACGGCTGTTCGGCGCCGAATTTCGCCGGTTCGATTGCCGGGCTGGCGCGGGCCATGGCCGGCTTTGCCAATCCGCGCAATGATGCGCGCGGCCGCGCCATGTCACGGCTGGTCGATGCGATGCGTGCCCATCCCGATCTGGTCGCGGGCGAGGGGCGGGCCTGCACTGATCTGATGCGCGCGACGGATGGCCGCGTCGCGGTCAAGACCGGTGCCGAGGCCGTGTTCATTGCCATTCTGCCCGATCAGGGTCTGGGCGTCGCGGTCAAGATCGAGGACGGCGCGACCCGCGCGTCAGAGGCCGCGATCACCGCGCTGCTGATCCGGATGGGCGCGCTGGAGGCGGCCCACCCGACCGCGCGGCGCCTGCTGGGCGCGCAGCAGCGCAACTGGCGCGGGCTGAATACCGGCGGGCTGCGGCTGGCGCCGGGTTTCGCGGTCTGATCAGGCCGGTCCTGCCCGGTGATGCGCCGGCCGCGGCGCGGCTCTGCGGTCCGGGTGGTGGCTGTCGTTGTGCGGCCTGTCTGCCGCCATGGGCGCGGTGCTGCTCAAGCGCGTTCTTATATTCTGCACCAGCAGGCGCCCGCTGATTCTCTGCGCTGTTGGCGGATCAGTGCCGGCCATGAAAAAACCCGCCGCGTGACCGGGCGGGTTTTTCAGTCTCGTGCGGGCCACATGGCCCCGCCGGTCAGCCCTGACGGGCCTTAAAGCGGCGGTTCGTCTTGTTGATGACGTAGATCCGGCCCTTACGGCGCACCACCTGACAATCACGGTGGCGGCTCTTGAGCGAGCGGAGCGAGTTGCGAACCTTCATCGGTCTTCTCCTCATCGCGGCGCTCAGCCAAGCGCCTTGAAACTGAAATACCCCCGGCCCATTGTCCGGGGGCGGCGAAAATGGTGGGCGGTACTGGGATCGAACCAGTGGCCACTACGATGTCAACGTAGTGCTCTACCGCTGAGCTAACCGCCCGTGCCCGTCAAAAACCCTGCCTTGCAGCGAGGATTCGTTTCGGTTCGAGGGTCTATATAGGCAGTCGCCGGGGGTTTCAAGACGGTTGGCGGCAGAAAAACGTGCCAGTATACAGGCCATGAAACAAGCGCATGGCGGCAGGAAAGATGCACCCCGACAGCAATGCTTTCCGTCATGAACTGAACCGCCCCGATGAATGGGCCAGCGGTGTGATCGTTTGCTCGCCGCATTCCGGGCGGGATTTTCCCGACTGGTTTCTGGCCGAGACAGCGCTGGATATCGTGACGCTGCGCTCGTCCGAGGATGCCTTTGTTGACCGGCTGATCCGCCCGGCTCTGGATGGTGGCGCGGTCACGCTGAGCGCGCGGCTGCCGCGCAGCATTGTCGATCTGAACCGCGCGGCGACCGAGCTGGACCCCGGCACCGTCGTTTGCGGCGGCATCCGTCCGGCGACACCACGTGCCCGTGCCGGGCTGGGGGTGATTCCGCGCGTGGTTGCCGGAGCGCGCCCGATTCGCGACCGTCCGCTGGCCATGGCCGAGGCGCGCCGGCGGATTGACCGTTACTGGTGGCCCTATCACGAGGCGCTGCGCGCGCTGATCGACGAGGCGCGGGCACGATTCGGCCATGCGATCATCATCGACATGCATTCCATGCCCCACGAGGCCGTGGGCAATATGATCCCCCCCGTGCCCGAGGTCGTGATCGGAGACCGCCATGGGGTCAGCTGTGGTCCGGCGCTGCGCGAGCGGATCTGCGGGCTGTTTCGTCATGCGGGTTTTCGGCTGCGTCTGAATGCGCCGTTCTCGGGTGCCTATGTCGCGACCGCCTATGGCCGGCCGGGACAGGGCGTCCACGTCGTGCAGGTGGAAATCGACCGCGCGCTTTATCTTGATGAAACGATGATCGAGCCATCGGCCGGCTATGATGCCCTTGCCGCGCGGCTGGGACAGGTGCTGTCGGCCGCGGCACGGCTGTCGCCAGAGGCGGGCTGCCCGCGCGTCGCGGCGGAATGAACCCGCTGGCTGTCCCCGTCGGGCGGCACGACGGGCAAAGCGTGCTGGGGGTCAAGCTGGTTCTGACCTGCGCGGGCCGGCTGCTGACCTGCATGCGCGACGATTTCGCCCATATTCCCTGGCCCGCGCATTGGGATCTGCCCGGCGGCGGCCCCGAGGCGGGCGAAACGGCCGCCGATTGTGCCCTGCGCGAGCTGGCCGAGGAGTTCGGCCTGTCGCTGACCCGCGAGCGTCTGCTGAATGAGACCCGGTTTCGCCATCCCTGCGCTGGCGCCGGCGAGGGCGTTTCCGTTTTCTTTACCGGCCATCTCAGCGCGGAGGAGGTCGGCGCGATCCGCTTTGGTAACGAGGGGCAGTTCTGGGCGCTGATGCCGGCGGAGGTTTATATCCGTCACCCTCGTGCGGTTCCCCATTTTCGCCCGCGTGTGGCAATTTGCCTCGGGTCAGGGGTCACAGAAACGTCATCGGGGGCGCCGGGTCATCAATTGTCCCATAGGCAGGCTGAAAGTTTCCCCTTATGAATGGGATCAGGGGGAGGAGCGTGTCAGGCGCATCTTTTCCACTGACTGCAACAAAAAATACCCTTGGGGGGAAACTATGAACCGTATCGTATACGCCGGCCTTGCCGCCGTGATCTCGCTGGGTCTGGGCGCGGGTGCCTGGGCGCAGGAAGTCACCATCAAGTTCAGCCACGTCGTTGCGCCCGACACGCCCAAAGGCAAAGCGGCTGACAAGTTCAAGGAACTGGCCGAACAATATACCGAAGGCCGCGTCAGCGTCGAAGTCTATCCCAACAGCCAGCTTTACAAGGACAAGGAAGAGCTGGAGGCCCTGCAACTGGGCGCGGTCCAAATGCTCGCGCCGTCGCTGGCGAAATTCGGCCCGCTGGGGATTCAGGATTTCGAGGTTTTCGACCTGCCCTTTATCTTTGACGGCTATGAATCGCTGCGCAAGGTCACCGACGGCCCCGTTGGCGAGGCGCTGCTGGAAAAGCTTCAGGACAAGGGCATCACCGGTCTGGCCTATTGGGATAATGGCTTCAAGGTCATGTCGGCCAACAGCCCGCTGCACGAACCCGATGACTTTCTGGGTCTGAAGATGCGCATCCAGTCGTCCAAGGTGCTTGAGGCACAGATGAACGCGCTTGGCGCGGTGCCGCAGGTCATGGCCTTTTCCGAGGTGTATCAGGGCCTTCAGACCGGCGTCGTGAACGGCACGGAAAACCCGCCCTCGAACATGTATACCCAAAAGATGAACGAGGTGCAAAAGCACGCCACCATCTCGCACCACGGCTATATCGGTTACGCCGTGATCGTGAACAAGTCGTTCTGGGATGGCCTGCCCGAAGACCTGCGCGAGCAGCTGGACCGCGCCATGGACGAGGCGACCGTCTATGCCAACGGCATCGCGCAGGAAGAAAACGATCAGGCCCTTCAGGCGATGAAGGATGCCGGCACCACCGAATTCCACGAGCTGACGCCCGAAGAGCGTGAAGAGTGGCTGAAAGTCCTGCTGCCGGTCCATGACGAGATGGCTGGCCGCATCGGCGCCGAAACCCTTGCTCAGGTCAAGGAAGCCACTGCCAACTGATGGCATCAGGTCCGGGCGGCATGCGCGCTGCCCGGACCATCTGAATCAACGATAATCGGTCATTCCGAAGGAGGCGTGGATGCGCGCTCTGGACAGGTTCGAGGAAACCTTGATCGTGCTGCTGATGGCAGTTGCGACCATCCTGATCTTTGTCGCTGTGACACAGCGCTATGCGCTTGATGTCACCGCATCTCTGGTGCGTTCCAGCCGCGGCTGGGACATGCCCTGGCTTAATGATGCGGCCCGCTCGGCCTATGCAACGCTGCGCAAGCTGAATCTGCTGTGGGCGCAGGAGGCATGTATCTATCTGTTCGTCTGGATGGCCAAGTTCGGGGCCGCCTATGGCGTGCGTATCGGCATCCATGTCGGTGTCGATATCCTGTCTGAACGGCTGGAAGGGACCGCACGCAAGGTCATCACCACCATCGCCATGTCGGGCGGCATCCTGTTCACCGGCATCGTGACGTGGATCGGCTTTGATTTTGTGTGGCATGTATTCAAGAACGGCCAGGTCTCGCCCGATCTCGAGATCAAGATGTGGATCGTCTATCTGGCCGTGCCGCTGGGTTCTGCGCTGATGTGTTTCCGCTTTATCCAGGCGCTGTGGAAGTTCCTCGCGACGGGTGAGATCGTTCACCATAATCTCGACTCGGTCGAAGGGATCGAGGATGAGGCTGAAATCGCCGCGGAGGGCAAGTCATGACCGCTCTCATTATCTTTCTGATCCTTGCGGCACTGCTGATCACCGGGATGCCGGTGTCGATTGCGCTTGGTCTGACGGTGTTCAGCTTTCTGTTCGCCTTTACCAACATCCCGATGGACAGTATCGCGCTGAAGCTGTTCACCGGCATCGAAAAGTTCGAGATCATGGCGATCCCGTTCTTTATCCTTGCCGGGAACTTTCTGACCCATGGGGGCGTGGCGCGGCGGATGATCCGGTTCGCGACCTCGATGGTCGGGCATTGGTATGGCGGGATGGGCATGGCCGCAGTCATGGCCTGCGCGCTGTTCGCGGCGATCTCGGGTTCGTCGCCGGCGACGGTGATGGCGGTGGGTTCGATCCTGATCCCGGCGATGGTCAAGCAGGGCTATCCGCCGCAATTCGGGGTGGGCTCTATCGCCACGGCGGGCGGGCTTGGCATTCTGATCCCGCCCTCGATCGTGCTGGTCATGTATTCGGTCGCCACGACCGGCATGGTCGTGACCGGCCCGGAAGGGCAGGCGGTGATGTCGGCGTCCATCGGCACGCTGTTCATGGCGGGTGTCATCCCCGGCCTGATGCTGGCGGCCATGCTTGGCGGCACGACCTTCTGGCGCGCCTACAAGAACAACTATCCGCGCATGCCCAAGGCCAGCTGGCGCGAACGCTGGGGCGCCTTTCGCGAATCGGTCTGGGGCCTGTTGCTGATCGTCATCATCATGGGCGGGATCTATGGCGGCTTTTTCACGCCGACCGAGGCCGCCGCCGTCAGTGCCGTCTATGCCTTTGTGATCGCGGTCTGGGTCTATAAGGACATCAAGCTGACGGATGTGCCGCGCGTGCTGCTGACGTCGGCTGCGATGTCGGCGATGCTGCTTTATATCATCACCAATGCGGTGATGTTCGCCTTTATCCTGACATCGGAGCAGATCCCGCAGACGCTTTCTGCATGGATCGTCGATCAGGGTTTCGGCAAGATCGGCTTCCTGCTGGTGGTCAATATCATGCTGTTGCTGATCGGCATGGTGATGGAGCCGTCGGCCATCGTCCTGATCATGGCCCCGATCCTTTACCCGGTCGCGGTCAAGCTGGGCGTGGATCCGGTGCATTTCGGGATCATGATGGTCGTCAATATGGAGATCGGGCTGTGTACGCCGCCCGTCGGGCTGAACCTCTATGTCGGCTCGGCCATCTCGCGGCTGGGCCTGACCGAGGTCAGCAAGGCGACGACCCCGTGGCTGCTGACCATGCTGACCTTCCTCATGCTGGTGACCTATATCCCCGAGATATCTCTGTGGCTGCCGAGGATACTGGGCATGTAGCCTTGCTGCTGCATGCTGAACGAAAAAGGGCCGCCCGCAGGGGCGGCCCTTGTCTGTTATGCGACGGTATTGGGCGGCGTCAGCCCAGCTCGGCGATGATTGCCAGAGCGGCGGCGCGCGGATCGGCGGCCTGCCAGACCGGCCGGCCGACGACGATATGATCGGCGCCGGCCGCGATGGCGGCGGCCGGGGTTTCGATACGTTTCTGGTCACCGGCAGCGGCGCCGGCGGGGCGCACGCCGGGCGTGACGATCAGGCGGCCGGCGGATTCGGGCAGGGCGCGGATGGCTGCGGCCTCGCGCGGGCTGGCGATGATACCGTCCGCGCCGGCCTCGAACGCGCGGGCCGCGCGTTCCACGGTCAGGTCATGCAGATCACCCGGCGCGATCAGCGCCGCATCCAGATCGGCGCGATCAAGCGAGGTCAGAACCGTCACCGCGAGGATCTTGGTCGCCGACCCTGCTGCGCCCTGTTTCGCCGCACGCACGACATGGGGATCGCCATGCACGGTCAGGAAATCCAGATCAAAGGCCGCCAG
Source organism: Paracoccus sp. (in: a-proteobacteria) (assembly GCA_030538705.1). Taxonomy (GTDB): domain Bacteria; phylum Pseudomonadota; class Alphaproteobacteria; order Rhodobacterales; family Rhodobacteraceae; genus Paracoccus. Next base: position 2,193 of record JAUNTL010000032.1, on the reverse strand, counting down.
ACCGCGCACCGCAGCCTCGACCGTAGCACCGATGTCGAACAGTTTCATATCCAGAAAGACGCGCTTGCCGTGATCGTCCTTCAGCTCGCGCGCCAGCGCCAGCCCGCCGCCGGTCAGCATCCCCAACCCGATCTTGTAAAAACTCGCAGCATCCCCGATGCGCGTGGCAAGCTCCATCCCGGCAATGGCATGGGGCAGGTCAAGCGCGACGATCAGGCGGTCATCCATGTTCATTCTCCCGGTTTGCGCAGCGCGGATAGCACGGGCCGCTCAGGGTTGAAAACCCTTGCCCACACGGGCATTGTGTTGCCCAAATTCATTAGCGCAAAAGGAATAGATATGCCCCCTGAAATCACCGATCTGTTTGGGCCGAACGTCGCGCTGATCGTGATCGGCCTTGTGCTGCTGATTACAGTATTCAAGGCCGTTCTGGTCGTGCCGCAATCCGAGAAATTCGTGATTGAGCGGTTTGGCCGGCTGCGTGCCGTGCTGGGGCCGGGGATCAATCTGATCGTGCCCTATATCGACCGTGTCGCGCATCGTATCTCGGTGCTGGAGCGTCAGCTGCCCAACAGCCGCCAGGACGCGATCACCGCAGATAACGTGCTGGTGCAGGTCGAGACCAGCGTGTTTTACCGCATCATCGAGCCGGAAAAGACGGTCTACCGGATCCGCGATATCGACGCCGCCATCGCGACCACGGTGGCCGGGATCGTGCGTTCCGAGATCGGCACGATGGAGCTGGATCAGGTTCAGTCCAATCGCGCCCAGCTGATTGACCGCGTCAAGGAAGCCGTCGCCGATCAGGTTGATGACTGGGGGATCGAGGTGACGCGGGCCGAGATCCTCGATGTCAATCTGGACGAGGCGACGCGCGCGGCCATGCTGCAACAGCTGAACGCCGAGCGCGCGCGGCGCGCCCAGGTCACCGAGGCCGAAGGCCGGCGCCGGGCCGTCGAACTGGCCGCCGATGGCGATCTTTATGCCGCGGAACAACAGGCCAAGGCAAAGCGTGTGCTGGCCGAAGCCGAGGCATTCGCGACCTCGGCCATCGCGGTCGCGATCCGTGACGGCGGGCTGGAGGCCGCGCAATATCAGATCGCGGTGCGTCAGGTCGAGGCTCTGGCCGAGGTCGGCAAGGGCGACGGCAAACAGACGGTTGTCCTGCCCGCCGCCGCGCTGGATGCGTTCACCGATGCCTTCCGGCTGCTGCGCGGGGCCTCCAAGTGATGTGGATGAATGGCTGGGCCTGGCTGATCGTCGCCGCTCTTCTGGCGGCGGTCGAGATGATGATCCCCGGCTATGTCTTTCTGGGCACCGCCATCGCTGTGGCTTTGGTCGGGCTGGGCCTGCTGGTCGGAATCACCGCCAGCGCGCCCATCCTGCTGATCGTCACCGGCATCCTCTCGCTGATCTGCTGGCTGCTGCTGCGCCGCACGGTTGGCGTGCGCAAGGGACAGGTCCGTATCTGGGACCGGGACATCAACGAATAGGGCCAGATTTGCCCCGGCGCGGCGCTTGAAAACATGGCGCCGCGCCACCAGCTTTCTTCACAAGACCCGGACCGGGCCGCGCCATGACGGGCGGCACAAGCCGGGGGCTGAACAGGAGGCATCCATGGATATGGAAAAATTCACCGAGCGTTCGCGTGGTTTTATGCAGGCTGCGCAGACGATTGCGATCCGCGAGGAAAACCAGCGGGTCGTGCCGGAACATCTGCTCAAGGCCCTGATGGATGATGATCAGGGATTTGCGACCAATCTCATTACCAGATCGGGCGGCGATGCCCGCGCCGTGCGTCAGGCCGTTGACGCGGCCGTGGCGAAACTGCCCAAGGTTTCGGGCGGCGACGGGCAGGTCTATGTCGATCCCTCGCTGGTGCGCGTGTTGGACGAGGCGCAGAAAATGGCACAAAAAGCCGGCGACAGTTTCGTGCCGGCCGAACGTATTCTGACCGCTCTGGCCGTGGTCAATACGAATGCCCGCGACGCGCTTTCCGCGGGTAATGTCAGCGCGCAGTCGCTGAATGGCGCGATCAACGAGATCCGCAAGGGCCGCACTGCCGACAGCGCAAGTGCGGAGGACAGCTATGAAGCACTGTCGAAATATGCCCGCAACCTGACCGAGGTCGCGGCCTCGGGCAAGATCGACCCGATCATCGGCCGGGACGAGGAAATCCGCCGCGCCATGCAG
>JAUNTL010000031.1 GCA_030538705.1 Paracoccus sp. (in: a-proteobacteria) | reverse complement strand
ATCGGCGGTCTGGCCGTTCGAGGTATAGGTTTTCACCAGCGCGACATTGGGAAAGCGCTCGTGCGGCTGGACATAATCATCGCCCAGCCCGCCTTCCAGCTGACCGGAATAGAGGCGGATCGCATAGTTCGTGCCGACGCCATTGCCGTCAGCGGTGAACAGGATCACGTTCTTGGCTTTGTTGGTGATCGGCTGAACGGCCAGACGCTCCTGGATGGTGGCCTGGGCGTTCTTGAACCAGTCGGTATCCGCCTGAGGCAGATCCTGAGCGGTTGCGGCGGCGGCAAAGGCCATCACGGCGGCGGTGGAAAGCAGAGAGGTTTTCATTGTGGGGCTCCGTCACAGAAACTGATGCCCTGCTAGCGTGCGAATGTGACAGTCCCGTGATCTCTGGACGACAGTTCCGTGGCCGCCATGACCGCGGCCCGTGATGACGTTGCAATGCATGGGGCACGGGTCGGGGCCGCATGGCGGAACATGGGTCATGCCGCAGGGCGCGGGGAAGGGCGGATCGGCCGCCAGTCGCCCCCCTTTGTCGCCGGCAGGTTCGGGTGATCCGATCACAATCAGCGCGCTATGGGGGCAGATGGCGGTGGTCAGCCCGAGAGCCATATGCGCGAAGGGTTGTGGCAATATTCGGGCGCCCGGTATCCCGCATGATTGCCGGCACCAATCTCTTATAGAGATACTGTTGGGTGTGGCGGTCTCCGGGCGGTGGATCGGCCACTCCTTCGCGCGCGCGGGATGGTGTATCAGGGCGCTCTCATGGATATTTAACGTAAATATTTGATTGATATATAATATATCAAGATAGTCTTGACATGTATCGCTTTGGCAAGCGCAGGTCTGCGGTCTGCGTGGGTGATTGGCGGTCGATTGTCGGGCTGTTGCGGGGAGGATTGGAAAGCTGATCTCTAAAACATGTATCACAATGTAATAATTTATTGACTGACCGCGCGCTCTGTAGCTATCACAACATGACCGCGGGAGGCGGGATGATCGTCAAGGAGGAAGTCATGACTGTTTCGAGGTTCGCCGCTGTGGCGTCCGTTCTGGTTGCCGCCGGCGGCGGTGCTGCAATCGCCAATGAGATGAAATTCAGCTATCCGGTGGCCGAAGACAGCACGATGGGTCAGACGGTCAACCGATTTGCAGAGCTGGTCGGGGAAAAGACCGGTGGCGCTGTGACGGTGCGTCCGTTTGCGCAGGCCCAGCTCGGGAACGAAATTCAGTCCGTCTCGTCGGCGCAGGGCGGGATCGTCGAGGGCGCGGTGACGACGACGGCGGGGCTGGCGGCAATGGTGCCGGAATTTGACATGTTCAACCTGCCGTTCATGTTCGACAGCTATGCGCAGATGGACCGCGTGACGCGCTCTGAGGTTTCAGAGAACATTCTGGCCAAGCTGGAAGAGAACGGGATCGTCGGGCTGTGCTATTGGGATTACGGTTTCCGCAATCTCACCAACAACAAGCGCCCGGTTCAGAGCCTTGCCGACGCCTCGGGGCTGCGGATCCGTACGATCCAGAACGCCGTATATATCGAATCGCTGCGCGCCATGGGCATGAACCCGACGCCGCTTCCCTTCCCCGAGACCTTCACCGCTCTGGAAACCGGCGCAATCGACGGCAACGAGATCGCCGATGATGTCACGCGCTCGGGGTCGTTTTATGAGGTCCAGGACTATCTGACCCAGACCAAGCATTTCACGACGCTTTCCGTCGTATATGCCTCAAAGCGGTTCTGGGACCGTCTTGATGAGCCGCAGCAGGCGGCCCTGCGCGCGGCCTGTATCGAGGCTTCGGATTACAACCGGCAGATTATCGTCGATGGCGAACAGGGCACGCTCGATTTCCTGAAGGAAAAGGGCATGGAGATCAGCGAAATCACCCCTGAGGAGCTGGACGGGTTCCGCCAGGCGGTTGCGGCCGTGGTGGAAAATGTCACGGCGCGTCTTGACCCGGCGGTGGTCGAATCCTTCAAGGCGGAAGTCGCGGCCAACAAGGCGCAATAAGGCGCAACGGGCGCGACCGCCCCCGCAGATGCAGGTGGTGCCGGTCTGACGGTGCATACCTGCGGGTCCGGCGGGGCGCGGTCGTGCCGCATTGATCCACCAATCAGGGAGACAGCTGCGTGCTAGTGCAGGATCGTAGGGCCATTGTCACCGGTGCCGGCAACCTCGACGGGATCGGCTATGCCGTCGCCCGCAGGCTTGTTGACGAGGGGGCCCGTGTCATCATTGCGGATCGCGATGCTGCGGGTCTCGGGCTGGCTGCTGATGCATTGGGCAGCCGCGCCATTGCCCAGCCCGCCGATGTGACGGTTGCGGCAGATTGCGCCGCACTGGGAGATCTGGCCCGCGAGCGGCTTGGCGGTCTGGATATTCTCGTGAATTCGGCAGGGATTACGCAGTCGCGCCGGACGCGGGAAATCTCGGCGGCAGATTATGATGCGGTGATGGATGTCAACCTGCGGGGCACGCTGATGATGTGTCAGACGGCATTGAAGCTGATGCAGCCGGGGGCATCCATTGTCTGTATCGCCTCTATCGCCGCTCAGCGTGGCGGGGGTCTCATGGGCGGGCCGCATTACGCGGCCTCAAAGGCGGGGGTTATTGGTCTTGTCCGGGCCATCGCGCGGGATGTCTCGCCCGCGGGGATCCGTATCAACGCCATCAATCCCGGTGTGATCATGTCGTCGATGACGCGTGATTTCTATGATGAAAAGCTGACCGCAATGGTCATGCCGCAGATCTTGCTGGGTCGGTTCGGCACCGCTGATGATGTGGCCAATGCCGCCTTGTTCCTGGCGTCGGATATGTCGGCCTATATCACCGGTTCAAGCATTGATGTGAATGGCGGCATGCACATGAACTGACGCCTGCCTGCGTGAACAGTAATTCCAACCATCTCAAGACCAAGGAGGTCATCATGTCGGAACCCGTTGTTCCTGTTGTTACCCGTGCGGCCGAGCTGGACACCAATACCGGCCAGTCTGGCGACTGTGTCCGCCGCTCGGGCGTCAGCCCCCAGCATACGCCGGCCACGAAAATCTGGTTCGGCCGCGTCACCAACGAGCCGGGTTTCCGTTCACCGCCCCACCATCACGGCGAGGCCGAAACCGGTGGCTATCTGCTGAGCGGCCACGGCCGGATTTACTATGGAGAAAACTACCAGCAGTTCATCGACATGAAGGAAGGGGATTTCGTTTTCGTCCCGCCCCATATGCCGCATGTCGAGGCGAACATGTCCACGACCGAGGGCCTGACCTGGCTGACCTGCCGGACGCCGGACAATATTGTCGTGAACCTGCCCGATGTCGCGGACGAGACGCTGGCGGGCTACAGGCGCCCCGACTGATCAGATCCTGCCCAAAGCTGAATGAAACCGCTGATCGAGGTTTGCGATGCACCGCATCTTCCATACCTATTTGCTGATCCTGAAATGGTTCATCGTCCTTTGTCTCGCCGGTATGGTGGTGCTGGTGTTTGGCAATGTGGTGCTGCGTTACGGGTTCAACTCGGGCCTGACGGTCTCGGAAGAGTTCTCGCGCTGGCTATTCGTGTGGATGGTGTTCACCGGCAGCATTGTCGTTCTTCATGAGAACGGCCATCTCGGCCTCGATTTCATCGTCAACAGCCTGCCGCGCCCGCTGCGCCGGATCTGCCTTGGTCTGGCGCATGGGCTGATGCTCTATGCAACCTGGCTGGTTATTATCGGCAGCTGGGCACAGGTTTCGGTCAATATGCGGACATATGCGCCGGCCACCGGGCTGCCTTTGTCGATGTTCTTTGGCGTCGGCCTGATCTTTGGTGTGTCCACAGCGGGGATCCTGCTCTGGCGGCTGTGGCTGGTGCTGACCGGAAAGCTTGACCGGATGAACGTCATGGACGAGGAAACGGCGGCTCTGCGCCAGGCCGGGGTGAAATGAAATGACGCTTGTTGTCTTTCTCGGCTGCCTGCTGGGCAGCATGGCCATCGGCATGCCCATTGGCTACGCCCTGATCATGAGCGGCATGGGGCTGATGTGGTATCTGGACTTCTTTGACGCCCAGATCGTCGCGCAGAACCTGCTGAACGGGGCTGACAGCTTTCCGCTTATGGCGGTTCCGTTTTTCATGCTGGCCGGAGAGCTGATGAATGCCGGTGGCCTGTCGCGGCGGATCGTCAACCTGTCAATTGCGATGGTCGGGCATGTCCGCGGCGGGCTGGGCTATGTCGCAATCCTTGCCGCCGCCGTTCTGGCCAGCCTGTCGGGGTCGGCGGCCGCCGACGCAGCCGCCCTGTCGGCGATTCTGGTGCCGATGATGATCCGCGCCGGTCATTCGCCGGGGCGCTCGGCCGGGCTGATCGCATCTGCCGGCATCTCGGCGCTGATCATTCCGCCGTCGATCGGTTTCATCCTGTTGGGCGTTGTGGGCAATGTCTCGATCACGCGGCTGTTCATCGCGGGGATCGTGCCGGGCTTGCTGATGTGCGTCGTGCTTGCATTCATGTGGTTTGTTGTGGCCCGCCGCGATCCTGTTCAGCCCATGCCGCGCCAGAGCTGGGGCAAGGTCGGACGCGAGGCGCGCGAAGGCATCTGGGCGCTTATGCTGCCGGTTATCATCCTCGTCGGGCTGCGGATGGGCGTATTTACGCCAACAGAGGCCGGCGTGGTGGCCGCCGTCTATGCGCTTTTCGTTGCCATGGTCATCTACCGCGAGCTGAAAATCACCGAGCTTTTCGACGTTTTCCTTGGTGCGGGCAAAACAACCGCGATGGTCATGTTTCTGGTGGCGGCGGCCATGGTATCGAGCTGGATGGTCACCATTGCCGGGCTGACAGATCAGATCGCCTCGATCGTCGAGCCGTTTTCCCATGACCCGCGCCTGCTGATGCTGGCGATTGTGGTGCTGGTGCTGGTCATTGGCTGTGCCATGGATATGGTGCCGATCATCCTGATACTGGTGCCGGTGCTGATGCCGACGGTCAAGGCGGCGGGGATTGATCCTGTCTACTTCTCGGTTGTTTTCATGATGGCGACGGCCGTGGGGCTGCTGACACCGCCGGTCGGTGCGGTTCTCAACGTCGTGGCCGGTGTGTCGCGCGTGCCCTTGGGGCGTGTCATCAGCGGCGTTCTTCCCTTTGTCCTCGCGCAGTTCTTTGTCCTCGCTCTGTTGATTCTCTTCCCGGCTGTCGTAACTGTCCCCGCACGGTTTATCGGTGGCTATTAGGAGGGCGCCATGGAACAGGATCATTCGGCTGTAAAGCCGAACAGTCTGGACAAGATGCTGGCCATTTTGGATGGTTTCGATGAACAGCAGGTTGTGATCGACGTCGACCGGGCGAGCCAGCTGTCGGGATCGTCGCGACCAAGCACCTATCGTTATATTCAGGCGCTGACCCGGTCGGGGCTGCTGACCCCGGCAAGTGGCGGGACCTATGCACTTGGGTCGCGTGTGATCGAGCTGGAGATGCTGCGGCGCGCAAACGATCCGCTGCATCGTGCCTCGCATCATCTGATCCGCCATTATGCGCAGACCACCGGCCTCAACATCATGGTATGCAGCTATTACGGCGACAAGGTTCTCTGCACGGATTTCGCCTGGGCCGATCACAGCATCCCGGGTATCTATCGACCCGGCCTTTCGATGCCGCTTTTCCGTGGTGCGATGGCCAAGGTGATCCTGGCCAACCATTCCCAGGCGCGGTTGCGATCGGTCTGGAACTGGAACGAGGCCGCGCTGCGCGAGGCGGGTCTGGGGCAGAGCCTGGCCGAGTTTCTGGATGCCATGGCGGTGATCAGAACGGCCGGGGCGATGATTACCAGAGGCGAGGTGTTCAATAGCCTTGTCGGCGTGGCCGCCCCTGTCTTTGATCTGGAAGAGCAGGTTCTTGGCAGCGTGGTCTTTGTGTTGCAGGCCGAACGGTTCGGGCAATCGGATCCTGAAAAGCTCAAGGAAGAAATTCGCGAGCTGTCGCGCGGCATCCAGCGCGGCATTGACCGGGCAAACCGGTTCGAAGCAATCACCATCGGCGCCGCAGCCAAGCCGCGGCGCTCGCCTGTCTATGCGGGATAGGCCGGTGCGGCATATCCAGAGACAGTATTTCGCGCAAAGCCCGTCCCGGCGGCGCCTGTTGGTTCCTGGCAGGGTTGCGCGACACCATAAGATCAGACGGCAAAGGGGGAAGCCATGAAACTGATGCGCGTTGGACCGGCCGGGCAGGAACGCCCCGCCCTGCTGGACAAAACCGGGCGGATTCGCGATTTGTCCGGCCATGTGCCGGATATTTCCGGCGGCGTTCTTGAACCTGCCGGTCTGGCACGGCTGGCAGCGCTTGATCCGGCTCAACTGCCCGAGATTGCGGGAACGCCACGGATCGGCGCCTGTGTCGGCGCGGTCGGAAAGTTCATCTGCATCGGGCTGAACTATGCCGATCACGCGCGCGAGACGGGCAAGGAACCCCCCGATGAGCCGGTCATATTTGCCAAGGCGGTTTCCGCCATTTGCGGGCCGGATGATGACATCGAAATTCCCCGCGGTTCAGAAAAGACCGACTGGGAGGTCGAGATGGGCGTGATCATCGGTCAGCGCGCCAAATACGTCTCCGAGGCCGAGGCGCTGGATCATGTCGCGGGCTATTGCGTGATCAATGACCTCTCCGAACGCGCCTTTCAGTCCGAGCGCGGCGGGCAGTGGACCAAGGGCAAAAGCCACGATACGTTCGGCCCGATCGGCCCCTGGCTGGTGACCAAAGACGAGATCGCCGATGTTCAGGCGCTTGACATGTGGCTGGATGTCGATGGTGAACGCCGCCAGACGGGCAATACGCGCACGATGATCTTTGGTGTGGCGCAGCTGGTCAGCTATCTGTCGCAGTTCATGACGCTGCTGCCGGGCGATGTGATATCCTCGGGCACGCCGCCGGGGGTCGGGCTGGGCATGAAGCCGCCGGTCTATTTGCGGGCGGGGCAGGTGGTGACGCTCGGGATCGAGGGGCTGGGAAGCCAGCGTCAGCTTATGGTGCCGGCATGACCGGGCCGGCCGAATGGCGGCGCGCCATGACCGATCTGTCAGGGCGCGCCGCACTGGTCACCGGCGGCGCGCGCGGACAGGGCGCCGCCGAGGCCCGCCTGCTTGCCGAATGCGGCGCAAGGGTGATGATCTGCGACATCCTCGAAGAGGAAGGGACAGCGCTGGCGGCCGGGCTTGGGCCAGCCGCGCGTTTCCATCGCCTTGATGTGACCTCGGCCGACGACTGGGCTGCCTGCGCGCAAGCGATGCATGACTGGACCGGACGGGCCGATATTCTGGTCAACAACGCCGGCATCATTAACCGCACGCTGATCGCCGGGACCGAGCCGGCGGCATGGCGGCGCCTGCTGGACATCAACCTGACAGGCGCATTTCTGGGGATCCGCACCCTTGCCCCGATCATGGCCGCAGGTGGCGGCGGGAGCATGATCAATATCTCCTCGAACTCGGCCTTTTCGGGCCATTCTGATCCCGCCTATACAGCCAGCAAATGGGGGCTGCGCGGCCTGACGAAATCGGCCGCGATGGAGTTTGCTGGCGATAAAATCCGCGTCAATGCGGTTTGCCCCGGTCTGATCGTGACCGATCTGAACCGCGATTCCGCGCATCTTGCCCCGATGATCGGCCTGACGCCTCTTGCTCGGGCGGGCGAAGCCGAGGAGGTCGCGCAGCTGGTTTTGTATCTGTCCTCGGACGCATCAAGGTTTGTAACCGGCGAAGAGTTCGTCATTGATGGCGGCTTTACCGCCGGCGCGGCCTATCGCCGCGTCGCCGTTGAAACCGGCATCCTGACAGACAGTTAATCCGCGTTCTTTTCAGGTTATCATAACGTGAACGACATAGACCTTCGGGATCAGATTGCCGTTGTTGTCGGCGGCTGCGGCGGGATCGGCCGCGCCGTCACGCAGCGGTTCGTTGCATCCGGTGCAAATGTCACAAGCTGGGATATGGCCGCGTCCGCGGATGAGCGGGCAGACTGCACTGACGAGGCATCCGTGGCGCATGCGCTTGATCGCGTGGTTCACCGGCATGGCCGCATCGATATTCTGGTCAATGCCGCAGGGATAACCGGACCGACCCTGCCGCTGGAGGATTACACTCTGGCAGACTGGCGCCGCACGATTGACACCAACCTGACAGGCACCTTTCTGTGTTGCCGTGCTGTGGTTCCGGTCATGCGCCGGCACAACAGAGGACGCATTGTCAATCTCGCCTCGATCGCCGGCAAAGAGGGCAATGCCGCCATGGCGGCCTATTCTGCGGCAAAGGCGGGTGTCATCGCGATGACCAAGGCGCTTGCGAAGGAACTGGCCGACACTGAAATCCGGGTCAATGCCGTGGCGCCTGCGATGATCGGGACTGATCTCGTGGCCCAGATGTCCCCGGATGTCCGCGCGGCCATGGGTGCAAAGATCCCGCTTGGTCGCCTCGGCCGGCCTGATGAGGTTGCGGCATTGATCGCCTGGCTGTCTTCGGCGGAGTGTTCTTTCTCCACCGGGGCGGTCTTTGATCTCTCCGGGGGGCGGGCGACATATTAAGCTGCCCGGGAATTCTCGGCGTATTCGATACGGTGAGGGTGGGGGTGAGGGTGAGGGGCCGCGGCTGCCGGCAACAATGTGGCGCGCCTGCCGCTGCGGGGCACCCGGGCGAAACCGCCATGGCGCGGGATCCGGGCTTTGGTGTCGATAACGCGGACCCTAGATCCCCTGAAAACCGATGATCCCTGCATGATCAGACCCTGTCGCCGGCAGCTTTGCCCCACCCGTTGCGGTGTGCGATCCGGGCGGAACAGGAACGGAACGCTGTAAACCTGCCGGGGAAAGCTGTAAACAGCCCTACAATCACATGATTCATAAGGCTATTTTTGATGGGTGGTAGGCCCGGAGGGACTCGAACCCCCAACCAAGGCGTTATGAGCGCCCTGCTCTGACCATTGAGCTACAGGCCCAGCCCGCCCTGACTAGGGTGCCGCAGGCGCGCGGTCAAGCGTGGCTTGCGCCGTGCCGGCCGGCGGCACTATGTTAGGGGGCTGAATTTCTACAAAGGTTAATTGATCATGAACGACTTTGTCGCCAGGCCGACCTCGATGGGCAGGCTGGCTGTATTCTATGTGATCTATCACGCCTTCGCCCTGGTGGTGCTGGCAGCGATCTTCTGGGCCATCGACAGCTATACGTCACTTGATTCCTCCTCCTCAGGCTCGGCCATGGGGATTCTGATCCCGTTGCTTTGCGCGATGCAGGCCGGCAGCCACTATTACGAGCGGACCCGGACCCTGCCTTCCAAAGGGTTTCGCTGGCGTGTGGCACTGATGTTCACGGCGATCGCCATCGCGATCTCGGCCGCTCTGCTGTGGCTGTGGTTCAGCACCGGCCTGCTGGCCGAGGAACTGCCCGAGCTGCGCAATGGCATGGACAGCCAGTTTCTGATGATCGCGGCAGGTGTTTTGGCCTTTCTTGCGGTGGTGTTGCTTTTTGTGCATCGCTTTGCCTTCGGAATGGGGCTGCGTCAGGGCGAGAAATATTTGCAGGCACAGCAGAAAAAGGCCGCGCGCAAGGCCGGCTCGGCCTGATCGCACGATTGCCTGCGCCGTGCCGTTGCGTTATCGGGGCGCAAATATAAGGGAGACCGCGATGAGCGAGCGCAAGACGGGCCTGACCTATGCCGGGGCCGGTGTCGATATTGATGCCGGCAATGCTCTGGTGGAACGTATCAAGCCGGCCGCGGCCGCGACGCGGCGGCCCGGCGTGATGGACGGGCTGGGCGGTTTTGGTGCGCTGTTCGATCTGCGCGCGGCGGGCTATAGTGACCCGGTTCTGGTCGCCGCGACCGATGGGGTCGGCACCAAGCTGCGTATCGGCATCGACACCGGGCATCTGGACGGGCTGGGCATCGACCTGGTGGCGATGTGCGTCAATGATCTGGTTTGTCAGGGTGCCGAGCCACTGTTTTTCCTTGATTATTTTGCCACCGGGCGGTTGTCGGTCGATGAGGCCGCGCGCGTCATCAATGGCATCGCCGAGGGCTGCCGGCTTTCGGGCTGTGCATTGATCGGGGGTGAGACGGCCGAAATGCCGGGCATGTATCACGACGGCGATTTCGATCTGGCGGGCTTTGCCGTCGGCGCGATGGAGCGCGGCCGATCCCTGCCGCGCGGGGTTGCGGCGGGTGACGTGCTGCTGGGGCTGGCCTCGGACGGTGTGCATTCGAACGGCTTTTCACTGGTGCGCCGGGTGGCGGAACATGCCGGTCTGGACTGGAATGCGCCGGCACCTTTCGCCGATGGCACGCTGGGGCAGGCGCTGCTTGTGCCGACCCGGCTGTATGTCCGCCCGGTGCTGGCGGCGATCCGCGCGGGCGGGGTGCATGGTCTGGCCCATATCACCGGCGGCGGGCTGACCGAGAACCTGCCGCGCATCCTGCCCGAGGGGCTGGGCGCGCGCGTTGATCTGGGCGCATGGAAACTGCCCCCGGTCTTTGACTGGCTGGCCTCGGCCGGCGGCATTGCCGGGGCCGAGATGCTCAAGACCTTTAACTGTGGCATCGGCATGGTGGTTATCGCCGATCCGTCTGCCGCCGACGATCTGGCGGCCCTGCTGGGCGAGGCAGGCGAGGGTGTCATCCGGCTGGGCGAGGTGGTGCCGGGGCAGGGGGTCGAATACAGCGGCGCGCTTTCGTGAAGCGGGTTGCCATTCTGATTTCGGGCGGCGGTTCGAACATGGTGCGGCTGGTCGAATCGATGACCGGCGATCATCCGGCCCGCGCGGTTGTGGTCGGCGCAAACGATCCGGCGGCGGGGGGGCTGGAAAAGGCGCGCGCGCTTGGCGTGCCGACATTTGCCGTCGATCACCGCCCCTTTGGTCGCGACCGCGCCGGGTTCGAGGCCGAGCTGATCCGCCATCTTGATGCGGCCGAGCCTGATATCGTGGCTCTGGCCGGGTTCATGCGCATCCTGACGCCGGATTTCGTCCGCCATTACGCGGGCCGCATGCTGAACATCCATCCCTCGCTTTTGCCAAAATATCCCGGTCTGAATACCCATGCCCGCGCAATCACAGCCGGCGATGCCGAGGCCGGGGCGAGCGTTCATGAGGTGACGGCCGATCTTGATGCCGGGCCGGTCCTTGGCCAGGTGCGTGTGCCCATCCTCGGCGGTGACACGTCCGAGACGCTGGCCGCGCGCGTGCTGATCGAGGAACACCGGCTTTACCCTGCGGTCCTCGCGCGATTTGCCGCCGGTGAACGCGCCCGGCTGGACCTGCGCGCCGGGCCGGTCTGAGCCGCCAATCATATTGAACTATACGGCGAATTCCGGCAGTCTCGATAGACCAGCAAAAGGAAGCCAGATGACGACCGCCCCCCGAGTTGGCCTGTTCGTGACCTGTTTGGTCGATGCGATGCGCCCGCAGATCGGTTTCGCCACCCTTCGTCTGCTTGAGCGTGCGGGCTGCCATGTCGAGGTGCCGCGCGCCCAGGTCTGCTGTGGTCAGCCCGCCGGCAACAGCGGCGACCGGCGCAACGCGGCCGCCCTTGCGCGGCAGGTCATCACCGCGTTCGGGGATTACGATTATCTGGTCGCGCCCTCGGGTTCCTGCGTCGGGCAGATCCATGATTATCCCGGGCTGATGTATGATGATGAATGGCGCGCCCGCGCGACAGATCTTGCCGGCAAGTCTTTTGAAATTCTCAGCTTTTTGCGCGACATCATGGGTTGGCTGCCTGCGGGTGTGCGGCTGGATGCAACGGCGACCTATCACGACAGCTGTTCGGGCCTGCGCGAACTGGGTGTCCATGGTCAGCCGCGCGAGCTGCTGGCGGCGGTCGACGGGCTGGAGCTGCGTCCGCTGAACGGGGATAATGTCTGCTGCGGCTTTGGCGGGACGTTTTGCGTAAAATATCCCGAGATCTCGACCGCCATCGTCTCGGAAAAGACCGCCAATATCCGTGCCACCGGGGCCGATCTGCTGCTGGCGGGGGATCTGGGCTGCCTGATGAACATGGCCGGGCGCCTGCACCGCGAGGGTGCGCAGACGCGCTGTTTTCATACCGCCGAGGTGCTGGCGGGTATGGCCGATGGTCCCGCCATCGGAGAGGAGGGGCGATGAGCGCATATGATCAGCCCGCCAGCTTCAAGGCGCGCGCCCATGCGGCGCTGAGCGATGCCAACCTGAAGGTTGCGATCGACCGCACCACCGGCACGGCCGAGACAAAGCGCGCGGCCGCCGTCGCCGCATTCGACGAATTCCAGCCGGCCCGTGTGCGGGGGCAGGCGATCAAGGATCACGTCATCGCGCATCTGGACCATTATCTGACCGAATTTGAACGCAATGCGACCGCGGCGGGCGCGCGTGTCCACTGGGCGCGCGATGCGGCCGAGGCGGCGGGTATCGTTGCCGGCATCTGCCGCGAGGCCGGCGCGCGGCTGGTCACGCGTTCGAAATCCATGCTGGGCGAGGAAATCGGCCTGCCCCACACCCTCGACGAGGCAGGGATCGAGCGGGTCGAGACCGATCTGGCCGAGCATATTATCCAGCTGGCCCATGAACGCCCCAGCCATATCATCTGGCCCGCCATGCATCGCACGCGCGAGGATGTGGCCGAATTGTTCTTCAAGGACCACAGCCCGCCGCCCGATGCCGATGATGCCGGGTCCATGGTCGCCTCGGCGCGGCGCGTGCTGCGCGAGAAATTCCTTGGCGCTGATGTCGGCATTTCGGGGGCGAATTTCCTGATTGCCGATACCGGCGCGACCTGCACCGTCACCAATGAGGGCAATGCCGAGCTGACGACGACGCCGCCGCGCGTTCATATCGTCACGGCGGGCATCGAAAAGCTGGTTCCCTCGACGGATCATGCCATGCTGCTGCTGCGGCTGCTCGTGCGCTCGGCCACGGGGGGCGAGATCACGCAATATACCACCTTTCACTGCGGCCCGAGGCGCGCGGGGGATGCCGACGGCCCGCAGGAAATGCATATCGTCCTGGTCGATAATGGCCGCTCGCGCATGATCGGCGGCGAGTTCCGCGAGATGCTGCGCTGCATCCGCTGCGGGGCCTGCATGAACCATTGCGTCGTTTATCGCCAGATCGGGGGCCATGCTTACGGCGGCACCTATCCCGGCCCGATGGGTGCGGTGCTGACGCCGGTTCTGGACGGGCTGGCGCGCAGCCGCGACCTGCCCCATGCCTGCACCATGAACGGTCGCTGTGCCGAGGTCTGCCCGGTCCGTATCCCGCTGCCGACGCTTTTGCGGGCGTGGCGCGTGCGCTCCTGGGACAGCCAGCAAGAGGTCGGCACGATGCGTTTCGGCCTTGGTCTCTGGGCGTTCGCGGCGCGGCGGCCATGGCTTTATCGCGCCGGATCGGCTGTGGCGCGGCGCGTGCTGCGGCTGTTCGGGCGCGGCTGGATCAGGCGCCTGCCGCTGCCGGTGGCCGGGGACTGGACCAGCAGCCGCGACCTGCCGGCGCCGGCGAAGTCCAGCTTTATGGCGCAATATCGCAAATATGGGAGCGAAGGCCCGAAATGAGCGCGCGCGACGATATTCTGGCGGCCGTCCGTCAGGGGCTGGGGGCGGAACGGGTCGACGAGGCCGCGATGCGCGCGCAGGCGGCGGCACTGCTTGCCGATCCGGACGAGATCCGGCCCGCGCTTGCCGGCGCCGATCCGGTTTCGGCCTTTGTCGCCAAATGTGCCTTGCCGGCACTGGGAATGACGCTGGCGCGGGTTGCGGGCTGGGACGGGCTGCCGGCCGCTTTGCGCGACTATCTCGACAGCCATGACCTGCCTCATGAGGTCGCCGTGACGCCGGATGCCCGGCTGGCGGCTCTGGCCGGCGCGGGCATTGCCACGCGGTCCGACTGTGCCGCCGATCAGGCGGTTGCCGTCAGCGTCGCGGATTGGGGGATTGGTGAGACGGGATCAGTTGCCATCCATTCCGCGCCGGATCAGCCGATCCTTCATGCCTTTTTGCCCCGGCACTGGGTGGTCGTGGTAGAGGAATCAAAGATCCTGCCCTATCTTGATGATTATGCGCCAAAAACTTCGCCTGCCCCGCGTAATGCGGTGATGATTACCGGCTCATCAGGCACGACGGATATCGAAGGCGTCTTTGTGCGCGGTGCCCATGGGCCGGGCTTTGTCCATGTTCTGCTGATCGGGGGCTGAATCCGGCGCGCGGGCGGCGCCTTTCCGCACAACATTTCGGCTGTCACATAACCTTCTTGCCCCGGTGATAGGCGGCAATTACCACTTTGTGGCCAAGGGCATAAGCCCGGCATCACAGGCAAGGAAAGGCATTCCTTATGCGTATTGCGATTCTTGGCGGCGACGGTTTCGTCGGCTGGCCGACCTCGCTTCACCTCTCGGGGCTGGGGCATGAGGTCCATATCATCGACAACCTGTCGCGGCGCTGGATCGACACGGAACTGGGTGTGCAGTCGCTGACACCGATGGATTCGATTCAGGAACGCTGCCGGATCTGGAAACAGGAAACGGGCCAGCAGATCCGCTTTCACCTGCTGAACCTCGCGACCGAGTTCGAGCGGCTGAAACAATGGCTGGCAGATCACCGTCCCGATGCCGTGATCCATTTCGCCGAACAGCGCGCGGCACCCTATTCGATGAAATCCGACCGTCACAAGGTCTATACCGTCGATAACAACGTCAACGCCACGCATAACCTGCTGGCGGCCATGGTGGAAACCGGCATTGACGCGCATCTGATCCATCTCGGCACGATGGGGGTCTATGGTTACTCATCCGTCGGCGCGCCCATCCCCGAGGGCTATCTGGATATCGAGATCGACACCCCGACCGGCAAAAAGGGCCAGCAGATCCTCTATCCGACGCGGCCCGGCTCGGTCTATCACATGACCAAAAGCCTCGATCAGATCCTGTTTCAATTCTATGCCCAGAATGACGGGCTGCGCATCACCGACCTGCATCAGGGCATCGTCTGGGGCACCCATACCGACCAGACCCGGCGCCATGAACAGCTGATCAACCGCTTTGATTATGACGGCGATTACGGCACCGTGCTGAACCGCTTTCTCATTCAGGCGGCCATCGGTTACCCGCTGACCGTCCATGGCACCGGCGGGCAGACCCGCGCCTTCATCCATATTCAGGACTGCGTGCGCTGTATCGAGCTGGCGCTCTCGGATGCCCCTGCCGCGGGCGAGCGGGTCAAGATCTTCAACCAGATGACCGAGACCCACCGGGTGCGTGATCTGGCCGCCCTTGTCGCCCGGCTGACAGGGGCCAAGGTCATGAACCTGCCCAACCCCCGCAAAGAGGCCGACGAGAACGACCTGATCGTGCGCAACGACCAGTTTCTGGCGCTTGGCCTGAACCCGATCACGCTCGAGCAGGGGCTGCTCTCCGAGGTTGTCGAGGTGGCGCGCAAATACGCCCATCGCATCGACCGCTCGCGCGTGCCGGCGGTGTCGGCATGGACCAAGGAGATCGCGCAGCGCGTCGATCACGACCCGGAATCGCATCTGTCCGACGCGCATTAAAGACGCGCATTGAAGGGGACTGAACGCACCGGCGGTTGCCGCACCGGCGTGCCGGCCGGCGGATCGCGCGCCTAGTCGCGGCGCGATCCGCTGCGCGGCGGGCGCGGGCGATAGGCCGGCAGCGACCATCCCCAGATCAGCGATCCGGCGCGCAGCAGAAATGTAAGCGCGCCGCATAAAAGCAATGCCCACAACCGCGGCAGACCGGCCTCGATCGCCAGCACCGCGCCAAGCGCGCCGGCGAAGGCGGTGGTCAGATACAGCTGCGATCCGCGCAGGATCAGCGGCACCTCATTGCCGACGACATCGCGCATCAGCCCGCCCATGCATCCGGTGATGACCCCGGCGATGACCAGAATGACCGGGCCATAGCCCATCACCTCGGCCACCCCGACGCCGGCGGGAACCGCGACGCCAAGCGCCACCGCATCCAGCCAGACCAGCCAGCGATAGCGGCTTTCAAGAAATGGCGCGGTCCAGAACACGACAATGGCCGCACAGGCGGCGATCACGATCAGGCCCGGCCGCTCGACCCAGAAAACCGGATCACGCCCCAGCACCAGATCGCGGACCGTGCCGCCGCCGACCGCCGTCAGTGCGGCCATGAAGATGAAACCCGTCAGATCAAGCTGCGACCGGCTGGCGACAAGTGCGCCGGTCAGGGCAAAAACCACAACGGCACCGTAATCGAGCGCCCAGACAAGCCCGGCCAGTGCCGGCAATATTTCGGGATTCATCGCGTCTCCTGTCAGCGGAGGGGGTGAGGGGCTGTCTCATGCTGTCGGTTTCCTCAGCGGAATGCAAACCGGAGCGATACAGACATAACCCAAGTTCAGCCGCTCTGCTTGCCGGCCGGCATATCTTCTGTCCGTAAATATCCCGGGGGTCCGGGGGCAGCGCCCCCGGTGCTGGAATGCAGATCTGGTCAGGTCGTTACATCGGGCGCCGCGCGGCCGGTATATGCGCGGATGCGGGCGATCTCTTCGGCGGCACGGATGACCGGGGCCAGAGCCTCGGCCGGATCAAGGCCGAGGTCGCCCGATGCGGGTTCGTGGCGCTCCAGATAAAGGCGCAGCGTCGCGCCCTCGGTGCCGGTGCCCGACAGGCGCAGCACGATGCGCGCGCCCCCCTCAAAACCGATGCGGATACCCTGCCGGGCCGAACGCGATCCGTCGACCGGATCGAGATAGGCGAAATCATCGGCCATCGTCACACGCAGCCCCGCGAACTCCTGTCCCGGCAGATCGGTCAGGATGTCGCGCAGCCGCCCGATCAGGGCCTGTGCCGGCGCGGCCGGCACGGCCTCGTAATCATGGCGCGAATAATAGTTGCGCCCGTATGCGGCCCAGTGATCGCGCATGATATCGGCCACGCCCTGCCGCCGCACCGCCAGGATATTGAGCCAGAGCAGAACCGCCCACAGGCCGTCTTTCTCGCGGATGTGGCCCGACCCGGTGCCCGCCGATTCCTCGCCGCAGATCGTCACGCGCCCGGCATCCAGCAGGTTGCCAAAGAATTTCCACCCCGTCGGCGTCTCGAAACACGGGATGCCCAGCCTTTCCGCCACGCGGTCGGCGGCGCCCGAACTGGGCATCGAGCGCGCGATCCCGGCCAGCCCGGCGCCGTAGCCCGGCACAAGATGCGCATTCGCTGCCAGCACCGCCAGACTGTCCGAGGGGGTAACATAGATCCCGCGCCCGAGGATCATGTTGCGGTCGCCGTCCCCGTCTGACGCGGCGGCGAAATCGGGACCACCGGGTGCCATGACCTGTTCAATCAGGCCGGCCGCCCAGACCGGGTTGGGGTCGGGATGCAGCCCGCCGAAATCGGGCAGGGGGGTCGCATTGATCACGCTGCCCGGCGCGGCGCCCAGACGGTTTTCCAGGATCTCGCGGGCATAGGGACCGGTCACCGCGTTCATCGCGTCAAACCGCAGGCGGAACCCGTCTTTCAAAAGCGCGCGGATCGCGCTGAAATCGAACAGCTGTTCCATCAGCGCGGCATAATCGGCGACCGGATCGACGATTTCGATCTCCATCGCGCCCATATGGGTCAGGCCGCTGCGCGACAGATCGGCATCCTGCGCCTCCAGAATGCGGTATTCGCGGATCTCCAGCGTGCGGGCATGGATGAGATCGGTCAGCACCTCGGGCGCGGGTCCGCCGTTCGGCCCGTTGAACTTCAGCCCGAAATCCTCATCCGGGCCGCCCGGATTGTGGCTGGCCGACATGATGAAACCGCCATCCGCCCCGCGCTGCCGGATCAGGTTCGAGGCCGCCGGCGTCGACAGGATCGCGCCCGTGCCGGCGATCACACGCGCCGCCCCCGATGCCGCCAGCATCCGCAGGATGACCTGCGCCGCGCGATCATTGAAGAACCGCCCATCCCCGCCAAGAACCAGCGTCTTTCCCGCGACCCCGCCAATGGCGTCGATGATGGCCTGAACAAAGTTTTCCAGATAGTGCCGCCCCATGAACATACGGGTTTTCGCGCGCAGCCCCGAGGTGCCGGGCTTTTGTCCCGCGATCGGCGCGGTTGTGACGGTGGTCGTGGCGGTCATGCGCAGATCCCTTGCGATATAACGGGCTTACCGATTCGGACGCATTCATCACGGCCCCGGTCCGGCCGGGATCTTGCGCCAGCCGCCCGGTCGTGTCGAGAACCGGCGGCCCGCGCCGGCTTTGGGCAGGGGGCTATGGAAACCTTGAACCGCATGGTTTATGACCCCGTGCGAAACCACATCAAACAGGCAGGGAACGGCAGTGACGAAAGCCGAGGCGGGCCAGGGCGGCCCCGATCAACCCCCCGGGCCGGCAATTGCCGAGGACGCGTACTGGCGTGATCTTGCCACACTTGGCGCCGTGATTGTCCGGCTGGAGCATGAACTGGCACGGGCACGCGGGGCGGGCATGATGGCGCCTGCCGCCGACACGGATGTGGTGCGCATCAAGAGCGATCTCGATCTGTGCGAGCGCACCCTGCGTCAGGTCATGAACGACCGCGATGAGGCCAATGCCGCACTGCGCCGGATGATGCAGATCGACGCCTCAAAAACGCAGCAGATCGAGGCCCTGATCCATCAGCGCGACGGTGCGCTGCGCATGATCGACGAGCTGCTGACCAGCCGGTCATGGCGGGTGACGGCACCGCTGCGCCGTATTGCCGCGCTCATGAGGCGCAAGGCGTAAATGCGCGGCAATACAAGAGGATGAACTCATGTCAGGCATGAACCGCAGCCACGCGGCAGAGGATGAGCATGCGGAGTTTGTCCACAACCTCTACGCCGCTGCGCGCCATCTGGAACGGGCAGGGCGCCTAGCCTCCAAGATGGCCGTGATCGGGCATATCCTTGATCTGCGGCACGGGGCGGGGGCAGGCGGGTCTGATCTTTCCGACGATCAGGACGCCGCGTTCGGGTCGTCCGCGCCGCGCGCCCCCCAGCGTCAGATTCTGGCACGGATCGCGCAAGAGGTGCGGCCGGGCGAAAGCTATGAGCTGTGCTTTCATGCCCGTGATCTCGATATGCTGGAGGACCGCTTTGCCTTTGTCGTCCCCGGTTTTTTCGATGCGGCCGGGCATGATCTGCCGGCGGCCGGGAATATGGCATCGTCGGAACATGCCGGCCAGTATCGCTATCTGGAGGCCGAGGCCCCCGCCTCGGGCGATTATGCGCGCGCGACCGCCCGGATGATCGTTCCTGAACGGGCGGTGCAGATGGTGATACAGGTGCAGCGCTGGCAGGGTGGTCCCGATCTGGGCCGTTATGAGGTCACGCTCAAGCGGCTGGATAACGCGGCCGAGGCATGCGCCCAGGGCCATATCCCGGTGCCCGTGGCTGCGGTGCCGGATCCTGCGCAGGGGGTCGAGCCGCCGCCTGCCGGCATCGTCCGCTATATATTGTCGGGCGTGATTGCCGGTGGCGCGGCCCCCGGCCGGCCCGCCGGTCTGTTGCAACTTGCGCTGCGTGACGCGGCCGGTGGCGCTCTGGTGCGCCATCTGGGCGGGCGGTTTGAAAGCACGGACAGCATGATGAACACGATCCGGCTGTCCCCGCGCGCGGTGGACGGTATGATCCCGTTCCGGCTGAGCGTCGATCTGCCCACAGAGGCCGCGACGATCATCTGGCGGCTCTATTCCGCCGAGGGGCAGGAACTGGCCCCGCGCGGCGATTTCCGGCTGGAGCCTTTGGCGGCGACGGCCGGGGATATCATCGCCGCCCTGCCGGCCGGGCTGCGCGCGGACGGCGCCGGGGCGGGGGACGGGCCGGCGCGCATCACCGCCTTGCGGCAGGCGCTGCCGCAGGGGCCGCTCTGGCAGGCGTTGCAGGCCGGCCGGTATCGCCTGCTGGCCGAGACGGTCATCCCGACCAGCCCCAATGAATGGATTGCGCTTAATTGCGCGGTGGATCTTGATGATCCTCTGGCGGCAGGCGCACGGATCGCTGTCGCGCCCTATTATTTTGACGCCGGGGGCAAGTTTCTGGAGGGCGCGTCCCTGACAGGCTGTGCCAATATGGCGGGTGGTGGTGTGCTGCGGCTGGCCAGCAGGCGTGATCAGCCGGCCGGCCGGCTGGATATCCGCGAATCCTTTGTCAGCCCCGAAGGTGCCGTGACAGCCGCATTTTATGTGTTGTCGCAAGACAGCGATGCCCGTGTCGCGGCAAGCTCTGCGGTAGCGGCCGCCATCACCGCCGACGAGGTCCATCAGCAGATCGACATTCCCGCGATGGATAAAGAGCGGCTCGGGCAGGCCGCCGCGATTGCCGAGCAGACCCGCGACATGCCGGTTCAGCTTGCCATTGCCCGCGCGCAATCCAGCCTTGAGCCGCGCGATGCCCGTCTGGCGCAAAAGGTGCGCTCGCTTTCGGCCTATCTTGCCGATCTTGATCCGAACTGGCTGCCCTCCCTGCCGTCCCAGCCGCGCTATGAACCGGATCCGCAAGTGGCGCTGCATCTGTTCAAGGTGATCTATCCCGATGAGAGTTCGGGCGGTGCGGTGCGCAGCAATTCCATCGTCGAGGCGCAGGCGAATGCCGGCCTGCGGCCGGTTGCCTGCATGCCGCTGAACTCTCCCCATGCCGGGACCGGGGCGGGGAATGTCCCTGCCGACGGGCTGGAGGTTGTCCGGCGCGGCGGGGTTGATGTCTGGTATCCGAACTATCCCGGCCTCGACCGCCGCCAGATTGCGCCAGCGGATCTGTTGTCGCTGGAAACCGTGCTATGGAACCGCGCGGCGCGGGTAAGCCGCGCCTCTCTGGTTCATGCCGCATCGGGGTTTCGCGGCTATGAAAACGCGCTCAAGGGCATCGCCATCGCGCGGGCCAACCGCATCCCGCTGGTCTATGAGGTGCGGTCCTTTCATGAACATACCTGGCGCCCCTCGGTCGCGCCGCGGATGGGCGGGCGGCAGACGCTTTTGCGCATGAGGCAGGAGGATCGCTGCATGGCGATGTCCGATGCGGTCGTGACGATTTCGCAGGCGATGGTTGCCAATCTGATCGGGCGTGGCGTCCCGCAGGAACGTGTGTTCTTTGTGCCCAATGCCATTGACCCGTTCTTTGAGACGCTGGCCGATCCGGGCCGGGTCGCGGCGCTGCGCGCGGCCCATGGGATCGCGGGAAAGCGGACCATTGGCTATATCTCGAATTTTTCGCAGCGCGAGGGCCATCTTGTCTTGCTCAACGCTTTCAGCCGGCTGGCGGCAGCGGGACATGACGATCTCTGTCTGGTCATGGTTGGCGACGGCTCGCAGCGCGAGGTCATCCTTGCCGAAGCGGCGCGGCGCGGGCTGGGCGGGCGGGTCATCCTGCCCGGTAATGTCAGCCATGATGAGGTGCGCGACTGGTATCACGCGATTGATCTGTTCGTCGTGCCACGTATCGCGGATTTCGCCTCGGATTATGTCACCCCGCTCAAACCGTTCGAAGCGATGTCACAGGGCATTCCGGTCATCATGTCCGACCGTCCCGTGACCGCCGAGATCGCGGGGGATGACCGTGCCGGCGTATTCCCGGCCGGGGATGATGCGGCCCTGGCTGCAATGATCGAGCGTGATCTGGCCGATCCCTCTGGCCTGCGTGCCCGGGCTGCGCGCGCGCGCGAATGGGTGATGCGTGATCGTGTCTGGTCCAGCGTCGTGCGCCGCTATGATGCCGCCTATGAGGCCGCGCGCCAGTTCCATGCCGAAAGGCAAAGCCGCGAAGGTGATGCATGACGCTGCCGCTGACGATCCTCAAGCCCGAGAATGCCGGCGCGGTGCTGGCTGATGCCTTTGTCACGCTGGACGCGGCCATGCCCGGCCCGGCCGATCAGCCGCCCGCGCTGCTGCTGGCCGTGCCGCCGGCATGGAACAACCGCTATCAGGCGCTGCTTTACGGTCAGGGCGCCCCCCACCGCTATGCCGTTCTGGGCATCAGCACGCTTGAGATGCTGGACAAGATTTCCTGGCCCGGCCCGATCGTTCTGCATGCTCACTGGTTTGCCGGCATGTTCGGCAATTGCGCGACCGAAAGCGATGCCGAGGCGCAGGTCGGACGGATCACCGCCAGGCTGTCCGATTTCCGCGCGCGCACCGGTGCGCGGCTGGTATGGACGGCGCATAACGTCTTTCCGCATGGGAACCGTTTTGCGCAGGCGTTTCTCTTGCTGCGGCAATGGCTGTTTGACAACCTCGATGCCGTCCATGTCATGCAGGACGAACATATTGCGGTGCTGGAGCGCGAATTCGGCCGCCCGGCCCCGCGTCACTTTACCGTGCCGCATATGCTTTATCAGGGCAGCCAGCCCGATTGCATTACGCCCGAGGCGGCGCGGCTGCATTATGGGCTGGCGCCTGACAGTTTTGTCTTTGGCTATTTCGGTTCGATTCATCCCTATAAGCAGCTGGACAGCTTTCTGAGCGCCTTTGACCGCGTCGCGGCCGACAGCCCGCGCCCGCTTGCCGCATTGGTCGGCGGTGTGCCCAGCGATCCGGCGACCGTGCAAATGCTTGAACAGCGTTGGGGGGATGACCGGCGCGTGCGTTTGCAGATGAGGACGATCCCGGATCATGAAATCCAGTATATGCATCGCGCCGCCGATATCATGGTGCTTCCCTATGGCGAGACGCTGAATTCGGGTGCGGCCTATATGGCGGCGAGTTTTGAGCGCCCGATCATCATGCCGGACGGTCTGGCCTCGCGTGTGCTTGCGGGACTGGGCGTGACGATCTTTGATTCTGCCGACAGCGGCGCGCTGGAATCCGCCCTGCGCCGTGCCGTTGGCGGAGAGCGTGGCACGGATGATCCGCAGATCCGTGCGCGATTCGCACCGATTGCCGTCTCGAACAGCTTTTTTGAGGCTCTGGATGGACTTGTCGGCCGAAAGTAATCCCAACACGTCCATCAGTTGCAACGAACAGGTTGGTATTTGATTGACCCGCGCCGCCTGTTTGTTCAAGTGATGCCTGATCCCCGACAGCTATTATGGAGTTTATCGCGGTGAAAAGCTCGTCTGCACCTCTTATTATGCCCGATTACTCGGAGGAAAGCTCAAGAAAGCGGGGGACAGAGCGCGCGCGTGCCCTGCCGGTCAGATTGCATATTGATCCGTCTTTGCTTCAGGGGGCGAAAATCCTCGATCTGGGTTGTGGAAGGGGCGAATCCGCGGATGCACTGGTCGAAGAATATGGCGCCGAGGTGACGGGCGTTGACCCATATGACCGGCATACGGGCGGTCCCTTTGTCGGGCGCTTTAACTATCTGAAGGTGCCGGTCGAGAAACTCCCCGAGAAATATAACGGGTATTTCGATTTCGTTCAGTCCTATAACGTGCTGGAGCATATCCCTGATCCGATCGCATCGCTTGAAAAGGTCAACGATCTGCTTCGGGTCGGCGGGCGCGTTTTCATGTCGATCAACCTGTTTCGCGGGGCAAGCGCTTCGCATTCCAATCAGGATGCCGGGGACTGGTGCCACCTGCTGAAAGAATGGCAGGAAATCGAGGCAATCTGCCGCCAGAAAAAGGCGCGGCCACCGGATCATGTGAACAAGCTGGCATTCCTGGAATATGTTCATCATATTAACCGGATCGGCTTTGACTGGATATGCCCGGCATGGTTCCAGAGACGGGATATTACAGAAGAGTTCTATCGGGCGAATATCGACAAGCTGCAATGGTATCCGAAGGTGGATCTGAACCTCAATTTCATGCTGGTCGCGCTGGTGAAAACCGACCGGCCGGTGAAAACGATGAATGAATACCTTTGGGGTGAGGGCGGCGTCGCCAGCTTTGTCCCCGAGGCGGGCTGACCGGCCGGATCATGGGGCAGGGGCGATTTTCTGCCCCTGTCCGGTTTCTGCCCCTGTCTGGCCGGCCACCCGGGCCGGGACGTCAATGCGTCAGGGAATTTCAGGGCCGGATCACAGATCCCCGCATGTTGATGGACATGTTGACGAGGTCTTGCGCCTCGGCGAGCCTGAATTTCGATAAGATTGCAGCAATGGCCGGCAAAACAAGGCGAATGCGCAATTTTCGTTATCGGGATGATGGAGCGGGTGAAGGGAATCGAACCCTCGTCGTCAGCTTGGGAAGCTGCTGCTCTACCATTGAGCTACACCCGCGATGCAGCCCGGCTATCGCAGCCGGGCGGGCGCGTCAAGATGGGCGCGGCGGGTTCCTGTTTCAGCGCAGGCCCATTTCGGCCAGTTCGGCGGCAAGGCGCGGGGGCAGCGCGTCGTCATGGTCGCGCCCGGCGGCCAGATCGGGCGGTGCGTCGCCCGGATCAAGATAGCGCCAGCCCTGAAACGGCCGTCGCGGCACGGCGGCGACGCGGATCAGGTCGCGTTCGAGGATCAGCGCGCAGCGGCGAATGCCGTCGGTGCCGATGCGCTCTTCCAGTCCGATCAGACGCTGACGCGCCAGCATGACCCCGCGAAACACCCAATAGATCGAACCGCCGGCCAGCAACTCGGCCTCGCGCTTTGGCCACATGCGCGTCACATGCGCGGCCGGCGCCTCGCCATAGCGCTGCTGCTGCCACGCCTCCAGCGCCTCCGGCCCGTCGGCGCCGACACAAAGCTTGACCAGATTGACGTAATTGCCCATGCCCCCGATATAGAGCCGGAAAACTCCGGCGCAAAGGGCGGCACATGCAAATCTCGACGCGGGCACAGGTTATCTGGTGGGGCGTGGCTTTCATTCTGCTGATGCTGGCGCTCTGGGGGCTGGGGCAGGCGATCTTGCCCTTTGTCATCGGGGCCGGCGTCGCCTATCTGCTGGACCCGGTGGCCGACCGGCTGGAACGTATGGGGCTGAGCCGGGTTCTGGCGGTTGTCGTCATCACTGTGGCGGCGGTGCTGATCTTTGTGGCTTTTGTGCTGATTCTCGCGCCCCTTGTGCTGCGTCAGCTCAGCCAGCTGATCGCCGCCGCCCCCGATATGATCGAGCGGCTGCGGCTGTTTCTGATGACCCATTTCCCCGGTATCCTGCCCGAGGGCGGGACGGTTCAGTCCGCCCTTGCCGATCTGGCATCAATCATCGGCAATCGCGGGGCGGCGCTGATCGGTTCGGTTCTGGGGTCGGTGGCCAGCATGGTAAGCGTGATCGCGCTTTTGGTCATCGTGCCGGTGGTGTCCTTTTACCTGCTGCTGGACTGGGACAAGATGGTCGCACGTATCGACGATCTGCTGCCGCGCCAGCATGCGCCCGTCATCCGCCGCCTCGCGCAAGAGATCGACGCGACGCTTTCGGGTTTCGTGCGCGGGCAGGGGACGGTGATCGTGATCCTTGGCACCTTTTATTCTCTGGCGCTGATGATGGTCGGGCTGCCTTACGGGCTGGCGATCGGGATCGGGGCGGCGATCCTGTCCTTTATTCCTTATGTCGGCGTTCTGATCGGAGGGGCGACGGCAATCGGGGTCGCGCTGTTCCATTTCTGGGGACAGCCGGTCTGGATCGGGGCGGTGATTGCGATATTCGCGGCCGGCCAGGCGGTCGAAGGCAATTATCTGCAACCCAAGATCGTCGGAAATCACGTTGGCCTGCATCCGGTCTGGCTGCTGCTGGCGCTGTCGGTATTCGGCGCGCTTTTGGGGTTTGTCGGGCTGATGCTGGCGGTGCCGATGGCGGCCGCGCTTGGCGTGCTGGTGCGTTTCGCCGTGCAGCGCTATGTCGCAAGCCCGCTTTATACCGGTGGCGTGCATCCGGCGACCACGCCCGATCCCTTGTCGTCCGGGCCGGGCCAAGGCCCGGATGCGGACGGGACGCCCTGATCCGGTGGCACGGCAACTGACATTTGACCTGCCGCACAGAACGGCGCTCGGGCGTGATGATTTTCTGCCCGCGGCCGCGAATGCGCTGGCGCTGACCATGCTGACGGCGCCGCAGGACTGGCCACAGGGGCGGATGCTGCTGACCGGACCCGAGGGCGCGGGCAAGACGCATCTCGCGACGATCTGGGCGGCCGAGACCGGTGCGGCCGTGATCCGGGCTGATGAGCTGGACCCGGCCGGTGCGGATATGCTGGCGCGGCCCGGCGGCGCGGTGGCGATCGAGGATGCCGACCGCATTCCCGACCCCGCACGGGACAGGGCCGAAGCTGCGCTTTTTCATCTGTGGAACCTTTGTGCGGCGCGTGATTGCTGGTTGCTGGTCACGGCGCGGCAGGCACCGCGTGAATGGGGCCTGCGCCTGCCTGATCTGCTCAGCCGGATGGAGGCCATGCCCGTGACCCGCATTGATGCCCCGGACGAGGCGCTGCTGGCTGCGGTTCTGGTCAAGCTGTTCGCCGACCGTCAGATGACCGTGCCGCCCGGGCTGATCGACTGGCTGGTCGCGCGCATGGACCGTGATCTCGGGCTGGCGCGACGGCTGGTTGCGGCGCTGGATGCCGAGACGATGGCCTCGCGCGCGGCCCTGACCCGGCCGCTGGCGGGCGCGATGCTGGACAGGCTGGATGCCGGCAGATGATCCGTGCCCCCTGGCGGCTGCCCGTCTGGACAATTGCAGCCGCTCCGGCGCATGATGCCCGCTGCTGAACCCTGCATGACCAAGCGATGACCCAGGCCGATTTTCTTAAACATTCCGTCCCGCCAGCCCGCCATATGCCCGATGGCACGCCAACCGGGCCGGAGCGGTTTTTCAATCGGGAACTCAGCTGGCTGTCCTTTAACTGGCGGGTGCTGGACGAGGCCCGCAATGCCCGTGTGCCGCTGCTGGAACGGCTGCGCTTTGTTGCGATTTCGGCGACAAACCTTGATGAATTCTATACGGTCCGCGTTGCCGGTCTGCGCGAGCTGGTGCGCGAAGGCAGCACCACACCCTCGCATGACGGCCGCAGCCCGGCCGAGCAGCTGCGCCTGATCAATGCCGATGCACGCCGCCTGATGGGGGCGCAACAGGCGGTCTGGAACGATCTGCGCCGCGAGATGGAGGCGGGGGGCATCGTCATCTTGTCGCGCGCGCGCGTGACGCGGGCCGAGGCCGAATACCTCAACCGCTATTTCAGCGAACAGGTCTTTGCCGTTCTGTCGCCGCTGGCGATCGACCCGGCCCATCCCTTTCCCTTTATCCCCAATGCGGGCTTTTCGCTGGCCCTCGAACTGGCGCGCGAATCGGACGGGCGGCGGATGCAGGCGCTGTTGCCGATCCCCGCACAATTGCCGCGTTTCGTCCGCCTGCCGGGGACGACCCGTTTCCTGCGGCTGGAAGATCTGCTGCTGATGAATCTCGCCAGCCTTTTTCCGGGCTATCGCGACACCGGCCATTGCGCCTTTCGTGTGCTGCGCGACAGCGATCTGGAGGTCGAGGAAGAGGCCGAGGATCTGGTCCGCGAATTCGAGACCGCGCTGAAACGCCGCCGGCGCGGTTCGGTCATCCGGCTGAAGATTACCGAGGGCGCGCCCGACGCGCTGCGCCGCATCATCATGTCGGAACTGCATGTCGACCGCGACGAGGTGATCGAGGTTTCGGGTCTGCTGGGTATGGCCGATCTCAAGGAACTGGTGCTGGATGACCGCCGCGACCTGCAATGGCCGGCGTTTTCGCCCCGTGTGCCCGAACGGGTGCAGGATCACGACGGCGACATGTTCGCGGCGATCCGGCAAAAGGACATGCTGCTGCATCATCCCTATGAAACCTTTGACATGGTCGTGCGCTTTTTGCAGCAGGCGGCACGCGATCCCGATGTGCTGGCGATCAAACAGACGCTTTACCGCACCTCGCGCGACAGTCCGATTGTCGAGGCGCTGTGCGAGGCCGCCGAATCGGGCAAGTCGGTGACGGCACTGGTCGAACTCAAGGCGCGCTTTGACGAGGCCGCGAATATCCGCCAGTCCCGGCGGCTGGAACGTTCGGGCGCGCAGGTCGTCTATGGCTTTGTCAACTACAAGACCCATGCCAAGATCTCGACCGTGGTGCGCCGCGAGGGGGACCGGCTTGTCACCTATACCCATTACGGCACCGGCAATTATCACCCGATCACGGCGCGGATCTATACCGACCTGTCGCTGTTTACCTGTGATGCGGCACTTGGCCGTGATGCGACCAAGGTGTTCAACTTTCTGTCCGGCTATGTCCAGCCCGAGGGGCTGGAGAATATCGCGATATCGCCGATTTCGATGAAGGAACGTCTGATCGACATGATCGCGCGCGAGGCCGAGATGGCGCGCGCCGGCCGTCCGGGCGCCATCTGGGCCAAGATGAACTCGCTGATCGAGCCTGATGTCATCGACGCGCTTTATGCCGCCGCTCAGGCCGGGGTGCGCATAGATCTGGTGATCCGGGGGATCTGCGGATTGCGGCCGGGGATTGCGGGTCTGTCCGACAATATCCGCGTCAAATCCATCGTTGGCCGGTTTCTGGAACATTCGCGGATCGTCTGTTTCGGCAATGGCTTTGGCCTGCCTTCGCGCAAGGCGCGCGTGTTCATCTCCTCGGCTGACTGGATGGGGCGCAACCTGAACCGGCGCGTGGAAACACTGGTCGAATGCATGAATGATACGGTCAAGGCACAGATTGTCAGCCAGATCATGGCCGCCAATATGGCCGACGAGGCCCAGAGCTGGATCCTCTCGCCTGACGGGCGCTATCTGCGCCACCTGCCGGCCGGGCGTGATGACCTGTTCGACTGTCACCGTTTCTTCATGGAAAACCCGTCCTTGTCGGGTCGCGGCCGGGCCGGTGCGGGCGATGTGCCCGCCTTGACCCACAGCGCCGATTAGGCAAAAAGCGGTCACAGAAGCGTGAACCGCGGCGTGAATTCAGGGGCTGGCAATGAACGGCAAGGTGAAACCCGAGGATCCGTTTGAAGGGCTGTTCGAGGACGCTTCTGCGCGCGCGCTCAGCCGGGTTGGCGTGGTCGATGTCGGTTCGAACTCGATCCGGCTGGTGATCTTTGATGGCGCGGCGCGCTCGCCGGCCTATTTCTATAACGAAAAGATCATGGCCGGGCTGGGCAAGGATATGGCACGCACCGGCCGGCTGAACCCCGAGGGGGTCGAGCGCGCATTGGCGGCGCTGCGCCGTTTTGCGGCCATCGCGCAGGGGATGAAGGTGCGCCCGATGACCGTCGTCGCCACCGCGGCCGTGCGTGATGCCGCCGATGGCCCCGATTTCCGCAAGCGGGTC
Source organism: Paracoccus sp. (in: a-proteobacteria) (assembly GCA_030538705.1). Taxonomy (GTDB): domain Bacteria; phylum Pseudomonadota; class Alphaproteobacteria; order Rhodobacterales; family Rhodobacteraceae; genus Paracoccus. The sequence continues at coordinate 2,509 of JAUNTL010000031.1, read as the reverse complement.
GAAAAGGAAACCGGCCTCAAGCTCCAGATCGTTGATGGCGAGGAAGAGGCGCGGCTGTCGGCGCAGGGTGTGCTTTTGGGCTGGCCGGATGCGCGCGGTCTGGTCTGTGATATCGGCGGCAACTCGATGGAGCTGGCCGAGCTTGACGGCAAGGGCCGCGTCGGCAAGCGCGCGACCTCGCAACTGGGACCGTTTCGCCTGCAACAGGTCAAGGGGGGCGCGGACGGGCTGCGCGACCATATCCGGCGCGGGATCGAGGAGCTGGCGGACAAGCTTGGCACCAGGCATGAGCGTATCTATCTGGTCGGCGGTTCGTGGCGGGCGATCGCCCGGCTGGACATGGAGCGCGCGGCCTATCCGATGACGGTGCTGCACGAATACCGCATGAGCCCGCAGGCCGTCGCGGAAACCGTGCGCTGGCTGGGTCAGAGCGACTTGCAGGCGCTGCGCAGCCGCACCGGCATCTCGGCCTCGCGGATCGAGCTGGTGCCGCTGGCCAGTCAGGTGCTGCGCCAGCTGGTCGAGACCTTTGCCCCGCGTGAGCTGGCCCTGTCCTCCTACGGTATCCGCGAGGGGCTGCTTTATGAACATATGTCGGCCAGCCTGCGCGCCCGTGACCCGCTGCTGGAATCGGCGCGCTTTACCGAACGGCAGATGGCGCGCATACCCGGCTTTGGCAAAAAGCTGTATCAGTTCCTGAACCCGCTGTTCGAGGATGTGGCGCCCGAACGCGACCGCCTGACCCGGGCAGCCTGCCTTTTGCATGATACCGCCTGGCGCACCCATCCCGATTACCGGGCCGAGGCCTGTTTCGACAATGTGACCCGCGCCAATATGGCTGCGCTGTCCCATCCCGAGCGGGTCTTTCTGGGCGTCGCCCTGCTGCATCGCTATCGCAACTCGCGCGGTGCCTCTCCGATGGCGCCGCTGTTTGCCATGCTGTCCGAGGAACAGTTGCAGGCCGCCGAGGTGCTGGGAAAGGCGATGCGCTTCGGCGCGATGTTCTCGATCAAGGACCCCTCCGAGGCCGGCGCGCTGAAAATGTCGGGCAAGAAGAATACGCTTGAGCTGACGCTCAGCAAGACCGGCCGGGCATTGTTCGGCGAGGTTGCCGAGGCGCGCTTTGCCGCATTGTGCAAGGCCATGGGCGTCGAAGGCGTGGTCAAGACCTGAGGGGGATCGCGCAGACTGTCCGGCTGCCCGGGCGCGGGCCGTTTCTTCCTGACCCATATGTTTCATGATGAACGATCCCGCCTTTGGGACTGGCCCTGACCGGTCAGCGGGGGGCGGCCGCCCTGCCTGCGTGGCGGGACATGAGCGGGCAGGGCAGAAGCCGGCAGCGCGTGGCTGTCTCAGGCGCTATGACGCATCAGTTGAGGGCACTCATGAGGGGTCCGCCTCGCCCGGCCAGAGATCGGCGGGCCAGCGTCGCCCATAGCCGGTGACCAGAAGCAGCACATCGCTATGGGGCAGGACCGGCGCGATATCGGCCAGAAGGCGCAGGTTCAGCCGGTCGATCTCGGCGGCGGAGGCGGGGCGGCGCGGATTGTAATAGCAGGTGATCAGATGGCTGCGGCCGATCTTGCTGACCGAAAAGTCGATCAACTCGCCCCCGTCCTCGGCCAGTGCCGGGCGCAACGCACGGCGCGCGGCGGCAATCGCGGCAGGCGGCGCAGTGACGCCCGCCAGCTCGGCCAGACCGCCGCGGAAGCCTGCAACATATTGCCCGACAGCCAGCAGGCACAATGCAACCACGATCAGGGAATCGCCGATCGGCGCAATCGGCGCCAGCACGCCGTCGCCAAAGGCGTAGACCAGCCCAAGCCCGAGGCCCGCCGCCCCGGTGATTGCCCCGTCAAATGCGGCGGCACGGGATTCCAGCCGCAGGATATCGCTTTTCCGGCCCGATCTGATCCATGCGTGATGGCTGACCCACCACAGGCCCGCACAGGTCACACCGATCACCACGAAATAGACGAGCATCGGCGCGAAATTCAGCTTTGGCGGCATGTCACCACGCAGATAGCCGGTGATGTTGAAGGCCGCCGATACCAGTGCCGAGGCCACCAGACCCAGCAGAATGAGCGAGCGGAAGGTGACGAAAATCGCCTCGTCGGCGGCATAGCCCCATGGCCGGAGCCGGTCCGGTCCGCTGCCCAGCCGTGCCGATATCCGCCGCGCCATGAGCGCCGAGACGAATCCCACCAGTGAAAACAGACCGTCCATGATGATGGCGTTGGAATTGGACAAAAAACCCGCCAGAACGCCCGCCGCGGCCATGAACAGGTTGCCCCACATGGCCAGAACCAATGCCCGCGCCTCGCGGTGCCTGATCTGGTCGTTCCCGGTCATCTCATCCGTTCCTGTCCCTTGCCGTCAGGATGTCAGAGCCGGCTGCCGGTGGCCAGCCCCGGTGCCATAAAAAAGGCCACCCCGGGGGGTGGCCTTCATTTCCGCCGTATAAGGGCAGGGGGCTGATTACATCATGCCGCCCATGCCACCCATGCCG
>JAUNTL010000169.1 GCA_030538705.1 Paracoccus sp. (in: a-proteobacteria) | reverse complement strand
CTGCCGCCCGCGCCTGCCGCCTGCGCCCCTCAGGCGGCGGTATTCGCTGCACTTTCGGGCAGTTCCTCGTCGAACAGACGCTGATAGAACTCGGCCACGGTCTGACGCTCCAGCTCGTCGCATTTGTTCAGGAAGGTCAGCCGGAACGCATAGCCCACATTGTCGAAAATCCGCGCGTTCTGTGCCCAACTGATGACGGTGCGCGGCGACATCACCGTGGACAGGTCGCCCTGCATGAAGGCCGTGCGCGTCAGATCGGCCAGCGTGACCATCTGGCCGATGATCTTGCGGCCCTTTTCGTTGTTATAGGTCGGCACCTTGGCCAGCACGATGGCGGCCTCGGCGTCGTGGGACAGATAGTTCAGCGTCGCCACCAGATTCCAGCGGTCCATCTGGCCCTGGTTGATCTGTTGCGTGCCGTGATAAAGCCCGGTCGTGTCGCCAAGGCCCACGGTGTTGGCGGTGGCGAACAGGCGGAAATAGGGGTTCGGGGTGATGACCTCGTTCTGGTCCAGCAGCGTCAGCTTGCCCTCGGCCTCCAGCACGCGCTGGATGACGAACATCACATCGGCGCGGCCGGCGTCATATTCGTCAAAGACGATCGCGGTCGGGTTGCGCAGCGCCCAGGGCAGGATGCCTTCGTGGAACACCGTCACCTGCTTGCCATCGACCAGCTTGATCGCGTCCTTGCCGATCAGGTCGATGCGGCTGACATGGCTGTCGAGGTTCACCCGCACGCAAGGCCAGTTCAGCCGCGCCGCCACCTGTTCGATATGCGTGGATTTGCCGGTGCCGTGATAGCCCTGAATCATCACCCGGCGGTTATAGGCAAAGCCCGCAAGGATCGCGAGCGTCGTGTCGGGGTCGAATTTATAGGTGCTGTCGATGGCCGGGACACGCGCGGTCAGCTCGGCAAAGCCCTTGACCTTCATGTCGCTGTCGAGGCCGAACACCTCGCGCAGGTCGATGTCCTCGGTGGGTTTGGCATTCATATCCAGATCGGCCATCTTCGCGCCCCTTTCATGCAGCAAGCACGGTGATGAAGCATCACGCCGGGCGGTGCAAGGGGGCGCGCGTGCCCCAAAGCCCCGCCAACCATCCCGCCATCAGCGCGGTGCCCAGAGACGAGGCAACCGCGCGCAGCGTGTTCAGGCGCTGCCAGCGGATACGGAATGCCTCGATCTCGGTCGCGGGGGGCAGGGCGGCCAGATCCCAGCCATCCATTGCGCGGTTCATCGGCACGTTGAAGATCATGGTGACGGCGAATGCCGTCAGCGCCAGACCCGCCGCGGCCACCACCGGCCATGCCCAGCCCGCGCGCCATGCCGCCAGCGCGGCGACCGGCAGGATGCCAAAGAACAGCGCGCCGAAGGTGGCGTTCTGCACTATGCGGTTGATCTGCTGCATGGCGGCGACATAGACCTCTGGCGCGGTATGGGCAAAGCCCATCATCGCCGGGTTGGTCCATGCAAAGAAAAAACCCGCCATCAGCCCCGACATGGTGGCGAACAGCGCGAAAATCATACGGTCAGTCATCGGTTTGGCCCTCCTGCCTGGCTGTGGCATGGTGATAACAGAACCGCGAGGCCCCCGCGCGGGCGGCTTTGTATTCATCTGTCGCAACCAAATCGCGGCTGCTGCGTTGCCGCAGAACGGATAAGGGGCCGAGATGAGCGGATTGCTGGCGCTGCTGGATGATGTGGCGGGGATCGCCAAGGTCGCGGCGGCCTCCATCGACGATGTGGCCGGGCAGGCCGCAAAGGCGGGGGCCAAGGCCGCGGGCGCGGTGATCGACGACGCCGCCGTCACGCCGAAATATGTCCACGGCTTTGACGCCAGCCGCGAATTGCCGATCGTCTGGCGCATCGCCAAAGGCTCGCTGTTCAACAAGCTGGTGCTGCTGTTGCCGGTGGCGCTGCTGCTGTCGGCCTTTGCGCCCTGGGCGATTGCGCCGCTGCTGATGCTGGGCGGCGGCTATCTGTGCTTTGAAGGGGCCGAAAAGATCTGGCACAGCCTGCACCCCGAGGCCGAGGACCACATCCCCGACCTGACCGGCGACGCCACCCTGCTGGAGGAACAGCGCGTCGCTGGCGCGATCAAGACCGATTTCATCCTGTCGGCCGAGATCATGACGATTGCGCTGGCGACGATACCTGCGGCGGATACGGTCTGGACCAAGGCCGCGATCCTCGCGGTCGTCGCGGTGGCGATCACGGCGGCCGTTTACGGCTTTGTCGCGCTGATCGTGAAGGCCGATGACATTGGCCTGCATATGGCCGGGCGCGGGGGCGCGCAGGCGGCCATCGGGCGCGGGATCGTGCGGGTCATGCCCGGATTCATGCGCGCGCTGACGGTGGTGGGGACGGCGGCGATGATCTGGGTCGGCGGCAATATCGTCATCCACGGCCTGCACGAGTTGGGGATGCATCAGCCTTACGGCTGGATCAGCGCACAGGCCGAGGCCGCCGCCGCCGCCATCCCGCAAGCCGCCGGTTTCCTGCGCTGGCTGGTCACGGCGGCACTGGACGGGGTGTTCGGCCTTGTGCTGGGCATGGCGCTGATCCCGGTGGTCGCGCGCATCATTTCGCCGCTTTGGGGCGGTATCACTGGCGCGTTGCGCCGCAACTGAAAGGAACGCCATGCGCGTCACCATCCTTGCCCTGATCGCTTTTGCGACCCCTGCCGCCCTGTCTGCGGCGCCGGTGGCGGATCTGTGCCTCGACCTCGACCCCGCGCGCGGGGGCTGCGAGCAGGTCGCGCTGGAGCGCGCTGCCGCCGATGGCGGCGACCTCGATCTTGTCATCCGCGCGCAAACCGGCGAGGAACTGGCCCGCGCCGACGGCATCGCCTGGGGCGGCCCGATGGACGGGCAGGCGCCCGAGTTGCAGCGCAACGAGGCCGGCAGTCTGGTGCTGCTGACGGAAAACACCGGCGTCGGGCGCTATGGCTGGAACCAGTCGCTGACGATTGCCTTTCGCGACGGGGCCTATCTGGTCGTCGGCTATGATTACGGCGTCTTTGACCGCATCAGCGGCAGCACGATGAGTTGTAGCTGGAACCTGCGCACCGGGCGGCAGGAACTGAAATATGAGCTGGCCGAGGACGGCAAGCCCACGAAAAGCGGCGCCCCCGTGACCAAGAAGGCCGAGCGCGTGGCGATCGGCGACTGGGACGCGCGTTACGGCTCCGGCCGCCCGGCCTTTTGCAACGCGGGCGATTTCTAACCCTCGCGGCGCTCGGCCCGCCAGAACACGAAACTCCAGATCGTGACGCTGGCCGCAAAGAACCCCACCGCCATCAGCGGCGGGGCGATTTGTGCGGCCAGCATGGCCGCCCGGTTGCCGCTGCCGTCATCCAGCATCGACAGCGCCAGCGCCGCACCCGTCAACACCACCGCCAGAGCCGCCGACCAGATCACCCGCCTGCCGCCCGAAGCCCGCACCACCACCGCGCAGACCAGCACGAAGGGCAGGGCGGCTATTGCCAGCATCATGCGGTATTCAGGCGACATGTGCAGCCTCGCCCCCGTCCAGTGTCACAAAGCCGGGCAGCGCGGCCACCCGCGCCAGCCAGCGGTTGATCGCGGGAAACCGCGCCATCTCAAAGCCGCCCTTGCTGCCCGCGCTGTGCGTATAGTCATAAAGGCAGATGTCGGCGAGGCTGGCGCGGCTGCCCGCCAGCCAGTCGGCGCGGGTCAGATGTGCCTCCATCACCGCCAGCAGGGCGTGCCCGCGATCCAGCAGATCCGCCAGACGTTCCGGCGTGGCCGCTGCCGCCTTGGACGGATAGGTGCGCAATCCCGCGCGCACGGCGATCACGCCCTCGTGCTGGTTTTGCTCCCAGAACATCCATGACAGCATCTGCGCGCGGGTAAAGGGGTCGGCGGGGACAAAATCCGTCCCCTCACCCAGCCAGAACAGGATTGCGTTCGATTCTGCCAGAACCCGCCCGTCATCCAGATGCAGCGCAGGCGCCTTGCCAAAGGGCAGCGCATCTGCCGCCTTGGCCCCGGCCAATGCGGGGCTGGAATCCTCGACATCCACCACGCGGGCCGTGCGCCCCGTCAGCGCCAGCATCAGCCGCACCTTGTAGCTGTTGCCGGAACTGGGCATCGAATACAGCACCAGCATGGCGTCCCCCTGCCTTGTCCGGGGCGATCCTGCACACAGGGTTGGCAAAGGCAAGCCCGCCGCGCTTGACTTTGCCCCGCGCCGGGCCGCATGACAGCGCGGCATCTGACATGAGGGCAGCCAATGGCCAGCACGACGAAAAAGGACGGTGGCATCTGGGAGACGGTCAAGACGATCTTCTGGGCGCTGGTGATCGCGGGGATCTTTCGCACCCTGTTCTTTCAGCCGTTCTGGATTCCCTCGGGCAGCATGAAGGATACGCTGCTGATCGGGGATTTCCTGTTCGTCAACA
>JAUNTL010000168.1 GCA_030538705.1 Paracoccus sp. (in: a-proteobacteria) | reverse complement strand
CCACCGCTGGCTGGGTGGCACGCTGACCAACTGGAAAACCGTTTCGCAGTCGATCGGCCGCCTCAAGCAGATTGACGAGACCATGGTGCAGGGCGCCGAAGGGCTGACCAAGAAAGAGCGCCTGCAACTCGAGCGTGAGCAGGCCAAGCTGCAAGCCAGCCTCGGCGGCATCCGCGAGATGGGCGGTCTGCCGGACCTGCTGTTCGTGATCGACGTCAACAAGGAAGATCTCGCCATTGCCGAAGCCCGCAAGCTGGGCATCCCGGTCGTGGCGGTGGTCGACACCAACTGTTCGCCCGATGGCGTCGATTACGTCATCCCCGGCAATGACGACGCTGCCCGTGCGATCGCGCTTTATTGCGATCTGGCCAGCCGTGCAGCCCTTGACGGGATGTCGGCGCAGATGGGCGCTGCGGGCGTTGATCTGGGCGCGCTTGCCGAGGCGCCGGCCGAGGAACTCGACGCTGCGGCGCCGGCCGAAGCCGAAGCCGAGGCCTGAGCAGGCGTCACCGAACTGACACCGGGCGGGGATATGCCCCGCCTGAGCAATCTGCATTGAGGAGAAAACCATGGCGATCACCGCTGCGATGGTGAAGGACCTGCGCGAAAAGACCGGCGCGGGCATGATGGACGCCAAAAAGGCGCTGACCGAAACCAACGGCGATTTCGAGGCCGCGATCGACTGGCTGCGCACCAAGGGCCTGGCCAAGGCCGCGAAAAAATCCGACCGGATCGCTGCCGAGGGGCTGGTGGGCGTCGCCGTCCGCGATGGCCGCGGCGTTGCGATCGAACTGAATTCGGAAACCGATTTCGTTGCCAAGAACGCCGATTTCCAGAAGCTCGTGCGCGAGATCGCTGATGTCGCCGTCGAGACGGCGGAATCGGTCGAGGTGCTGCGCCAGACCCATCTGAACGGCAAGCCGGTCGAGGAAGTCCTGACCGAGGCCATCGCCCGGATCGGCGAAAACATGACCCTGCGCCGGATGCATGTTCTGGACGGCGATACCATCGTCCATTACGTCCATAACGCTGCCGCCCCCGGCATGGGCAAGATCGGCGTTCTGGTCGCGCTGAACGGTGACAAGGCCAAGGCCGAGGAAATCGGCAAGCAGATCGCCATGCATATCGCCGCGACCAACCCGGCATCGCTGTCCGAGGCCGATCTCGACCCGGCGCTTGTCGAGCGCGAGAAAAGCGTTCTGACCGAGCAGGCCCGCGAATCGGGCAAGCCCGAGGCCGTGATCGAAAAGATGATCGAAGGCCGGATGGCAAAGTTCTTTGAGGAAGTGACCCTGCTGGGTCAGAAATTCGTCATGAACCCTGACCTGACCGTGGCGCAGGTCGCCAAGGATGCCGGCGTCGAAGTGACCGGCTTTGCCCGCGTCGAGGTTGGCGAGGGTGTCGAAAAGAAAGAAGAGGATTTCGCAGCCGAAGTTGCCAAGACGCTCGGCGGCGCCTGATCTCTGAAATCGTCCGCCCTCGCCGGACGGGAATGAAAGCGCCGGACGAAAGTCTGGCGCTTTTGTCACTTTGCTGACATTTCAAACTATCCCGCAGGAGCCTGCATATGTCCTTTTCATCCCCGCTTCGGGCCGCTTTTCTGGCCCTTGGTCTTGTCACCCCCGCTCTGGCTGACCCGCTGCCGGCCGAGGACCGGCAGTCATTCATCGAGGCCAATGTGCTGTGGGTGTTCTATCACGAACTGGGCCATGCGCTGATTGACCAGCTGGAGCTTCCGGTGCTGGGCAAGGAAGAGGATGCCGCCGATCAGCTTGCGGTGCTGATGACGGATCTGGTCTGGCAGGATGAGGCGGCGGCGGAAATCACCGCCCATGTCGGGCAGGGCTTTCGTCTGGCCGATCAGTCCGCCATCGAGCCGTTCCCGTGGTGGGATGAACATTCCAGCGATCTGCAACGCTATTATACGACAATGTGCCTGTATTACGGTGGCGATCCTGAACGCCGCGGAAATGTGCTGGACGAATCGGATCTGCCGGCCGAGCGGGCCGAGCTGTGCGTCTACGAGCGCGCCATGTTGGAAGATTCCTGGGGTCAGTTTCTCGATGATCTGACCGAGGGGCATCCGCCGCGGTTCAGCGATCAATCTGGCGGTGCCGCACCCGAGATCGCCGCGCTGCTGGCCGAGGAGGTCACCGCACTTGCCGAAGAAATTTCACTGCCCGACCCGCTTGAGGTGGTGCTGACATCTTGCGGCGAGGAGAATGCCTTTTACGATCCCGATGAGGGCCGGATTCTGATCTGCACGGAATTCGTCGATTTCATGGGCCGGCTGTGGCAGCACAAGGCCGATAAAGGATAAGGGCGCTGTCCGGGCCTTGCCCGCGCGCCACGACAATCGCCGACAGAACCCGGAGGCCCCAATGTTCACCATCGCCATCGACGGCCCTGCCGCATCCGGGAAAGGCACCATCGCGCGCGCGCTGGCGGCGCGTTTCGGCTTTCACCATCTGGATACCGGCCTGCTTTATCGGGCGGTGGGCGCAAGGGGCGGGGATGCGATTTCCGCGGCGCAGGCGCTGACGCCCGAGGATCTGGCCCGGCCGGACCTGCGCTCGAACGAGGCAGGGCAGGCGGCCAGCCGCGTGGCCGCCATCCCCGAGGTGCGCGCGGCGCTGACCGATTTTCAGCGTCGTTTCGCCGCGCGCGAACCCGGCGCGGTTCTTGACGGGCGCGATATCGGCACGGTGATCTGCCCTGATGCGGCGCTCAAGCTCTATGTCATTGCCTCGGACCGGGTGCGCGCCGCCCGGCGGGCCGCCGAGATCGGTGCCGATCCGGCCGAGACGCTGGCAGCGCTGCGTGAACGTGATGCCCGCGACGCCGCGCGCGCCACCGCCCCGCTGATCGCCGCCGCCGATGCGGTGGTGCTGGACACCTCTGGCATGAGTATCGACGAGGCCGTCGCCCAGGCCATCGCATTGGTTGAATCCCGCCTGAACGCATAGCTGCCATGCAGGCCGGCGCCGTTGTGTCGCCGGCCAGCTGTGCCCAGATCGCGCCAAGCAATATCGAAAAGGGATCAGCATGTTGCATGAAAGACTGAACTGGCGCTATGCGACCAAACAGATGGACGCCTCGCGCGCCGTCCCCGAAGACAGGATCGCGGCGATTCTGGAGGCGATCCGGCTCGCGCCGTCCTCCAGCGGGCTTCAGCCCTATGAGATACTGCTGATCACCGATCCCGCGATCCGTGACCGCATCCGCGCGGTCGCATGGGATCAGGCCCAGATCACCGATGGCTCGCATCTGCTGATCTTTGCCGCATGGGATAACTATACCGAGGCCCGCATTGATGCCGTGGCCGCGCAGATGGCGACGGATCGCGGCGGGCTGTCTGACAGGCTTGCGGCCTATTATGACCGGCTGAAGGCTGCCTATCTGCCGCGTCCGGCCGGGGTGAACTTTGACCATGCCGCGCGCCAGGCCTATATCGCCCTTGGCGTCGCCTGTGTCGCCGCCGCCTTTGAAGGCGTCGATGCCACCCCGATGGAGGGGTTCGATCCCGGCGCCGTTGATGACATCCTCGGCCTGCGTGACAGGGGGCTGCGCTCGGTCGTGTTGCTGCCCCTGGGCTATCGCGCGCCCGAAGGTGACTGGCTTTCGGGCCTGACCAAGGTGCGCCGGCCGATGGATGAGCTGGTCACGCGCCTCGATTAAAAGCGGCTGGTGGGGAAAACGCGGCATTTACCGGCGATTTCCCCGTTTTTGCCCGGCGCGTGCTTGCGCCCGGGCATGATCGGCGCTATATGCGCGGCCAAGTCAATCGGATCGACATGGCCAGAACAGGCCGCTTTTGAATGGGTCGGGCATTGCTGCGACCCTTTGTCATTCCCGAAAGGCCCCATAAAGACCGGCGGAGCCAACCGTCTGGCCTGTATATCAACACAAAGGAAACGACTGCTTATGGCTGAACGCGCAAGCATGGAAGAATTCGAGGCGATGCTGAATGAAAGCCTCGATATTGACACCCCCGACGAGGGTTCGGTTGTCAAAGGCAAGGTCATTGCCATCGAGGCCGGTCAGGCCATCATTGATGTCGGCTACAAGATGGAAGGCCGCGTCGATCTGAAAGAATTTGCAAATCCCGGCGAAGAGGCCAATCTGGCCGTCGGCGATGAGGTCGAGGTCTATCTGGACCGCGTGGAAAATGCCCGCGGCGAAGCCTCGATTTCGCGCGAAAAGGCCCGCCGCGAAGAGGCATGGGACCGCCTTGAAAAAGCCTATGCCGCTGAAGAGCGCGTCGATGGCGCGATCTTTGGCCGCGTCAAGGGTGGCTTTACCGTCGATCTGGGCGGTGCCGTGGCCTTCCTGCCCGGCTCTCAGGTGGATGTGCGCCCGGTGCGCGACGCCGGCCCGCTGATGGGTCTGAAACAGCCGTTCCAGATCCTGAAAATGGACCGCC
>JAUNTL010000167.1 GCA_030538705.1 Paracoccus sp. (in: a-proteobacteria) | reverse complement strand
CGCCCCTGTATCGCCCGTCGCCCCGGTATCACCTGTGGCCCCGGTGTCGCCGGTCATGCGCACGGACTCCAGATACCAGTTGCCGTCTGCATGGCGGTTCAGAAGATATTCATAGGCACCCGAAACGACCCGTCTTTGTAGCAGGAAACGCGCCTCGGATCGCCCGGCTATGTCGATGGTCAGCAGCGATTCCAGTCCGGTGGCTGCGTCGGTGTTCAGGTTGTCTACCCATACGTAATCCGCACGCCCGCCCGTCGCATCGCCTGCGATGACCAACCGGTCGATGCTGGAGGCAGCCTCGACGCCCGTCAGCCAAGCGTCCACCATGATCAGCGCATTGTCACCGACATAATTGCCGTCAACGGTCAGAATGTCGCCTGCTGCCCGATTGGCAAGGTCAATAACCCCCGAATTGCGCAGATCGCCTGCAACCCGAATGGATTCCGGTGTGGCAGCCGTGTTCGGACGAAAGACGGATCCTGCACCGACAGACATATCGGCGTCGATGGTATAGGCACCCGAGGCCGCCAGAACGGAATTGCGGGTAAGGAATATCCCATACCCGTCCTCGGTCGATGAGGTCAATGTTCCGCCGACATCAGACAGGGTCAGAGTCGCGTTTTCAAGGGTGATCTGTTCCCAGTTCTGAATCGCCGCACCGCTGAATGCGTCAGTCAGATTGGCCAGCGTCAGCCTGTCAATCCAGCCATCGGCCACCGAGGTATCGTCACCTCCATCCAGAACACCCAGATCTTGCAGCGATACATTGTCGAGGCGCAGATCATCGCTGCCTTGATCCAGCAGGATGCTGCCGTGAACCTCGGAATCCGTTATGGTGATGTCGGAATTGCCCAGATTGTTTGTTATGGCAGTGCCGCCAAGCCCGCGAATGACAGATTCTGCAATGTCGATCCGGGTCATATGCCCGGCGGCAGACCTTGTATAAACGGCCACATTGCCGCCCTCGACGGTCGAATCGGCTATGCTTATGGTATTGCCGCGCAGCATTGACCGCGCATTGATGCCATAACCCAGCAGGTTCGGTGCGGAAATGGTGCTGTTCGACACCTCCAGCACCGTGCTGCTGCCGGCATATTGCCCGCTGGGCAGGCGATAGCCGTAGGTTGCGTCCAGTATGACCGCAGAAGCCTGCCCGTTATACGTGACGGTGCTATCATCAAGGATCATGGTGGCATCGCCATCAACCGCCATTGACGGCCACCAGCCCGTAATGACACCGACCCCGAAACCTGTCGCGTTATTTGCGTTATGGGTAACCGTCGTGCCATACATCCGCAGGATTGCATAACCGCGTGCACCATGTGATGCGGTGCCATGCCCCGATGCGGCATTCTGGATCAGAACCGAATCGCGAATGGTCAGGTCTGCACTGCTGCCGCCTTGGCCGTTTGATCCGCCAAGGTGAATTACGCCCATTCCCGTTATCGTGGTCGAGGACATGTTGACGTTGGTCGCGGTCACAGTAACGGCCGTTGTTGCGGCATTGCTTCCAACGCTCTGGAAGTAGGCGCCATTCTCGACGATCCAGCCTGACAGCGTTCCGACCGAGGGTTGATCTGTCAATGTGGTTGATTGAATGCGGCCACTGCTGGGCGCCTCGCCGATGGCTGTTGTGCAATAAGGCGTTGCGGTGCCTATGCCTGTGCATCCGGCGGCAACTGGCAGGGCTGAGGCCATTGTAATGGCACATGCAAGTGTGATCGGGGCAAGAGACACCACTTTGCCACGGAATTTGGTCATGCGCCCGGAGCATATGCGCCTTGCAGCGTGGTTCTGGTCACAGATGGTCATGGGTTGGATTTTCCGTTTATTACCCTGTTGGATACCCGCAAGTTTGGGCTGCTTGAACCGGTATGCGGACTAATTTCGACATGCGTGGACGCTCGGGCCTGATATGTACTATCTGCCCCGGATTCCCGGGGCAGATAGCATATCGAGCCATTTACAAAATAGTAACCAGAATACTCGTTACAATGATCGATGCGCCGCCTCGCCCGATCAATACACTCGTCAACATTATACTCGGCGGATACAAACTCGATTGCCAATGCGCGAAAAAAGCTGTCCGGGGCGTTAGCCTCAAAGGACCGCATTGCGAGATAGATGTGTTCGGGCAGGGTATTCAAATCCGCCTCATGTGCCCCGGCGACAAAGAAACCTATTCCACCGTGGTGAACATGGGGAAAGATCGTGCCGCCCGGCATATGCGGGGTGATATGCGCATGAAATCTGCGCAATGCTGACCGTTGGAAAAATCCCGGCAGACCGTATGGCAGAATGCCCCTGATCCAGCCGGCAAGCTGTGGTGGGTCCATATTCAGAAGGTCATGCATCATGTTACCGGAATCCACTCAAGGTTTCCTTGACATCGGCAGGGGCCGGCCCGGCGATGAACTCAGAGTAAAGGGGCAGATCCTTGACAGGTTTTCCCAGCTTGCCCCGCAGGAACAGGTATTCATAACTCATCCAGAAGTCCCGGATCGAGGCGGAAAGAAACAGCCTTCCGCCTTCGGGAAAGGGAATGCTGACACCCTCCTTGGCAAAGACATAGGCGCTGGCGAAACGGCCGGCATGGCGCAACATCCGCGAGGCATGGTAAATGCATTCCACCCTGTCGGGGCAGGTGTTATGCCCGGATATATAGGCAAACAGGGCCTTGTCGTGTTTTCCGTTGCGCTCGTGAATAAGCCCGATATTCAGCCATGACATGAAACGCTCGTCGCGCCAGCCATCCATTTCGATGCGTCGTTCATACCACTCCAATGCGCGGCGCGTGTCGCCGTGATCCCGATAAGAATTCGCGCAATAGAACGCGTAACGCGGTGCAAGGTCCGGGTCTTTGTCATCGGCGAATGCCATCTCCAGCGCATGTGCATCGGCCAGATATTTGTTTCTGTTCTTGTTTCTTGCACCTAGCCTGCGCGAGATTATGGCATAATCGCCGCCCAGTGCCGTCAGCTTCATATCCTTGGTGTCGACAAACTCATGCACGGCGCCGCGCCAGCGTGCCCTGCCATCATTCGTAACAAGCCACGGGCGCTCATAAGCGATGCTGCCGGCCTCGTCTGAATATTTCAGATAATATCCGTCCGCATCCAGGTTTCGGAAATCCGGCGCGCCACGGATGTAATCGTCGGCGTCAAAAAACAAGACATAATCGCTTGTTCCCGCGCAGGCTTGCAGTGCGAGGTTCCTGTTGTCCGAAAAGCCCTGCCAAGGATGCGATACCAGTTTTCCGGGAATGCCCGCCCTGTCGAAGAAATCGACGATGATCTGCGGCGTCGCATCGACAGAGCCGGTGTCGCTGATCGTCCATGAGGACAGAGGAACTTTTTCGGTCAGGTTCCTTAGTGTTTCGCCAATAATGGCGGCCTCGTCGCGGACAATCATATTGAGGCAGATGCTGCGCGTCATAAATCATGCCTCATGGCAATCGGGGAGGGGCGCATCGCGCCCCTCCTCTCATCCTCAGAACTTGTAGCTCATGCCGAAATTGACATTGACCTGATCGCCGCCACCCGACGCGTTGATATAATCAATCTCGACATTGCCGTTCAGCGTTTCCGACCATGCATGTTGATAGCCAACCCTGACGCGCAATGCATTGTTGGACGCGAAATCGGATTCATAACCCGCAAAGACAGCGCGCGCGCCCTTCCATTGGCGAAGCCAGTCAATCTGCATAAAGCCGACCGCATTTCCATCCGCGCCCGCGGTTTCCCACGACGCTCGCACGCCAAGACGCGATGTCAGCGAATGTCCGGTCGCGCTGATAGGGGTACCGCCTTCATCGACAATATTGTCGGCATCCACACGCGCCCAGATCAGTTGCGCCTGCGGCTCGATCCAGGTGCGGCTGGTCTCGGAACGGCCCAATTCAAAGGACTGGCCAGCCTCGACCGATGCCGTCAGTGTTTTCAGCTTGTATTCCAGCGGCTGAAAGCCCGCGCTTTTCAGCTTTGCGTCGTAGCGGCCATACATCAGCCAGCCATCCAGATAGAGGCCGGGCTGGCTGGCACCGTTCTGCCACCACGTCGCATAGGCGCCGATGCCCCAGCCATTCAGGTCGGCATCCGCGCGATAGCCGGTCACGTTCGATTCGGTCCGCGCGCTGGCATTCCCCAGACCGAACATCACGCCTGCGCTGAACTCGTCCCCGTCGCTGAACGCGCCGCGCGCCAGATCGGCGCCCAGCAGGATCGACTGCCGCCGGTAGTCGGTATCAAGCTGCCCTGATTCGGTGACGGACTGACCGTTGCCCACGCTGACGCGCAGCCACGCGCGCGGCTGGTCTGCGCCCGCATAGCGCAGGGCACCGGCGCGGTCGCGCCAAGAATGGTTGAACATTTGCGAGGCCGCAACAAGGTTGGCGTTGTAGGCGCCGACCTCGGGGCGAATGACCGGGCCGCCGCCGCCCGTTGCGCCGGTATCACCCGTCGGGCCTGTGGGTCCGGTCGCCCCGGTGTCGCCCGTGGCCCCCGTGCTGCCGGTGGCAC
>JAUNTL010000030.1:10336-32187 GCA_030538705.1 Paracoccus sp. (in: a-proteobacteria) | reverse complement strand
CGGGCGCGGTGGTATCGCCCGGCGCCTGCGGCTGCTGCGGGGCCTGCCCGTCGGCCTGACCGACCGGGCCGGCGCCGCGCGCGCGGGCCGCCATCTCGTCAAATTCCTCGGCTGAAATGGTCGTGACCTCGGCGCTTTGGATGCGCGGATTCTCGCGCGCGGCAAACAGCGCGCCGCCAATCAGCGCCCAGAGGACAAGGACCGTATGTCCCACCCCCGACACCCACAGGCCCACCCGCTCGGCGCGGTCGCGGCCCTTGTATCCGACCTCATACGGGTCCAGCATCGTTCTAGTTGTCCATCCGCGGTCCGCCGGTGTCGGTCACCAGCACGATATCGTTGAAACCGGCGGCGTTCAGCGCACCCATGATCGTCACGACGCGGGCATAAGGGATCGCGCCATCGGCGCGCAGGAATACGCGGGCAGATTGCCGCGCGGCCGTCAGATCGCGCAGCCGGGTGACAAGCTGACTTTCGTCGACCGGCTCGTCCATCAGCATGACAGCACCGCTCAGCGGGACCGAAATGGTCAGCGGCTCTTGCGGTTCATCGGGGACGGCATTGGCTGCGGTTTCGGGCAATTGCACCGGCACACCAACCGTCAGCAGGGGCGCCGCAACCATGAATATGATCAGCAAGACCAGCATCACGTCCACAAAGGGCGTGACGTTGATTTCCGACATCGGGCGCGCGCGGCCGCGACGGCGCCGGCCACGACCGGCTGCGGCGCTGCGGGACTGAACCTCCATCGCCTCAACCCTCGTGCAGCTGACGCGAGAGGATGGTCGAAAATTCGTCGGCAAACGCCTCGTAGCTGCTGCCGATCCGGTCGCTGTCCGAGGTGAACTTGTTATAGAATATCACCGCCGGGATTGCCGCCAGCAGGCCAAGCGCGGTCGCCAGCAGCGCCTCGGCAATGCCCGGCGCGACCACGGCAAGCGAGGTGTCCTGTGCGATGGCGATCTGCTCGAACGCGGTCTTGATCCCCCAGACCGTGCCGAACAGCCCGATAAAGGGCGCCGTCGCCCCGATCGTCGCCAGAATCGGCAGCCCGCGCGTCAGCCGCGCCTCTTCCCGCGTGATGGCGACATTCATCGCCCGGTCGACGCGCGACTGCGTGCCGGGAATCATCGCGCCGTTCTCGCCCTGCGATTTGCGCCATTCGCCCATCCCGGCGGCAAAGACACGTTCGGCCGCGCCGCGCGGGGTTTCACCGATGCGGTCATACAGATCATCCAGCGGCTCGCCCGACCAGAAGGCGCGGTCAAACCGCGCCGCCTCGGTCCGGGCAGCGGTGAATTTCAGCAGCTTCTGGATGATGATCGCCCATGACCAGAAGGACGCGAGGATCAGAAGCACCATCACGATCTTGACCGTCAGCGACGAGCGCATGAACAGCGCGATCAGCGAGAAATCGACCTGCTGGCCGGCATTGGCGAGTTGTTCCATTATCTGCCTGTATCTTGCGGCCCTTTGCGGCCTTTGGCGGCTTCATTAGCAGATTATGTGCCGGGCGACCAACGAATTGCCGTTCAACTTCGCATGAGGGCGGCGCGAGGCCGGTATCCCCGTTATGCAGCGCTGCTAATGTGGCCCCGCAAGGGCGCCTGAATTGTCGTGAAATCGTTACGCCCCGGCCCATATACCCCATATGACAGCGCTGTGAGACATGGCTTTCTATGCTAGACCGGTCCCACAGGGATTCGGCAGCGGAGAGCGCCTTGCAAGCCACAAAAGACCATGCGGTGGCCGATCTTTTCATCATCGGCGGCGGGATCAACGGCTGCGGTATCGCGCGCGATGCGGCCGGGCGCGGGCTGAGCGTGACACTGGCCGAGATGGGCGATCTCGCGCAGGCCACCTCCAGCGCCTCGACCAAACTGTTTCACGGCGGGCTGCGCTATCTTGAATATTTCGAGATCCGGCTTGTGCGCGAGGCATTGCACGAACGCGAGACCCTGCTGCGGGCAATGCCTCATATCTCGTGGCCGATGCGCTTTGTGCTGCCTTATGCACCCGATATGCGTTTCGAGGCCGACACGCCGACCTCACGGATTCTGTCCTTTGTGATGCCATGGATGCGGGGGCGGCGGCCGGCCTGGCTGATCCGGCTGGGGCTGTTTCTTTATGACGCGCTTGGCGGGCGCAGGATCCTGCCCGGCACGCGGCGGCTGGATCTGACGCGGGGTCCGCTGGCGGCGCCGCTCAGGCCGGGCTTTCGCCTTGGCTGGGAATATTCCGATTGCTGGGTTCAGGATGCACGGCTGGTCGTGCTGAATGCGCGCGACGCAGCGGCGCGCGGGGCCAGGATCCTGACCCGCACACGGGTCACGCAGGCGGTGCGCGCGGACGGGCTGTGGCGCATCACCACCCAAGGCCCGGACGGGCCGTCCGTCCATCACGCCCGCGCGCTTGTCAATGCGGGCGGGCCTTGGGTCGCAGAGGTCATCCGCGACGTGCTGCGCCAGCCCTCGCGCGAAAGCGTGCGGCTGGTGCGCGGCAGCCATATCGTCGTGCCGCGTCTTTACGACCATGACCGCTGCTATTTCTTTCAGGGCAGCGACGGGCGGATCATCTTTGCCATCCCGTTCGAGGATGATTTCACCCTGATCGGCACGACCGACATGGACCATGCCGGCACCCCCGCGGACGCCCGCTGTTCAGAGAACGAGCGCGATTACCTGTGCAATTTCGCCAGCCGCTATTTCGCCGCACCGGTGACGCCCGATCAGGTCGTCTGGACCTATTCCGGGGTGCGGCCGCTTTATGATGACGGGGCAAAGTCGGCGACGGCGGCCACACGCGATTATGTGCTGAGCCTTGATGACGACGGGCCGGCCCTGCTCAGCGTGTTCGGCGGCAAGATCACCACCTATCGCCGTCTGGCCGAGGGCGCGATGGCGCGGCTGGCGCCCTTTTTTGCCGGCATGGGGGGCAACTGGACGGCGGGGGCGGCACTGCCGGGCGGCGATTTCCCGGTGGACGGCGCCGGTCAGCTGATTGCGGAACTGCGGGCGCGCTATCCCTTCCTGTCAGGGCAACTGGCCCGCCGGCTGGTGCGGGCCTATGGGACCGATGCCTTTGCCATTCTGGGCGATGCGGCCGGGGCGCAGGATCTGGGCCATGATTTCGGCGCGGGTCTGTATGAGGCTGAAATCAACTGGATGCTGGACCATGAATTCGCCCATGATGCCGATGACATCCTGTGGCGGCGCAGCAAGCTGGGGCTGCATCTGGATGCGGCCGGGCGCGCGGCACTGGCCGACTGGTTGCGCCAGCGCGGCGGAAGGAGGGAATGATGGGCCATATTCTTGCCATAGATCAGGGCACGACCTCGACCCGCGCGATCCTGTTTGATGCGGCGCTGAACCCCGTTTCTTCGGCGCAGCATGAGTTCACCCAGCATTTTCCCCGTTCGGGCTGGGTCGAGCATGATCCCTCGGACCTGTGGGTCAGCACCGCCGGCACCACGCGCGCGGCGATCGAAAAGGCCGGATTGCAGCCCCGTGACATCGCCGCTATCGGCATCACCAATCAGCGCGAGACCACGCTCATCTGGGACCGCCGCACCGGCCAGCCGCTGCACCGCGCCATCGTCTGGCAGGACCGCCGCACCGCCGATCTGTGCGCGCATCTGCGCGCCGAAGGGCACGAGCCGATGATCGCCGCGCGCACGGGGCTGCTGCTCGATCCCTATTTCTCGGGGACCAAGCTGAAATGGCTGCTGGACAATATCGAGGGCGCGCGGGCGCGGGCGGAACGCGGGGAGCTGGCCTTTGGCACGGTGGACAGCTGGCTGATCTGGAACCTGACGCAGGGCCGCACCCATGCCACCGACGCCACCAATGCCGCGCGCACATTGCTGTTCAACATCGTGACGCATGAATGGGATGCCGATATCTGCGCGCTGATGGACATCCCGATGTCGCTGCTGCCCGAGGTCCGCGACTGCGCCGCCGATTTCGGCGTGACCCGGCCCGATCTGTTCGGCCGCGAGATCCCGATCCTTGGCGTCGCGGGCGATCAGCAGGCGGCAACCGTCGGGCAGGCATGCTTTTCCCCCGGCATGATGAAATCGACCTATGGCACCGGCTGTTTCGCGCTGCTCAATACCGGGGCGGAGATGGTGCCCTCGACCAGCCGGCTGCTGACGACCATCGCCTATCGCCTGAACGGGCGCACGACCTATGCGCTCGAAGGGTCGATCTTTATCGCCGGGGCGGTGGTGCAATGGCTGCGCGACGGGCTGGGCATCATCCGCGCGGCGGCCGAAACGCAGGCCCTCGCCGAAGCCGCCGATGGCGCGCAGGATCTGGTCATGGTGCCGGCTTTCACCGGTCTTGGCGCGCCCTATTGGCGGCCCGACTGCCGGGGCGCGGTTTTCGGGCTGACGCGCAATTCCGGCCCGGCCGAATTCGCCCGCGCGGCGCTGGAGAGTGTCGGATTTCAGACCCGCGACCTGCTGGAGGCGATGCGCGCCGACTGGCCGGCTGCGGGTGATGGCATCCTGCGTGTCGATGGCGGCATGGCGGCCAGCGACTGGACGATGCAATTCCTGTCCGACATCCTCGGCGCGCCGGTCGACCGCCCCCGCGTGACCGAGACCACCGCTTTGGGCGCGGGCTATCTGGCGGGTCTCGGCGCCGGCCTGTGCCCCGCGCCCGAAGAATTCGCCCGCAACTGGGCGCTTGAGCGACGTTTTGAACCCGCCATGCTCGCAGACGGGCGCGAGGCGCGCTATGCCCGCTGGAAACGTGCGGTGGGGATGGTGATGGCGGGCGGTCTGTGACGGCGGGTGATGCACAGCTTTCCTCATTCGGCCATCTGCCCGACGGGCGCGAGGTCGGCCGTATCACCCTGAGGGGCGGCGGATTGCGCGCCGAGGTGCTGACTTGGGGCGCCGTCATCCGCGACCTGCGGCTGGACGGCCACGCGCCGCCCTTGGTTCTGGGCCTGAATGATATCGGCGCCTATCTGGCCCATTCACGCAATTTCGGCGCCTCGGTCGGGCGCTGCGCGAACCGCATCGCGGGCGGGCGGCTGCGGCTGGCGGGGCGTGATTACCTGCTGGAGCGGAACGAGCCTGGCGGTATCAACCATATTCACGGCGGCAGCGCGGGCATGGGGCGCGCGCTGTGGGAGATTGCCGGTCTGGTGGCGGATCGCGTCACATTGCGCATCAGCGACCCGGCCGGCAATGCCGGCTATCCGGGCAATGTGGTGACGCAATGCACGGTCCGTCTGGCGCGTGGCGCGCTGTCGATCCGCTATGCCAGCCGAAGCGATGCCCCGACGCCGGTCAATATCTGCCATCACGGCTATTTCAACCTCGGCCATGGCGCGGATATAAGCGATCACCTGATCCGCATTGATGCCCCGGCCTATCTGCCGGTGGACGCGCAAAAGATCCCGCTTGCCCCCCGCCCTGTCGCCGGCACGCCCTTTGATCTGCGCGCCGAGGTGCCGCTGGCCCGGCCGCTGGCGGCGCAGCCGGACGGGTTCGATCACAACTTCTGCCTGTCGGATGCGCCCGCGCCGCTGCGTCCGGTCGCATGGCTGCGTGCCCCCGGCGCTGTTGCGATGGAGGTCGCGACGACCGAGCCGGGCGTGCAGCTGTTCACCGCAGCAGGGCTGAACTGTCCCGTGCCGGGGCTGGAGGGGCGGCGCTATGGCCCCGCGGCGGGCCTGTGTCTGGAAACCCAGATCTGGCCCGATGCGGCCGGGCGCCACGGGTTTCCCCCGGTGATCCTGCACCCCGGCACGCTGCGCATTCAGCACACCGAATACCGCTTTTCGCGGGGCTGATCCCGGCTGGCTGTCTGCGCTGTCTCAGATCCCGCGCAGGCTGCGAAACAGATCGGCAAAAGCGCTGTCAGGCCGGAAAAACACCGCCGGCTGGCCGATCGGCGCGGGGGCCATGACCTCGTGCCCGCCACCGAACCGCGCGCCGGACCACAGCGCCTCCCATTCGCAGCCCTGCGGCAGATAGACGGGGCGCGCCTGCTGCCCGGCCTGCCACACGGGCGCGACCAGCATATCGGCACCGTAAAGATACTGGTCCTGTATCGCATAGGCTGCTCGGTCGTCCTGATGATGCAGAAACAGCGCGCGCTGAACCGGCAGGCCCGTCGCCGCCGCCTGTGCCGAAAGGTGACGCAGATAGGGCGCCATCGCGCACCAGATCCGGGTCATCCGCGCGAAATGTTCCAGCACAGCCGCATCCTGATCCAGTTGCAGGTTCTCGGACGGGCGGTTGCCTTCATGGCTGCGCATGACCGGGGTAAAGGCCGCCATTTCGGACCACCGCATCAGCAACTCGGCGGTGCGGACATTGCCAAACAGGCTGGTATATCCGCCGATATCGGAATGGTGATAGGCATTGCCAAGCAGCCCTGCCGACAATGCGCCGCAGATCACCGTGCCCAGCCCGTCATGACGCGAGAAATCAACCGACTGATCCCCGGCCCATAAAAGCGGGCAATGCGCCTGAACCCCGGTAAAGCCGGCGCGCATGAACCACAGCACTTCGCCCGTCATGCCGCGCCCGGCCACCGCGCGGGCATTGACCTCCGCCCACAGGACGGGCCAGGCGTTATGCATGACGCGTGCATCAACCCCGTTGGCCAGATGCACGTCAATGGGCAGATATTCCCCGAAATCGGCCATCCAGCCCGACAGGCCGAAATCCAGCATGTTGCGGCCGATGACCGCCTCGGCGAACCAGGCCGCGGCCTCGGGGTTGGTGAAATCGACCACGCCGCACATAAATTCGCCGAAATCGACCTGCGCAATCCCGCCGGCCGCATCACAGGCCAGATAGCCGCGCCCGGCCGCCTGCGGGTAAAACGCCCCGTCAACGGCCAGATAAGGGTTCACATAGCCCAGAAAGCGGATGCCCCTGTCGCGCAGCCCGGCAATGCGCTGGCGCAGACCGGGGTAACGGGTCTCGCTGGCCTGCCAGTCCCAGAACAGGCGCTTGCCGAAGGATGTCTGGCGCAGCCCGACCCAGTCCTCGCACCACAGGCCCGAGACGCGCACACCCGCGGCAATCATCCGCTCCATGCGCCCGAACGATTCGGGGCCGTCCTTCAGCCCCAGAATCGCCCCCTGATACAGCCAGTCCGGCAATTCGGGCTGACGGCCAAAGCGCGCCGACAGCTGACCGACAAGGCCGGTGAACAGCCCGTCCTCAAAAAGCTCGATCCGCTCGGGGATCTCCCAGACCTCGATCTCGTGAAAGTCGCGGTGGCGGAAATCAAAGGCCGAATAGGCCGTCGTCGCCACATGCAGCGCATAAAGCCGCGAGGACAGAAAGGTCGGCTGGGGATAGTTGGTGTTCCAGTAGTCGCCCCCCGCCTTGGCCGTCGAATCCGACAGCCAGGTGATCTGGGTGCTTTTGTCGCGCCCGACACCGGGTTCGGACGTCCACAGGGGAAACTGCCGCCCGCGCAGATCGAAATATGACATCTGCTCGCCGCCGCCCCAGACATGTTCATCCGCTTCGGCATGAATCCGCATCCAGAAGCGGTTGAATGTCGGGATCAGCGGCTGGATGGCGATATGATCGCCCGCGATATCCAGCGCGAGGATCGGCTCGACCCCGGCGGCAATCGACAGCAACACCCGCCCTTCGCCGATCGTCGCATGGCGGAGCGCGATCCTCTCGACCACGTAATCCTGAATCTCGAAATTGCCGCGATACATCTCCATCCGGGGGTTGGCGCTGCCGATAAAGATCGCCGGAAAGGACAGGTCATGTGACAGGATCAGCCGCTCGCCCAGCCACAGATCAAAGCCCGATCCGGTCGTTTCGAGACGAATCATGACACCCTCTCAGTTTTGCGTCAGACCGGCATCGACGACAAAATTCGCGCCCGTCGCGCCGGCACTTTCATCCGAGGCCAGAAACAGCGCCATGCGCGCGACATGGCTGGCCTCAAGGCGGAACTTCAGCGCCTGAAGGTCGATGAACTGCTGGTTCAGTTCAGGCGTCAGCCACAGCGCCTGTTGGCGCGGGGTGACGATGGCGCCGGGCAGGATGCAGTTGACGCGGATGCCATCCGGCCCCAGTTCGCGCGCCAGCGTGCGGGTCAATCCGTTGATTGCGGCCTTGGCGGTGGTATAGCCGACCATCCCCGGCCGCCCCCGCATCCATGACACCGACCCCATCATGATGACCGCGCCGCCGCCCGCCCCGGCCATCACCGGCGCAAGCGCCTGCGTGGCGAAAAACTGATGATCAAGGTTCAGCGCCAGCGTGCGGCGCCAGTCATCGGCCGAGACCCCGGCCATGGCATGGCGGTCATCGCGGCCGGCATTGTTGACCAGAACGCGCACCGGGCCACCGGTCCCGGCGATTGCGGCCAGTGTCGCGCGCAGATGGTCGATATCGCTCAGGTCGCAGACGTGAAAGGCCGCCCCGCTTTGCGCCGCCAGATCGCGGCCCGCAGCGGCATCAATATCCAGAAACGACACCTCTGCGCCCTGCGCGCAAAAGGCGCGCACCATTTCGGCCCCGATACCCGATGCCCCGCCGGTAATGACAACATGACGGCCAGACAGCGACGCATAGCGGACGGAATCGTAACTCATCTCAGACCTCTGGGTCGAATTGGGGGCGGATCAGGCCGGGGACATCGGTGCGCATCGCAAAGATCCCGCCCGATGCCGGATAGCGCGCAAGCTGTTCGCCGGTGCAGCCGCCACGCGCCGAGGTCACATAAAGCGTGCGCATATCAGCACCGCCAAAACAGGGCATGGTCGGCGATTGTGCGGGCACCGGATAGCTGGCAAGCAGCTCGCCCGTCGGCGCATAGCGGTGAACCCGCGCCCCCTGATACAGCGCCGTCCAGTAACAGCCTTCGGCATCAACGGCGGCCCCATCCGGCCGGCCACGATCCGGCGCATCCGGGTCGAGCCGCGCAAAGACGCGGCGATTGCCGATCTCGCCCGCGCCGGCATCGTAATCATAGGCATGAATGGTGAACCGCGGCGTGTCGGCATGGTAAAGCGTGCGCCCGTCAGGCGAAAAGGCAACCCCGTTCGAGGTCATCAGCCCCTCCGCCAGCACAGCCAGCCCCCGCCGGTCATAGCGGTAAAGACGCGCGCGCCCCTGTCTTTCGGGATCAATCGTCCCGGCAATCAGCCGGCCGCGCGGATCGGTATTGCCGTCATTAAAGCGGCTGCCGGCGTGGGTTTCGGGATTGGGCGCCAGCTGCCGGCGGGTGCCGTCCTCATCCATATGCCATATGCCGCTGCGCATTGCGGCGATGATGCCGCCGCCGCGCGCCGGGGCGAAACAGCCCATCTCTTCGGGCAGATCAAGCGTCGCGACCCTGCCCGTGGCCGGGTCAAAGCGATGCAGGCGGCAGCCGTCGATATCGGTCAGCCGCAAGGTCTGGCGCCCGGCCTCCCATACCGGGGATTCGCCCAGCGTGGCGCCCAGATCACAGACCAGATCGAACCCGCCGGCCATCTCAATACGCCGCCTGTGGCGGTATGGCGGGGCCAGACGCGGCGCCATCGCGCAGCAAGGCCAGCCAGTCGCCCGCGCGCCCCGTCATCAGCCCGATATCCGATGAAACGGCCGCGAAATCATAGCCGTAACCCAGAAAACGCCGCACCATATCCGGGTTGGGACCGACGATGCCAATCGGCTTTCCGGCCCGACGCGCGGCGCCCGCCGCATGGGCGATCAGCGCCTGCACCTCGGGATGGGCGATATTGCCGATATGTCCCATGGCCGCCGACAGATCGCCCGGCCCGACGAATACCGCATCCACCCCCTCGACCGTGGCGATCTGATCCAGCGCCGCCACCGCATCAGGCGTTTCAAGTTGCAGGATAGAGAACGCGCGCTTATGCGCCGCAGCGAGATAGCCCGGCAGCGTCCCATAGCGCGAGCCGCGATGAACCGCCGCCACCCCCCGCAGGCCATGCGGCGGATAGCGCATGTATGAGACGGCGGCGCGGGCCTCGTCAGCGGTCTGGATAAAGGGCAGCATCACCGTTTCGGCCCCGGCATCCATCGCGCGCTTGACCAACAGTTGATCGTTCCACGCCAGCCTGACGACAGGGGCGGCGGGCGTGCAGCCGATGGCGCGCAGGATATGGGCCAGATCCGGCATTTCTATCGGCACATGTTCCATATCCACGACCAGAAAATCAAAGCCGGACTGACCAAGCGCCTCGGCAGTGGCCGGCGCGGCCGCCATCAGCCACGTCCCCAGCGGGGTCTTGCCTGTCAAAAGATCACGAAACGGGTTCATCTTATCCGCCTTTCACCAAATCACCGGATCGGGCACCGGACCGGTCCCTTCCAGAAAGTCGAAATCGCAGCCCTCATTCGCCTGCGAGACGTGGCGCTGATAAAGCGCCGCGAAGGAACGTTGATACAGCGGGGCCGGCGGCTGCCACAGGGTGCGGCGGCGGGCCAGTTCCTCATCCCCGACCAGCATGTCCAGCCGCCCGGCCGCCACGTCCAGCACAACGATGTCGCCGGTCCGCAAAAGGGCCAGCGGGCCACCCACGGCAGCCTCGGGCGCGACATGCAGGATACAGGTTCCGTAATGCGTCCCCGACATCCGCCCGTCACAGATCCGCACCATGTCGCGCACGCCCTGCTTCAGCAGCTTTTTCGGAATCGGCAGATTTCCCCACTCCGGCATGCCCGGCGCACCGACCGGCCCGGCATTGCGCAGCACGATCACCCAGTCGGCGGTAATCTCCAGATCGGGGTCATCCAGCACCCGGTTCATCTCGGCCGGGCTGTCAAAGACGATTGCCGGCCCCTGATGGCGCAAAAGCTTCGGATCAGCAGCCGAGGATTTTATCACCGCCCCGTCAGGCGCCAGATTGCCGCGCAGAACCTCCAGCGTTTTGCCCCGTGACAGGGGGACGACGGGATTGTCCTCGGCCCGGATGACATCGTCATTCCAGCATTCGGCCCCGGCAATGGCCTGACCCAGCGTGACACCCGCAACGGTCGGGCGATCCAGATCAAGGTGATGCGCGACCTTGCGCAGCAGCGCCGTCAGACCGCCGGCAAACCAGAAATCCTCCATCAGATATTCCCCCGAGGGGAACAGATTGGCCAGCACCGGCACGCGTGCGGCGACCTGCGCCATATCATCCAGTGTCAGCGTCACACCGGCGCGGCGGGCCATGGCGATCAGATGCACCGCCGCATTGGTGGACCCGCCCATCGCCATCCACGCCACCAGCCCGTTCAGAAACGTTCCCCGGCCCAGAATGTCCGACGGGCGAAGATCCTCCCACACCATCTCGACGATACGCAGCCCACAGCCCGAGGCCATGCGCGGATGACCCGAATCGACCGCCGGGATGGAACTGGCACCGGGCAGGGTCAGCCCCATCGCGTCACTGATCGAGGTCATGGTCGAGGCCGTGCCCATCGTGTTGCACGTCCCGACCGATCGCGTCATCCGGCTTTCAAGATCGACCCAGTCGGCCGGGGTGATGTTTCCGGCGCGCAACTCGTCCCAGTATTTCTTTGTATGCGTGCCCGCCCCGGTCTTTTGCCCGCGCCACTGACCATTGGCCATCGGTCCCGCCGGGCAGAATATCACCGGCAGATTCATCGAGATCGCGCCCATCAGCAGCCCCGGCGTCGACTTGTCGCAACCGCCCAGCAGCACGGCCCCGTCAATGGGATGCGAGCGCAAAAGCTCCTCTGCCTCCATCGCCAGAAAGTTGCGGTAAAGCATGGTCGTCGGCTTGACCATGACCTCGCCCACCGACAGGGCCGGCAGTTCGACCGGATAGCCGCCGGCCTGCCAGACACCGCGGCGGACCGCCTCGGCCCGGTCGCGCAGATGGATGTGGCAGGGGCTGAGCTCGCTCCAGGTATTTAGAATGCCGATGACCGGACGGCCCATGAACTCGTCGCGCCGCATCCCCATCTGCTGGGTGCGCTGGCGATGGGCGAAACCGCGTATATCATCGGATGCGAACCAGCGGGCGGAACGCAGATCCTCGGGGCGGCGCCGGCTCATCCCTTGATCCCCCCTGTGGTCAGGCCGGACACGACCCGTTCCTGAAACAGGACGATCAGGATCGCCACCGGCACGATACCGACCACAAGTGCCGCCGAGATCACCGGCCAGGGAAAGGCGAACTCGCCCTGATAAAGCTGGATCCCGACCGGCAGCGTGCGCAGCGCGGGGCTGGAGTTGAACGACAGCGCCAGCAGGAATTCGTCCCAGGCATTGACAAAGGCAAGGATGCCGGCGGTGAAAACGCCCGGCGCGGCCAGCGGCACCACGACGCGAAACAGCGCCCCCATGCGCGTGCATCCGTCGATCATCGCGGCGTTTTCCAGATCACGCGGGATGCCCTCGAAAAACGACACAAGGATCAGCGTGCAGACCGGCAGGGACAGCACCGTATAGGGCAGAACCAGCGCGGTCCATGTGTTCAGCAGCGACAGCGCGCGCATGATCTCGAACAGCGGCACCAGCAGCGTGACCAGCGGAAAGGTCGAGACCGCGATGATCGCCGACAGGATCAGCCCGCGATGGCGCAGATTCAGCCGCGCGATGGCATAGGCCGCCAGCACCGAGACAAACAGCGTCAGCAAGGTCGACAGCATCGCCACCATAAAGCTGTTGAACAGGAACAGATGCAGCGGCTGATCGGTAAAGGCGGTGACGTAATTGGCCAGCACCGGCGATTGCGGCAGCCAGGTGATCGGAATGCGCGTCAGTTCAGGTTCCGACTTGAGCGAGGTGAACAGGATCCACAGCGCCGGGAACAATCCGTTGATCAGCAGGATCGCGGCCACGATCAGCCTCAGCGGTCGCCCCGACAAAAGCAGCAGGCGGGGGCGGGTGGAAACGGCATTCGTCACCTATTCGCCCCCCCGGATCATGCGCAGATAGACCACCGTCACCAGCATCGAGATCATGAACATCACCACCGCCAGCGCCGAACCATAGCCGAGATCAAGGAATGACACCGTGTTCTGGTGGATATACATCGCCAGCGTCGCGGTCGAAGTCCCCGGCCCGCCCCCGGTCATGGTATAGGGGATGTCAAAGGTCTGAAGCGCGGTGATCGTGCGAAAGATCAGCGCGACGACAATCGCGGGCTTGAGCAGCGGCAGCGTGATTTCAAAGAACTGGCGCAGCTTGCCGGCGCCGTCGACATCCGCCGCCTCATAAAGCGAGCGCGGAATGGTTTGCAGCCCCGCAAGGATGATCAGTGCCATGAAAGAGGACGTCTTCCAGATGATCGTCAGACAGATCGCCGTCATCGCCCAGCGGGGCGAATTGAACCAGATCACCGGCGCGAAACCCAGCCGGCGCAACACATCGTTGACCACCCCATATTGCGAATGAAAGAACCAGGCAAAGATCAGCCCGGCAAATGCCAGCGGCAAGGCCCAGGGGATCAGCAGCGACAACCGCACCGGCCATTTCCGCCGAAAGGGCAGGTTCGCCATCAGCGCCATACCCAGCCCCATCAGCAGTGCGCCCGGCACAGTGATAACGGTGATCAGCGCCGTATTGCGCAGCGTCGACCAGAATACCGGATCCTGCGCGATCAGGATGAAATTCCCGAACCCGACGAACTCGGCCGGCAGACCCGAGATCAGCGAGTGGTTGTAAAGGCTCATCCAGAACAGCCGCCCGACCGGATAGACGACGATCAGCGCAACCAGCAACACCAGCGGCGTCAGCAACATCACCGCAAGCGCGCGGTCACCGGGATCGGTCAGCCATGAAAACCGGGACGGGGCAGGTCCAGACATCAGCGCCTCGCAAGGTTGGGGTGAACGGTTGGATCAGGGTCGTGAACAGGGCTGGCAGGTTTCGGCATATGACCCCGCCGGGGTGGCAGGCAGGATGTCGGGTCGGGCCGGGGACCGGCAGCAGGCGGCAGGGAAGCGGCGGGTTGTGGACAGATAACGGTCATGGCGGCGACGGGGTGAACCGCCAAACGTGGACCGGAAAGCGGGTCAGCGGGTTGCGGCACATCGACCCGCCGGGGTGGCGGGCAGGATGCAGGGCGGGACCGGGGACCGGCATCGGACGGGACGGGTTGCGGACAGATAGCAGTCATGGCGGTGATTGGGTTGAACCGCCAAACGTGGACCGGAAAGCGGGGCAGCGGGTTTCGGCATATGACCCCGCCGGGGTGGCGGGCCGGATGCCGGGCGGGGCCGGGGAATGGCATCAGGCGGGCAGGGACGCGGCCGATGGCGCGCGATTTCGGACCGGGCGGGTATAACGGCCGCCCGGTCTCTGCCTTGCCGCGCGGGACGATGGTCCCGCGCGACAGACGATCAGCGCAGCACGCGCGCAAGGCGGGTGCGGATCTCGGCCACGCCATCGGCGGGCTGGGTAACGCCGGCCAGCACCGCGTTAAAGGTGGTGCGGATGACCTCGCTCACCTCGGCATAGCGGGGGGTGACGGGCCGCGCGCGGGCGGTCTCGACCACGGCTTTCGCATCGGCAAGCCAGGGCATCGCCGCCAGCACCTCGGCATCGTCATAAACTTCGGGGAAGGCGGGCAGAAGCGAGGCGTTGATCGCCATATATTTCGCGACCTCGGGGCTGGAGAGGTATTTCACCAGTGCCGCCGCCTCGTCAGGATGTTTCGAAAACGCCGAAACCCCCCATTGCCAGCCCCCAAGGCAGCTGACCTGTTCGCCCTCGGGCATAGCCGGCAGCCGGGCCACACCGACCTTGTCCACGACGGCCGATTCGTCGCCCTGTGACTGTGCCCAGGCATAGGACCAGTTGACCGCGAATACCGCCTGCCCGGCCTGAAACTCGCGCCGGGTATCGTCGGTCGCGACCTCGGATATATTCGCCTTGGACGTGCCGTCCTCAGCAAAGCTTTTCCACAGCTCCATCGACGCTGTCGCCGCGCCATCATCCAGCGTCAGCGCGCCATCCTCGACCAGATTGTGCCCAAGGCTCCAGTAAGGCAGCAAAAAGGTGCAGACCGCACCCTCGATCGCCTTGCCCTGGAAACTCAGCCCCTGAAGCGCGGCGTCGCCCTCGGCCTCGAGAATGGTCTTTGCGGCCGTGCGCAGCTCTTCCCAGTTCCCGGGCACGGCAACCCCGTGCTTTTCCAGCAGATCCTTGCGGTAATAAAGGAACATCGCATCCGCGAATGCCGGCAGCGCGACGATCTTGCCGTCAATGCTGTTGGCCTCGGCATAGGCGGGCAGATAGGCGGCCATATCGACGCCCTCGACCGGAACGGTCCAGCCGGCGGCCGCGAATTGCGCGGGACGCACGACGTCCAGAACCAGCACATCCAGCGTCGAATCGCGCGCCGACATCACGGTGTTGAGATACTGGCTCTGCTGTTCCGAGGTATTGCCGCCCGTTTCGATGGTGATGGTGACATCCGGGGTCGCGGCCTGATACTGATCCAGAACCTGCCGCCAGACATCAGGCTGATGCTGGCTGGAGATAAAGATCCGCAACTCGGTTCCGGCCATTGCACCGGCCGGCAGGATAAGCGCGCCGGCAAGCAGCATCGCCATGGCATTCATATGTTTCATGTCGTCCTCGCATTTTGGCTTATGGATGCCGGACGCGCCGGCTGGGTATTCAACGCAGGGCCAGCTCTGTTTCGGCATCGAACAGACGGATGCGGCCCGGCGCCACGCTCAGATCCAGCCGCTGGCCCGGCCGGGGATGTTCATGCGGTTCCAGCCGCGCGGTCAGTATCGCATCACCGATACTGACATGGACCAATGTGTCGGCGCCCAAAGGTTCGACCACCTGAACGACGGCCGAAAAACCGACGCCCGCCCCATGGCCCGCGCGGATATGTTCGGGGCGCAGCCCGATGATGACACCGGCCCCCTCCTGCGGCCGGCCCGCCACCCCGGCCAGATCAAGGCTGACCCCGTCGGCGCAAAGCGCGCGCCCCTCTGCGACCCGGCCGCGCAGGAAATTCATCGCCGGCGCACCGATGAACCCGCCGACAAAGACATTCGCCGGGCTGTTATAGACCTCATCCGGGGTGCCGACCTGTTCGATCACCCCGCCGCGCAGGATGACGATGCGGTCCGCCAGCGTCATCGCCTCGACCTGATCATGGGTGACATAGATGATCGTTGTGCCTAGCGCCTGATGCAGCTTTTTGATCTCGGTTCGGACCTGCCCGCGCAGTTGCGCGTCAAGGTTGGACAGCGGCTCGTCGAACAAAAACACCTGCGGGCGGCGCACGATGGCGCGGCCCATGGCGACACGCTGGCGCTGACCGCCCGACAGCTGGCCGGGGCGGCGGTCCAGCAAATGCCCGATGCCCAGCATCGCCGCGGCCTCGTCAACGCGGCGTGCCGCATCCTCGCGCGCGACGCCGCGCACCTTCAGGCTGAAACCCAGATTCTCGCGCACGGTCTTGTGCGGATAAAGCGCGTAATCCTGAAACACCATTGCGATGTCGCGCTCGCGCGGTTGCAGATCGTTGACGACGCGCCCACCGATCGCGACCTCGCCCGAGGTGATGCTTTCCAGCCCCGCAAGCATGCGCAGGGTCGTCGATTTGCCACAGCCCGAAGGGCCGACCAGCACGACAAATTCACCATCTGCGATTTCCAGGTCGATATCCCTGACGATGCGCAGGGCGCCGTAACTCTTGCCAAGCTTGCGGAAACTGACAGCCCCCATCTTCCCCCCTCAAGGACCAGCCGGCACTTATCACGTTTTCGATTCCCTGTTCAGAATAGCGCTACGATTTCCGTTCGGCAACCATTTCGCAGCGGCCAGCCCGGCTTTATCGTATCTGCTGAATATCAAGGAAATATTTCCTTGATCATTGAGCCGATGCGAAAGCCGGCCTATCATTGCGCTGTGCATTGCGGGGGAGTTCATGGCCGAACAGCGCACACCCAGAAAGCGGCGCAAGATTCAGGGCGTGACGATGATGGATGTCGCCCGGCGGGCGGGGGTCTCGGCGTCGACGGTCTCGCTGTTCCTGCGCCGGCCCGATGCCGTTTCAACCCGCGCCGGCCAAGCAATCGACGAGGCGATCCGCCATCTGAACTATGTCCCGAACCTGATCGCCGGCGGGCTGGCGGCGGCGTCCTCGCGCGTGGTGGGGGTCATCGTGCCTTCGGTGCGCAACGCCTTTTTCGCCGAGACCGTCGCCGCGCTCCAGCATGATCTGGGCCGGGCGCGGTTGCAGATGCTGCTGGGTCATACCGAATACAACACCGCGACCGAAGAGGATCTGGTCCGCGCCACGCTTTCATGGGCACCGGCGGCGGTGGTTGTGACCGGCCTGCATCACAGCGCTGCGACAGAGAGGATGCTGCGTGCCGCGACGATCCCTGTCGTCCAGATCTGGGAACTGGGGGAAACCGCGCCGATCGACCTCGCCGTCGGCTTTCACCATGATCAGGCCGGGGCGGCGGCGGCGCGACATCTGATCGCGCGCGGCTATCGCAGGCTGATCTATCTCAGCGGGCGCACACATCAGGACAAGCGTGCGGCACAGCGTGCGCAGGGCTTTGTCGCGACGGCGCAGGACATGGGCGTGCCGGTCCGCCACCTGACGCACCCGGCCGCGGCCACCACCGAACTGGGCGGCATCCTGCTGAGCCGCGCGCTGGAGGAATGCGGCGGGGACGGTCCGGCCGGGATCGGCTGTTCGAACGATCTGATCGCGCTTGGCGTCCTGTTCGAGGCACAGCGGCGCGGTCGGCGCGTTCCCGGCGATTATGCGGTGATCGGATTTGGAGATCTGGGCTTTGCGGTCTCGACCAACCCGGCGCTGTCGACCATCCGCCCCGGCGGCAGCATCATCGGGACCGAAGCCGCCCGGCTGATCGTCGAACAGATCAGCCAGCCCCGGCCGCAGCGCAACATTGTCATCGACACCGGTTTCAGCGTCATGCACCGCCAAAGCACCTAGATTGCGAGGCCGTGTGCCCCGGATCGCAGCGGGCAGGACGGGCGGCATTCCGGCCGGTCAACCACCCGGGTCAGCCCGGCCCGATGCGCGTCAGCCGGCCATCACCGCCGCCAGATCGCGCGGCAGCCGGCGCGGGCGCATATCGGGGCCGAGACATGCCAGCGTCACACGGGCGGCAAACAAAACCGCGCCATCGCGCAGGATCTGCTGGTCCAGCTCGATCCGCGCAGGCGTCAGGCGGGCCGGCGCGGTCGTGACGATCAGCATGTCGTCAAATTTTGCAGGGGACAGGTAATCGGCCTCGATGCGGCGGACGGCGAAAACCGCGCCCTGCTCGTCCTTCAGCCGGTTCTGGTCGATGCCAAGCTCGCGGATCCATTCGGTCCGCGCGCGTTCGATAAAGCGCAGATAATTCGCGTAATAAACGATGCCGGCCAGATCCGTGTCCTCGTAATAGACCCGGACCGGCCAGCAATGCGGCACAGCCGTCATGGGCGCGCGCGGATGATTTCGGCGAAGGGGCCGAAAAGTTGCGTATTGGCGCCGATGATATTGCCGGCATCCTGAACCGGCCCGTCGCCGCGGATCGTCTCGACAAAGCCGCCAGCCTCGCGCACCAGAATGATCCCCGCCGCCACGTCCCAGGCGTGGATTCCACGTTCCCAATAACCGTCAAAGCGGCCGGCCGCGACATAGGCCAGATCAAGCGCGGCCGAGCCAAAGCGGCGCACACCGGCGCAGACCGGCATCAGGCCCGCCAGATCCTTCAGCGTCGCCGGCAGCGTGCCGCGCCCGCCAAAGGGAATGCCGGTCGCAAAGATCGCCTCGATCATATGGCGCCGCCCCGAAACCCGCAGACGCTGGCCATTAATCCAGGCACCGCCGCCTTTTTCGGCGGTGAACAGCTCGTCCTTGGCGGCGTCGAATACGACGCCGGCGATGATCTCGCCCTTATGCTCCAATGCGATGCTGACCGACCAATGCGGCAGCCCGTGCAGGAAATTGGTCGTCCCGTCCAGCGGATCGACGATCCAGCGCCGGGTCGGATCCTCGCCATCCTCTGCGCCGGTTTCCTCGCCCAGCCAGCCATAGTTGGGCCGCGCGCCGCGCAGCTCTTCCTTGATGATCCGCTCGGCCTCGCGGTCGGCGCGGCTGACGAAATCCCCCGCCCCCTTGGACGAAACCTGAAGGTTCTCGACCTCGCGGAAATCCTTGACGAGGCTGCGCCCGGCCTTGCGGGCGGCCTTGATCATCACGTTCATATTCGCGCTTTGCATCGCGGCGCTCCTGCATACGGGTTTGGCCGGGGTTTATGGGCAATTCCCGCCAAAGGGAAGGCTTCGCGGCATTCAGCCGCCGGGACTGCCCGCGCGCAGGGTCTCATTACGGGCAAGGCTCAGGAAATGGTCCATATAGGGCAGATGGCGGTCGGTTGCGCGCATTGCCGCATGCACGCGGCGACGGATGCCCTGCTCGCCCAGCCGGACTTGCGCCAGTTCGGGATTGGCGGCATGGCGATTCAGCACCCAGTCCGGCATGACCGCGACCCCGCGCCCGGCCGCGACCAGCATCAGGGCCACGTCGGTCAGCTCGACCTCGCGGATCTCGCGCGGCTCGACCCCGGCCGGCGTCAGGAATTGCGAGAACACGTCCAGCCGCTCGCGCCCCATCGGATAGACGATCAGGCTTTCGCCGGCCAGATCCGCAGGCTCGGCCCAGCCGCGCGCCGCCAGCGGGTGACCCGCGCCGACAACCAGCGTGGGCGCATAGTCGAACAGCCCCTCGAATGTAAGACCGGCGATCTGTTCGGGGTCCATGGATACGACCAGATCGACATCCTCGCGCGCCAGCGCCGGCAGCGCGGCAAAGGCAAGGCGGGCGCGGATATCCAGATCGACCTCGGGAAAGGCGCGGCGGAACTGGTCCAGAACCGGCAGCAGCCAGTCAAAGCAGGCATGGCATTCCAGCGCGATATGCAGCCGGCCGATGCGGCCCGCGCCGATGCCGCGCAATTCGGCCTCGGCCGTGTCGATCAGCGGCAGCACCTGACCCGCCAGCCGCAACAGCCTCAGCCCGGCGGCCGACAGCCGCATCGGCCGGGCGCGCCGCACGAACAGCTCGACCCCGACCTGCGCCTCCAGCGCCTTGACCTGATGCGACAGCGCCGATTGGGTGATGTTCAGCACCTCGGCGGCACGCGCCAGCCCGCCCTGTTCATGAATGGCGCGGACGGTTCGCAGATGGCGCAGCTCGATATGCATGGATCTCATGCTAATCATGTGGATTATGAATTTGTCTCACGCCGCGCGACGTGGCACAAGGCCGAACCCAAAGGAATACGGATGATGTCACGCCCCGCTGTCAGTTTCGAGTTCTTCCCGCCCCGTAACCTCGACGCCTCATTCCGGCTGTGGGAAACGGCGCGCGCACTGGCGCCGCTGGCGCCCGGTTTTGTATCGGTGACTTATGGCGCCGGCGGCACGACGCGGCAGCTGACCCATGAGGCGGTGACAGCGCTGTCCAATCATTACGGGCTGAACGTCGCGGCGCATCTGACCTGCGTTGACGCCAGCCGCGGGGAAACCATGGGCATCGTCGACGAATATGCCCGCGCCGGCGTGCATGAGATCGTGGCGCTGCGCGGTGATGCCCCGCAGGGTCAGACCCGGTGGACCGCGCATCCCGATGGCTTTGCCTCATCGGTCGAGCTGATCGCGGCGATCGCCGCGCGCGGGGACATGCGCATCCATGTCGGCGCCTATCCCGAGCCGCATCCCGATTCAGGCGGCGATCCGGCCGCGGATGTGGCGTTTCTGAAGCAAAAGGTCGATGCGGGCGCGACATCGGCGATCACACAGTTCTTTTTCGATGCAGACACTTTTTTCCGCTTTCGCGATGCCTGTGTCGCGGCGGGCATCGACGTGCCGATCCTGCCGGGCATTCTGCCGATTCAAAGCTGGGCCGGGGCGCGCAAATTCGCTGCGCGCTGCGGAACCTCGGTCCCCGGCTGGGCAATCGAGGCATTCGAGCGCGCCGGCAAGGAGGGCGAGGCCGCGCTGGCGCAGGAAATCTGCGCCGATCTGTGCCGCAAGCTGGTCGACGGCGGCACCGGGCATCTGCATTTCTATACGCTGAACAAGCCTGACCTGACGCTGGCGGTGTGCAACGATCTGGGCATCACCGGCACCGGGGTTGCCGCCTGAAGCGGTTGCCGCACCCGCCGGTCTGGCCCGCACGGCGAACGTCGCGCCGGATCACCGCGCATCTGTCGCCCTGCGGCCGGCCCTTTGCACCCTCGGCTGCACAACTGGCGCCGCCTTTCTAGCCCCCAGGGTGTGACGTGAGCATGGATAACCCGTCCCCGGCCTCGCCCTGCCCACGCCCCCATGGACCGCCGGGCCGCCAAGGCAGCAGCTGGTTGCGGGACAGGCCGGATCGCCGCGCATATGTCGCCGCGCGGCCAGCCCTTTGCGCCCGGCTGCATAAGTGGCCCCGACGTTCCCGCCCGCAGGGTATGGCGGCAATATGGGCAACCCGCCCCGGCCTCATAACGCCCCGCCCTCGCCCCCACGGACCGCCGGACCTGTGAGGCAGCAGCAGGATACACGACAGGCCGGATCGCCGCGCATCTGTCGCCGTGCGGCCGGCCCTTTGCGACCAGCCGCTCAACTGGCCCCGCCTTTCCCGCCCGCAGGGTATGGCGGCAATATGGGCGACCCGCCCCGGCCTCGTCATCCCCTACTCCGCGCCCATCGGATCGCCTCGGATCCGGGCAGCGACATGGGCAATGATTGCCGCGCCATGCATGTTCCCCGATGTCCGGCCCCGGTGCCATCGCGGCTGTGCCCGTCGCCATGCGGGCCATTCAGCGCGCGCCGGCGGTGCGGGCCTGCGGGCCGGTGTACGGGCGCGGGCAGTTGTGGCCCCCCCCCCCCCCCCCCGCCCCCGAC
>JAUNTL010000030.1:0-10326 GCA_030538705.1 Paracoccus sp. (in: a-proteobacteria) | reverse complement strand
GGATGTCCGGGCGCTGCCTGAGGTCGCCCGCCAGCACCGCCGGGCCGCCATAGGGGCGCGGCACGCTGTCGTGCAGCGACTCGCTGGGATCAATCCCGGCCACGCGGGGCGAACGGGCGATGAACAGCTTGCCCCAGCCGCGCCAGCTTCCGACCGAGGGGGCGGCCGCGTCGCAGGTAAAGCGGGCGCGCCAGCCCGGCGGCAGGGGCAGCCCTTCGGCCTCGGCCTGTTCCAGCATCCAGACCAGCGGGATATTCGCCAGCGGCCGCGCCGCCTCGTCGCCCGACAGCTGGCCGCCGATATCGGCATGCGCCCCGCGAAACCACATCTGGGTGATCGCGCCGGGCGGGTGATCATCGCCGCACCACAGGATCGGCTGAAAGGCGGCGCGGGTCTCGTTCAGCGCCAGCGCCTGCACGCCGCGCGCGACGTCGCTGCCAAGATGCTGATCATGAAAGCGGAATCGCGGCTCGGTCAGCATCCACAGGACGGGCAGCCGGATGCCCAGAGCCATCACCGTATCAAAGACGCCGACCATCGCGATCGGCGCGGTCTCATGACACAGCCGCGCGCGCAGCCGGTTGCGCGTCGACTCGCCCACACCGTCGCGATAGGCGCGCCAGACCGCCCGGATATTGCGCTCGGTCGCGACTGCGGACCGCAACAGCCCGACCCGCCCGATCATTGCCGCGAGCGAGCGGATGGCAAATGCCCCGCGCGAATAGCCCAGCAGAAAGATCCGGTCGCCGGGACGCCAGCGCGAGGCCAGCCAGCCATAGGAATCGCGGATACGGGTGCCCATGCCGTGATCCATCGCCACGCCGGGCAGGCTGGCCAGGGCCTCCCACTGCTGGCCGGCTGAATAGCGCACGCGCAGCCCGGTCCCGCGCAGCGGCCGCAGCAGGCGATAGATCTGCCCGATATTCGAATGCCGCCCCTCCATCAACGAGGCGAAGGTGCCGTCGATCAGAACGACATGGGTAAGCTGAGGCCGGTTCATGGCCTGATCCTAGCACCGATTCACTGACGAAACATGAACCGGCGCGGCTTTTTACTCCAGCCGGTGGACGGCCGCGCGCTCCATCTCGCCAAAGCCGTTGAAACGGGTGTTTGTCACCACCGAATAGGCCCCTGCGCCGTGAAAGATGACGTAATCGCCCTCTTCCACCGCGCCCGGCAGGACCAGCTCACCCGGCAGGCGATCAACCGAATCACAGGTCGGGCCAAAGATGACGCGCCCGCTTTCGTCGCCGCCGCGCGGCTCGCCCTCGGGGGTCAGCAGTTGGATGCGGTCGAGATTGCCGACGATCGGCAATTCGGTCAGCCCGCCATAGACGCCGTCATTCAGAAACACCGCCTGCCCGTCGCGCACCGCCTTGACCCGCGTGATCAGCGAAAACGCATCGGCGCAGATAGCGCGACCCGGCTCACAGACCAGCTCGGGGGCGTTCTCGCCAAAGGTTTCGGCGGTGACCCGGCCGATCAGGTCGAAAATGCCGTTCAGGTCCGGCTCGACCCCGTGAACGCGGTGCGAGGGGAAACCGCCACCCACGTTCAGCCGGCGCGCGCGCACGCCGGCGGCGTCGCAGATATCGCGGGCGGTGCGGATATATTGCTCCCACGCGCCGGGGTCGGTGCATTGCGTGCCGGGATGAAAGGTCAGCGAGGGCACAAAGCCCGCCTGTGCGACCCGCGCCAGCAGATCCGCCGCCAGTTCGGGCGAGGCGCCGAATTTCGAACCAAAGTCATAGATCGCCCCGGCCACCGGCAGCTTGAAGCGCGGCGAGATCTCGCAGCCTTCGGGCGGCACCTGCGCGATCAGCTTTTCCAGCTCGGACATGCTGTCAACCGACCATGCCCTGATCCCCGCGCGGACGGCGTGGGCGATCTCCCACCGGGCGCGGACGGGGTTATGGTAGTGCCGCGCGGCACCGGGCGCCAGGCGGCCGATCAGGTCGATCTCGGCCGGCGAGGCAACGTCAAAGCCACGGACCCCGGCCGCGATCAGATTGGCGATCACCGCCTCGTCAGGGTTCGACTTGACCGCATAGGTCACCAGCCCCGGAAAGCCGTCAAGAAACCGTTTCGCAGTGGCTTGCAGCACCGAGGGCGCGAAGGCCATGACCGGGTTTTCCGGCCTTGTGCTGCGGATGATATCGGCGGGGTTCTCCCAGATCGTCTCGGGCTGTCCCATAGGCGTTTCCTCCCCCCTGCTGGGCCATGTTGCGCAGGCTGTTGCCTACAGCCAGCGGCCCGTCTTGAAAAGGGGGCGCGGCTCAGCCCTGCGGGTCAAGCGCGAACAGATCGACGAAATGCTGCGCCGCCGCCTGATCACCGTTCACCGCCAGCCCGCCCGCGTCGAAACCCTCGGGCAGGGGCGCGCCGGCCAATAGCGCCGCCAGCGGCAGCGGACCATAAACGGCGATCGCCAGCGCATTGCCGCTGCCTTGCAGCACGAAGGGCGCATCGGGCCGCGCCACCGCGCGCGTCACCAGCCGGGCGTCGCGCAGATCCGTCTCGAACGCTTCGGTCCCGATGACGAAGCCGGCCCGCGCCGTTATCCCGGCCGCGCGCGCCGCCTGAAGGTTCACCCCCATGGAAATCATCAGCGCCGAGGGGCTGATAAAGCGGCGCGGATCATGGCCCGGCGCGATCAGCGCCCAGCGGCACAGCGCCTCAAGCACGCCGCGCAACTGCTGGCCAAGGGGCGTCAGCGCATAGACCCCCAGCCGCGCGTCATGGCTGGCAACGCCGGCCAGCACCAGCTGGGAAAGCCGCGCACTCAGCACGCTGGCGGTAATGCCGGGCAGCCCGGCGCGGATCATCTGGAACCGTTTGGGCGCAAAGACCAGTTCACGCACCACCAGCAGCGCCCAACGGTCACCGATCAGGTTCAGCGCATGGGCGGCAAGACAGCCCTCATCATAGCGGAGTTTCGCAGCTTCAGTCATGTTTTAATACTATCAGTTGCTTTTTAATACTTCAAGCGGCACCATGATCCTCAAGACCCCGATTCGAGGAGGATGGGATGAGCTATTTTACAGGCATGGTCGCCGCTGTCCCGGTGGCGAACCGGCGGGCATATATTGATCACGCCCGGCAGGCATGGCCGGTCTTTGCCCGCCTGGGCGCGCGGCGCATGGTCGAGACATGGGCCGAGGACGTCCGGCCCGGCCGGCAGACCGACTTTTTGCGCGCCGTGCAGGCCGGTGACGGTGAGGCGGTGGTCTTTTCCTGGATCGAATGGCCCGACCGCGCGACAGCGGATGCGGCATGGACGGCCATGACCCCCGGGGACATGCCAGAAATGCCCTTTGACGGCAGCCGCATGATCTGGGGCGGCTTTGCGCCGCTGTTTACGGCAGGCAAGGACCGGGGCGGCTATTATCAGGGCTTTCTGACCCCGGTCCCGGCGGCGAATCGCGTGGCATATCGTGATCTTGCCCAATATGCGTGGGACAACATGTTTGCCCCCCACGGTGCGC
Source organism: Paracoccus sp. (in: a-proteobacteria) (assembly GCA_030538705.1). GTDB lineage: Bacteria > Pseudomonadota > Alphaproteobacteria > Rhodobacterales > Rhodobacteraceae > Paracoccus. The sequence goes on along the minus strand of JAUNTL010000030.1, from coordinate 6,841 downwards.
TCGGCGCCTTTGAGAACTGGGGCGAGGACGTCCCCCACGGTAAAAAGACGGATATGTATCGCGCCACCGATGCCGCCGAGGGCGAGGCGATCTTGTTTTCATGGACCGTCTGGCCCGACCGCGCGAGTTGTGATGCCGCCGCCCGCGCGATGGAGGCCGATCACCCGCAGGCGCCCGCTGATATGCCCTTTGACGGGATGCGGATGATCTGGGGCGGCTTTTCCCCGATCTTCGATTCCGCCGACCTTTCAGATGGAGTGTGATATGAAACAATTCCTCGGAAACCCCTGCTGGTATGAGCTGGGGACCAGCGACCCGGACGCGGCAGCGGCATTTTATGGCGAGTTGCTGCACTGGCAGGTCAGCCGTGCCGGGATGGCGGATTTCGACTATCATCTGGCACGGCGCGGTGACTGCATGGTCGCCGGGGTGATGTCGCTGGACGCACAGCCCGCAGGGGTGCCGCCGAACTGGCTGATCTATTTTGCCACCGATGATATCGAACATCTCGTGGCCGAGGTCACCGCCGCCGGGGGCGCGATCCATCACCCGCCGGCCGATATTCCCGGCACCGGCCGCTTTGCCATCGCCGCCGACCCGCAGGGCGCGGTGTTCGGTCTGTTGCAGCCTGATATGAGTGCGATGTCCCTGGGCGAGATCGCCCGCGCCGAGAAAACCGGCGCCTTTGATCAGGACAAGGCCGGGCATGGCAACTGGAACGAGCTGATGACCCCGGACCCCGAGGCAGGGCTGGCCTTTTATGCCCGGCTGTTTGGCTGGGACAAGGGCGCGGCCATGGATATGGGCGAGATGGGCCGCTATCAGCTGATCCGCCGCAATGGCCGCGACATCGGGGCGATCATGGCACAGGGTGACGCGCCGGTCCCCTGCTGGATGCCCTATTTCGGCGTCGATGATCCGATGACTGAAACCGTGGAACGCGTCCGCCAGACCGGGGGGCATGTCCATCACGGCCCGGTCGAGGTTCCCGGCCCGGCGTGGATCGCCATCATCCAGGATCCACAGGGCGCCTGGCTGGGACTGGTCAGCGGCGAAAAGTGACCGCGCGCGCGAGTGCCGGGCAGAGGCAGGGGCTATCCCGCCGCCTCTGCCCGCCGGTTCAGCCGCAACCGCCGCACAAAGGCCAGAATAAAGATGGCCGTCAGCAGCAGGATCACCGTCGCCGCCGGCGAGCTGTCCAGCCAGAAGCTGAGATAGACCCCGCCCAGCATCCCGCCAAGATTGACCACGCAGGCCACCGCCAGCAGCCGCCCAAAGCTGCGCACCAGCAGAAAGGCAATCGCCCCCGGCGCGATCAGCAGCCCGACAGCAAGGATCAGCCCGGTCGCCGACAGGGTGGCCACGATGGTCAGCGACAGGATCGTCAGCAGGCCATAATGCAACAGCCCGACCGGCAGACCCAGCGCGCGCGCCTGCGCGGGATCGAATGCATGCAGCATCAGATCCTTCCAGCGCAGCAGCAGGCATGCCGTGACCACCACCGCAATGCCGCCGGCCAGCCGCAGGTCATCAGCGCCGGCGCCCAGCATGTTGCCAAACAGGATATGGTCGAGGTGCATATTCGTGCGCAGCCCGACAAACAGCACCAGCCCCAGCCCGAACATGCCCGAAAAGACGACGCCCATCACCGTATCCTGCTTGATCCGGCTGTTGCCGGCCAGATAACCGGTCGCCAGCGCCGTCACCATGCCCGCCGCAAAGGCCCCGATCACCAGCGGCAGGCCCAGCACATAGGCCAGCACGATCCCCGGCAGCACCGCATGGCTGATCGCATCACCCATCAGCGCCCAGCCCTTCAGCACCAGAAAACAGGACAAGAGCGCCGTCGGCACCGCGACGATGGCGGCAATGGCAAAGGCGTTTTGCATGAACGGGATCTGAAATGGCACCAACAGCTCGTTCATGGCCCGCCGCCTTTCATGGCGCGGCGCCGCATTGCCCGCATCCCGTGTTTCGGCGCCCAGATGAATGCGGCCAGAAACAGCAGCGTTTGCAGCACGACGATGATCCCCCCCGTCGCGCCATCAAGGAAAAAGCTGATATAGGCCCCCATAAAGCAGCTGACCGCGCCGATCGCCACCGCCGTCACGATCAGCCAGCCAAAGCGGTCACACAGCAGATAGGCCGTCGCCCCCGGCGTCACGACCAGAGCAATGACCAGAAACGCCCCGACCGTCTGCATCGCCGCCACCACGCAGGCCGACAGCAGCATGAAGAACACCACCTTGAGCAGGCCGGGACGCAGCCCGACGGAACGCGCGTGGTTTTCGTCAAAGAACACTACGACCAGATCCTTCCACCGCAGCCCGAGGATAACCAGCGACACCACCGAGATGATAACAAGCTGCGTGGTCTCGTAAGGGGTGATTGCCAGAATATTCCCCATGGTGATCGTCTGGATCGAGACGCCCACCGGATTGAGCGAGACCATGAACAGCCCCAGCCCGAAAAAGGCGGTAAAGATCAGCCCGATCACGACATCGGCCTTTAGCCCCGAGCGTTCGGACAAAAACAGCATCGCCGCCGCCGCCAGCCCGCCCGACAGAAAGGCGCCGAATGCCAGCGGCAGGCCCAGCATGACCGCCCCCGCGACGCCGGGCACGACCGAATGAGACAGCGCATCCCCGATCAGCGACCAGCCTTTCAGCATCAGATAGGCCGACAAAAAGGCACAGACCGCACCGACAAGCGCGCTGACCAGCATGGCATTGACCATGAAGCGGTAATCGAACGGGGCCAGAAGCTCGCTCATCCGCCGGCCCCCTGCTGCACCTTGCGGAACGGCCCGCCTTCCGTGCGGCCAAAGCCCGCCGCATTCACCATGCCATCCCGCCGCAGCGGGAAACCGACCGCAGGCAGCGGGCCACAGCCCGAAGGCAGCAGAGCAACCGCGAGGCGATCATCCGGCGGCGGGGTCATGCGCGCTCCCCCGGCTGCCTCTGACGGAACGGCCAGCCTGCCGTGCGGCCAAAGCCCGTCGCATTCCCCACGCCATCACGGCGCAGCGGGAAACCGACCGCAGGCAGCGGGCCACAGCACCAAGGCGGCAGAGCAACCGCGACGCGATCATCCGGCAGGGTCATGCGCGCTCCCCCGGCTGCCTCTGACGGAACGGCCAGCCTGCCGTGCGGCCGAAGCCCGTCGCATTCCCCACGCCACCACAGCGCAGCGGGAAACGGACCGCAGGCAGCGGGCCAAAGCCCGAAGGCAGCAGAGCAACCACGACGCGATCATCCGGCGGCGGGGTCATGCGCGCGCTCATCCGGTATCCTCGCGGCGTTGCATCTCGTCGCCGTAATGGACCAGCGGGCGTTCGTCATCGCTGAAGATCGTGATCGAACGGGCGTCGTTGTCCTCGTGCAGCGTATCGCCGCCAAGGGTGAAATGACGCAGCACGCCGCCAAAGGCCCGTTCCAGATTGCGCCTTGTGAATGTCGTGGCGGTCGGACCATGGGCCAGAACCGTTCCCTTGACCAGCACCACCCGGTCGCAGAACTCGGGCACGGAACCCAGATTATGGGTCGAAACCAGCATCACCCTGCCCTCGTCGCGCAGCTCGCCCAGCAGCGCGATGATCTGCTCTTCGGTGGTGACATCGACGCCGGTAAACGGCTCGTCCAGCAAGATCACCTGACCGTCCTGGGCCAGGGCGCGCGCCAGAAAGACGCGTTTCTTCTGTCCGCCCGACAACTCGCCGATCTGGCGATGGCGATAGGGCAGCATGTTGACCCGCGCCAGCGCCGCCTCGACCGCGGCATGATCGGCGCGCGTCGGAATGCGCAGAAAGTTCATGCGGCCATAGCGGCCCATCATCACCACATCCTCGACCAGCACGGGAAACGACCAGTCGACATCTTCGGATTGCGGAACATAGGCGACCAGATTGCGGCGCAGCGCCTGACGCACGTCCAGCCCCAGCAGGGTGATGCGCCCGCGGGCCACCGGGACAAAGCCCATGATCGCCCGGAACATCGTCGACTTGCCCGCGCCATTGACCCCGACAAGCGCCGTGATCGTGCCGCGCGGGATCGCAAAGCTTGCATCACGCAGGGCCGTCATGCCGTTGCGATAGGTGACGGTCACGCCCTCGGCGGTGATGCCGGCGCCGGTGTCAGTGCCGGTGTCAGGGTGATGATGGCTCATTGCGGCCCTCCCCCTCCACGCCTTCCAGCCCGTCGGCGATGGTCTGTGCGGTCACCCGCAGCAGATCGAGATAGGTCGGCACCGGGCCGTCAGGGCCGCTCAGGCTGTCGACATAAAGATCGCCGCCGAAACGCGCGCCGGTCTCGCGCGCGACCTGCATCGCCGGGGCCGAGCTGACCGTGCTTTCGCAAAACACCGCCGGCAGGTCATGGGCGCGAACCTCATCGATCACCCGGCGCAACTGCTGGGGTGTGCCGGTCTGGTCAGTGTTCATCGGCCAGAGATAAAGCTCATGCATGGCAAAATCGCGCGTCAGATAGGAAAACGCCCCCTCACAGGTGACCAGCCAGCGCCGGTCCCCGGGGATGGCGGCAATGCGTTCGCGCAGGGGCGCGATGGCGGCGCGCAGCTGCCTCGCATAGGCATCCGCATTGGCCCGGTAGACCCCGGCATTGGCAGGATCCTCACGGATCAGCGCATCCCGGATGTTGTCAATATAGATCAGCGCATCATCCGCCCCCATCCAGGCGTGCGGATTGGGCTGGCCCTGATAAGCGCCATCGGCGATCGGGATCGGCACGATCCCCTCGGTCAGCGTGACCGAGGGCACGGGTCCCAGCCCGGCGAGAAACTGCTCGAACCAGACCTCCAGCCCCATGCCGTTCCACAGGATCAGCCCCGCACCCTGCGCCGCCAGAAGATCGCGCGGCGTCGGTTCATATCCATGGATCTCGGCACCGGGCCGGGTGATCGAAACGACATCGGCCGCATCACCCGCCACATTGCGCGCCATATCCGCCAGCACGGTGAATGTCGTCACCACCTTCAGCCGCCCGCCCTCGGGCACCTCGGCCGCACTGCCCGCGGGCACCATCAGCATCGCCCCCAGAACCGCCCCGGTCATCATTCTGCGCGTCATCATGTTCATCCTAAGTCCACATAGATGTAAATGCAATTCATTCGCAACAGTCAAGCAGGAAGTTGAGAATGATTTGCAAATTCTTGCGCCCCGGCGGCTTCCACGCTAGATTGCGGGGACCAAGGCAATGAAAGCAGGCTGATGAGCGCCGAGACCACCGATTTCGCCGCCGCCCTGCGTGAAGCCGGCCTCAGGGTGACACAGCAACGTGTTGCCCTGCTTTCCGTGCTGACCGGCGCCGATGACCACCCCAATGCCGACGAGATCCTGTCACGCGCGCGCGCGGGCGATGACACGCTGTCGCTGGCCACCGTCTATCGCACCCTTGCCGCGCTGGAATCGGCGGGGCTGATCCGCAAGCTCAGCATCGAGGGCGACCCGGCGCGATACGAGCTGACCCCGCTGGCAGAGCATGACCATCTGGTCGATATCGACAGCGGCGAGATGATCGAGCTGTCCAGCCCCGAGATCCGCGCCCTGCAAGCCCGTCTTGCGGCAGAGCTGGGATATGAAATCGTCAGCCAGCATACCCTGATCCGCGCCCGCCGCATCCGCCCCGACTGACACCCGCCGCGCCCGTTCCGGGGCCCACCGCCTTGCAAAACCGCTGCCCACGCCTATATGCGCGGCTTGAAATAACGGAGTTTTCCTGATGGGCTACAAGATCGCCGTCGCCGGCGCCACCGGCAACCTTGGCCGCGAGATCCTGAACATTCTGGCCGAACGCGAGTTTCCCGCCGATGAGGTGATCGCGCTTGGCTCGCGCCGCTCGATCGGGACCGAGGTCAGTTATGGCGAACGCGATCTGAAACTTCGTGATATCGACGGCTTTGATTTTGCCGGCTGCGATATCGTGTTCTTTGGCATGGATGCCGAGGGGGCGCGCAAATATGCCCCGCAGGCGGCGCGCGCCGGCGCGGTCGCCATCGACTGTTCGGATGCCTGGCGGATGGACCCGTCCGTGCCGCTGGTCGTGGCCGAGGTCAATGCCGCCGCCATCGGCCAGTATCGCGAAAAAATGCTGATCGCCTGCCCGGATGCGGCGACCGCTCAGCTTGTCTCGGTCCTCAAGCCCCTGCATGACCGCGCCCATGTCCGCCGTGTCGTGCTGGCCAGCTATCAGTCGCTGTCCGGCGCGGGAAGAGAGGCGATGGACGAGCTGTGGAACCAGACCAAGGGCATGTATGTGCCGGGCCAGGAGGTCGAGCCGAAACACCTGCCGCGCCAGATCGCATTCAACGTCATCCCGCAGGTCGGCGATTTCATGGAGGACGGCACCACCCGCGCCGAATGGCAGATCATGGCCGAGACGAAAAAGCTGCTCGACCCGGCGATCCGCGTCTCGGCGACCTGTGTGCGCGTGCCGTCATTCGTGGGTGATGCCGAGGCGGTGAATGTCGAGTTCGGGGATTTTCTGGACGAGGACGAGGCACGCGACATCCTGCGCGAATCGCCCGGCCTGCTGGTCATCGACAAGCGCGAGGACGGCGGCTATGTCACGCCCGCCGAGATCGTGGGCGAGTTCGCGACCTATGTCTCGCGCATCAGGCAGGATATGACGGTCGAGAACGGCCTGAACCTGTGGATCACCGCCGACAACCTGCGCAAGGGCGCCGCGCTGAATGCCGTGCAGATCGCGGAAATTCTGGGGCGCGATTACCTGCGCAAGGGCTGAGGGCGGCACGGCCGGAGGGGGGGGGGGCCCCCGCCCCCCGGGGAGTTGGGCGCGCTACCCGTCGCGGCCCGGGCGCGGGGGGG
>JAUNTL010000029.1 GCA_030538705.1 Paracoccus sp. (in: a-proteobacteria) | reverse complement strand
CATCGGTGACGATATGCGCGGGCGAGGGCCGCGCCGGGTCCAGCCCATGCGTTTCAATGCAGCGGCGCCAGCTGTCCAGCACGACCCCATCGCGGCCTGTCTGCTGACCACGCATGACCCGTTCAATTTCAGCGGCGTGTTCTTTGTCTTGCATGGTTCCCCCACGCGGGGATTATGGCATGGAATTTTGCGCATGCATGGGGTTTCTTATGAGGTGTATCAGTCCGCAGTTTTTGGACAGCCGCACATGCTGCGCCATTCCTGCGGCGTCGATCTAGCCAATCGGGGCTATGACCTGCGACTCATCCAAGGCTATCTTGGCCACCGACATCCCCGAGACACGGCGCACTATACGCGTACTGCGCCGCGGCGGTTCGATCGGTTGTGGTGAGCGGTTTGTGCCAGATGTGGGCGGAAAACCGTATGACGGCGGTGCAGCGTGGCGGTCGCAGCGACACCATAAAAGCAGTCATTCAAGCAACGCGCGGCGAAGCCGGCGCTTGCTGCACGTGAATGCCGCGTTCAGGAATACCGCCGAAGACGCGAAAGCCATGCCAATGGGCATCGAACAGCATCTCGTGGGTCTGTAGGAGGTAGGCACGGACCAGAAAGGCCCGGCTGTGCGACGGCTTGATATCGGCGAGCTGCAGTTTGCTGCGCTCGCCACCCAGAACCGCGCAATCCTCGCTCCAATCGAACTGAAAGGCCTCCCCCGGATGGAAAGCCACGGGCACGAAGGTGCCGCGTCCCGTGGTCTGCTGCTCGCGCTGCCGATCAGTGCGCCAGTCCCGGGCAAAGGCGGCCACGCGATTGTAGGAACCGGTATAGCCGAGCGCGACCAGATCAGCGTGGAGTTGCTTCAAGGTCCGGCGCTGCTTGCGCGCCTTGGTGGTCTCGGTCTTCAGCCAGGCCGCGAGCTTCTCGGCGAACGGATCGAGCTTGCTCGGGCGGTCGGGCACCGAGAACTTCGGCTCAATTGTGCCCACGTTCAGATACGTCTTGATCGTGTTCCGAGATAGGCCAGTCCGGCGGGCTATCTCGCGGATGGGCAGCTTCTCACGCAGCGCCATCCGCCGAATGACATTCAAAAGTCCCATGTGGATCACTCCGTTATCCCCGCCGCTCATCGCGTTGCGGAAGGGGCACATGGGTCAAATCTCAATGGAAATTACGCGCCAACCCGGGTCAGTTCTGGGTGGAAATCAACGCCTCGGCGAATTCAAGGGTTTAAGTGAGGTGAGCGTCTGCCTCCAGTCTCAGCCATCAGCACGCCCGCCAACCGCATCCCGCATACATTCCAGCAGCCATTTCAGCGCCGGGTCGGCGCCAAATCGGCTGTGCCTTGAACAGAAAACCGGCGTTGAAGGGAAGTCCAGCGGCGGCTCATGCACGCTCAGATCGTAAATCTCCGCGAGGCTGTTGGCGATGCTGCGCGGCAGATTGCAGATAAAGCCGGTGCGGGCGGCGACGGCGGGCATGCCCGAGAATGTCTGCACGACTGCGCCGATCCGCCGCTTCTGACCATACGCGGCAAGTGTTTCGTCCACCACGCTGCCGATCTTGTCATGGCCCTGAAACAGCACATGCGGGCGGTCCAGGTAGAGATTCAGCGGAAAGCGGCCCTCTGCCACCCCCTCGCGCCGCCAGATGAGCGTGGACAGCCGCACCTCGGTCAGCTTCTCGCTGTGGATCGACATGCCGGTGCGCTGGCGGCCATCGGCGATGATGTCGATGTCGCCCGCCTCCAGCAGGGCCCGCCCGGTGCCGCGCGCGGGCATCGGGACGCAGCGGATGAGCAGGCCCGGCGCCTCGCGCGCAAGCCTTTCCAGCAAGGGCGGCAGCAGCCACAGTTCCAGCAGGTCCAGCGTCGCGATGCGGAATTCGCGCACCGTGCTTGCGGGATCGAAAGGCGGGGTTTGCGTCAGGGCGCGTTCGATCTGGTCAAGTGCCTTGCGCACCGGATCAATCAGTTCAGCCGCCCGTGGCGTCGGCATCAGCCCATGTTGGCCGCGCACGAATAAAGGATCTTCCAGCCGGTCGCGCAACCGCTTCAGCGCATGGCTGATCGCGGGCTGGGTCAGCGCCAGTTGATCCGCCGCGCGGCTGACGCTGCGCAGATCCCACAGCACCACAAAGACCGACAGCAGGTTCAGGTCCAGCGATCTGATATTAAATCTGCTCATACACACAATTCATACACTTCATTTTCGTAATACCGCGAGTCCCGCTAACCTGCAAGCATCAGGGAGGAGACGAAAAATGACGACGCATATGCCGTTGTCGATGGGCTGGTTCATTCCAACCCTTGGCGACACATCCAGCTTTAGCGACCCCAGCAATGACATTCCCCAATCTCTCGAACATTTCGAGAGGGTGGCGCTTGCGGCGGAAAATGCTGGTTTTGATTACGCGCTGATCCCAGTCACGCCCTATTGCTGGGACGCATGGGTCACCGCGTCCTTCATCGTGGCGCGCACGCAGCGACTGAAGGCGCTGGTTGCGATCAAGCCCGGCTTTATCCATCCGGTCGCGCAGGCCAAGATGGTGACGGCCTTCGACCAGATGTCCAAGGGCCGCATCTATGTCAACCTGATCGCCGGTCTCAGCGAAAAGGACGCCTATGCGGAAGGTCAGATCGTCTCGAAAGAGGCGCGCTACGACCAGCTGGCCGAGGAGGTCGAACTACTGACCCGCCTATGGACCGAAGAAGGCGTAGAACACGAAGGCCAATATTATCAGGTGCATGGCCCCAAAGTCCTGCCCCGGCCATTTCAGCAGACCCACCCGCCTTTCTTTCTGGGCGGCGGCTCGGAACAGGCGGCCGAGATTTCGGCAAAACATTCTGCCGTCCATCTGTTCTGGGGCGACTATCCCGAAAAAATCGGCGAGCAGATTGCGGAAATGCGCCAGCGCGCCGCGAAATATGGGCGCGGCGATGAGATCCGCTTCGCCATGCGCCTTCAGGTGATCTGCCGCGAGAACGAGGCCGACGCATGGGCACATGCCGATCAACTGATCGCGGGCGCGGATGAAAGCTGGAAAGCGCAGGTCAAAGAGATGATGGCCGAATCGGTCGCCAACCAGCGGATGAAGCAGTTGTCGAACACCGTCAGGCGCAAGATGACCCCGCATCTTTGGACCGGCATCACCGAGGTCCGCCCCGGCGCGGGTGTGGCCGTGGTCGGCAATCCCGAACAGGTCGCCCAGCAATTGCAGGACTTCATCGACGTTGGCTGCTCGGGCTTTTGTCTGTCGGGCTATCCCCACCATACCGAGGCCGAAATCTTTGGCCGTCTGGTCATGCCTTTGCTGAAGGCCCGGAACGGGGGTGCATGATGGCCGCCATATCGGAAATCGACCCGCGCCAGTTTCGTCAGGCATTGGGGGCATTCACCACTGGCGTGACGGTTGTGACCGCCTGCGGCGCGGATGGCACGGATGTCGGACTGACCGCCAACAGCTTCAACTCGGTCTCGCTGGAGCCGCCGATGGTGCTATGGAGCTTGGGGAAATCATCCTCGAATCTGCATCATTTCATGGCAGCCGAGCATTTCGCCGTCCATATCCTCGCCGCCGATCAGCAGACCGTATCGGACGGCTTTGCCAAAAAGGGCACCGACCGTTTTGCCGGGCTGGAATTCGCGCGCGGGCATGGCGATGTGCCGCTGCTGGAAGGTTGCGCCACGCGACTGGAATGCCGCACGACGCATCGTTATGAGGGCGGCGACCACATCATTTTCGTCGGCGAAGTGCTGTCATTCGACGCATCCGACCGGCGGCCTCTGGTGTTTCACAGTGGCAAATACGGGTTGGTGCTGAACAAGCCCGTCGATCTGGATGAGCCGCCGGCGATTGGCGATGACTGGCTGGGTTTTCTGCTGGCGCGGGCGTTTTACCAGATGCACCTGCCGCTGCGGGGCCATGTCGAACGGCAGGGCCTGAGCGATGTTCATTACAACATTCTATCTGTGCTCAGCATGGGTGACGACAGAACCATGCAGGATGTCGCCGAACTGGTCGCCATCACCGGCCATCGCCCGCCCGAGGCGGCGTTTCACACGCTTGCGGCGAAGGGGCTGATCGCGATTGATGCGGATGAGCGGATCAGCTTCACGCCATCGGGCCGCGATTTCGCCGTTAGCCTGCTGGCCGCCGGTAAATCCATCGAAGAGGACGTCGAACGCGGTCTTGACGCGCAGGAAGCCCGGTTGCTGAAAATCCTGCTCAAGCGCGTGATCGGCCAGACCCATGCGGTGCTGCCCGAGGCATGGCGGCAGGAAAACTTCTGGCGGCAGAACAATATCCGGGGTGCCGCCGCGGCTGATCTGACAATTCACGAAGGGGCAAGCCAATGATCGCGGGCAACGCGGCGACATCCGCCACCGTAGAGCGGCAATCAGCGCGGGCATGGTATGCCGTGGGCGTTCTGGTGCTGGCCTATGTGTTTTCGATCATGGACCGGCAGATCCTGACGGTGATGGTCGGGCCGATCCAGAAATCCCTTGGCGTCAATGACACCATGATGGGCTTGCTGCACGGCTTTACCTTCGCGGCATTCTATTCGATCATGGGATTTCCCATCGCCCGGATGATCGACCGTGGCCACCGCCCCGTCATCCTCGCCATCGGCATCGCCATGTGGAGCCTTGCGACCGCAGCGGGCGGTCTGGCCACCGAATACTGGCACCTGTTCGTCGCCCGCATTGGCGTCGCCGTGGGCGAGGCCGTGCTGATCCCCGGCGCGGTTTCTCTACTGGGCGATCTGTTCACCGCCGAAAAGCGCAGCCGCGCTATGGGCATCTTCGGTGCAGCCGGGCCGGTTGGCGCCGGGATGGGCCTGCTGGCGGGCGGCATCTTGCTTGGCATCTTCACCGCCGCCCCGCCGGTCTTGCCCGGTATCGGCGCGCTGACGGCATGGCAGGCGACCTTCATCGCTGTTGGGTTGCCGGGTGTCGTGGTCGCGCTGATGGTGCTGCTGGTGCCCGAACCACGCCGCAACCGGGCGCGCGCGGGGCTTGCCGCCCCGGCGGTCCCGGTTCGCGCGGCGGTGGAATATGTCAGGACCAACCGCCGCACCTTTGCCGCCGTCATTCTTGGCACCGGCTTTTTCTACACCGGAACCTATGCTTGGGCTGCGTGGACGCCCACCTTCTTCGTGCGTGAACTGGGCTGGACCTATCCGCAAATTGGCAAGGTCATGGGCATCGTTCTGGTCGTGGCAGGCCCGCTTGGCACTGTCAGCGGGGTGTGGCTGGCGGACCGTCTGCGGCAAACGGGTGTGGGTCATGCCAATCTGCGCGTGGCCATGCTGGCCTGCGCCGGCATGGCGAGTGCCACCACGCTTATGGTGTTCGGCGGCAGCACGACAGTCTCGGTCGTGGCGCTGATTGCGGCTGCGATGCTGTGCTTTGTGCCGTTCGGGCTTGGCTCTCTGATGATACAGGAATGTTCGCCCGTGCCGATACGCGGGCAGCTTGCGGCGCTGTTTACGGGCGTTTTGAACATCATCGGCGTGGGGCTTGGCCCGGTTCTGGCCGGGGCGATCACCGATTACGGGTTTCGCGATCCGGCGATGATCGGGGCATCTCTTGTGCTGACCTGCGTTACCTCGTCCCTGATCGGACTGGTCCTGTTCCGGCGTGGGGTCGTCAGCTATGCAAAGACCTGCGACCATGCCGCCCATTGGCACCCGGACGCCTCGGCGGATGACATGGCCGGGGCGCTGCCTGCGGTCCCGACGACAACCAGATGACACGCTGCCGGGCTGGCCCGCAACGCCAGCCCGGCGACCCCGGCCCAGAGGAAGGACGCCCAGATGCGTGACAATCCAAACCCTGCCACCAACGCGACCGAAGCCAGCGGACTGCTTGCCGCGCTGGAGGTGCAGCGGGCCGCGTTCCGGGCCGATATGATGCCAGGTGCCGCCCTGCGCATTGACAGGCTGAACCGGCTGGGGGCGCTGCTGGAACAGAACGCTGCCGATCTGGCGCAAGCCATCTCGCAGGACTTCGGCCACCGCTCGACGCACGAGACCCGCCTTGCCGAACTGCTGATCCTCGGCGGCACGATCCGCCATGCCAAACGGCATCTGAAACGCTGGATGGCGCAACGTTCCGCGCCCACCGCCTTGCATTTCCGTCCCGGCCGCAACCGGCTGATCCGCCAACCCTTGGGCGTGGTTGGTATCGTCGCGCCGTGGAACTATCCGCTGCAACTGACGCTGGCCCCCGCGATCGGTGCCCTCGCCGCAGGCAACCGCGTCATGCTGAAACCGTCCGAGCTGACGCCCCGCCTTTCCGCGCTGCTGGAGCGCCTGATCGCCGCCAGCTTTGCGCCCGATGAGATGCTTGTCGTCAATGGTGATGCCGAAACGGGCCGGGCCTTTACCGGACTGCCCTTCGATCATCTGGTCTTTACCGGCTCGACTCAGGTGGGGCGCAAGGTTGCCGTTGCAGCGGCGCAGAACCTGACCCCGGTGACGCTGGAACTGGGTGGCAAATCGCCCGCCATCATCGACGAAAGCTGCGATCTGGCCATGGCCGCGCCGCGCCTGATGGTCGGCAAGCTGCTGAATGCCGGGCAAACCTGTATCGCGCCCGATTACGTTCTGGTCCCGCGCGGCAGCGCTGAAGCCGCAGCCGAGGCCCTCCGTCAGGCCGCCGAGGCGCTGTATCCGACGCTCGCGACCAACCCCGATTACACCAGCATCATCAGCGACCGCCACTATGCCCGCCTGCGCGCCCTTCTGGACGATGCCAAGGCCAAGGGTGCCGTGCTGATCGCCGCCAACCGCGATGCCGAGGTCTTGCCGGACGTGCTGCGCAAGCTGGCCCCGACGCTGGTTCTGGGCGCGACCCCCGCCATGGATCTGATGTGCGAGGAGATCTTCGGCCCGATCCTGCCCATCGTCGAATATGACCGGCTGGACGATGCCATCGCCTTCATCAACGACCGCGACCGCCCGCTGGCGCTTTACTGGTTCGGGCGCGACCATGCCAACCGCGACCGGGTGCTGGCCGAAACGATCTCGGGCGGGGTGACGATCAACGATTGCCTGTGGCACATCGCGCAGGAGGAACAGCCTTTCGGAGGCGTCGGCCCCAGCGGCATGGGCGCCTATCACGGCGAATGGGGGTTCCGCGCCTTCAGCAAGGAAAAGCCGGTATTCATCCAGTCCAAGCTGGCCGGAACCGCGCTGCTGCGCCCGCCTTATGGCCGGATGTTCGAAAGGATGCTGCGCATCCTTCACAAGATCGCATGACGGAAAGGAAATATCTTGACCAAGGTTAAAGGCGCCTGCCTGTGCAGCGCGGTCAGTTATGAAACCGACACCGAGTCGATGATGATCGTCGCGTGCCATTGCAGCCAATGCCGCAAGCAATCGGCCGCGGCGTTTTCGGTGAATGTGGCGGTGCCGATGGCTGCGCTGCGGATGACAGGCGCACCCGCCACATTCGACGACACTGGCCATAGCGGCTTGCCCCTGCGGCGGCATTTCTGTGCCACCTGCGGCAGCCCGGTCTTTTCCGACGCCGATGCCATGCCCGGCGTGGCGCTAATAAAGGCCGGCACGCTGGATGATCCGTCATGGGCGCAGCCGCAGATGAATATCTGGTGCGGCTCAGCCTTGCCGTGGGTGCAGATGGGCGCTGAAGCGGCTTGTTTCGACGCCAATCTGCCGGTCCCGGCCTGACCGATATGGCACGCGCGATCCTGTCCCGTTCCCGCAGCCTTTGGCACAGTGAGGTCTGGCGCGCCAAGCTGCCCGGCGTGATGACCGCGATTGCCATCGCGCTTGCCGCCAGCTTTCTGGCTGAACATCACGGCGGGCCGCAGCTTCTTTATGCGCTGCTGTTCGGCATGGCATTCAACTTTGCCGCCGAAGGGCCGAAAGTGCGCGAAGGGCTTGATTTCGCGGGCCGCCACATTCTCAGGCTGGGGATTGCGCTGCTTGGCGCGCGGATCACGCTGGACCTGGTGACGGGGCTTGGACCCGTGGTTCTGCTGCTGGTGCCCGCGTCCATGATGCTGACCATCCTGCTGTCGGGATGGCTGGGCCGGCGTTTCGGCCACAGCCGGGCCGAGGGGATGCTGACCGGCGGCGCGGTGGCGATCTGCGGTGCATCTGCGGCGCTGGCGCTGTCGGCGGTGCTGCCGCGCACGCCGCAATCACAACGCTTCACCCTGCTGACCGTGGTGGGTGTGACCACACTGTCAACGCTGGCGATGATTGCCTATCCGCTGATCGGCGGCGTGCTGGGCCTTGATGCGCAGCAAATGGGGGTCTTTCTGGGCGGTACGATCCATGATGTCGCGCAGGTTGCGGCCTCGGGCTATATGATTTCGCCGCAGGTCGGGGATACGGCCATCGTGGTCAAGCTGTTCCGCGTGGCCCTGCTGGTTCCCATCGTGATGACCTATGCGCTGATGTTTCGCGCCGAGGCAACTGCGGACGGCCCGCGCCCGCCCTTGCTGCCGGGTTTTCTGCTGGCCTTCGTTGTGCTGGCGGCCATCAACAGCCTTGGGTTTCTGCCCGCCATCGCCGTCACCGCCGCGACCGAGGCATCGCGCTGGTGTCTGGTCATCGCCATCGCCGCTCTGGGGGTGAAAACCTCGTTCAGGCAATTGGGGGAACTCGGCTGGCGGCCCGTCGCGCTGCTGGTCATCGAAACGCTGGTCCTTGCCGGGGTGATCCTCGCGGGACTGATTATCCTGACATAGGAGGGAAAGTCATGTTTGATCAAAGCCAAGATCTACTGAGCCACACGGCCCATCGCCATCCGGCGCTGGCATCCACCGACGAGATCATTGCCGAGGCCCGTGCCGGGCGCATGTTCATCCTTGTCGATGATGAGGACCGCGAGAATGAGGGCGATCTGGTCATTTCCGCCCAGATGGCCTCACCGCAGGCGATCAACTTCATGGCCAGGCATGGTCGCGGGCTGATCTGTCTGGCGCTGACGCAAGGGCGGGCCGATCTCCTGGGGTTGGAGCGGATGCCGCAGCGCAATTCCGGCAGACACCAGACCGCCTTCACCGTCTCGATCGAGGCGCGGGAAGGGGTGACGACCGGGATTTCGGCGGCTGATCGCTCTCATACCATCCTGACCGCCATTGATCCGGCCCGGACGGCAGGCGACATCGCCTCCCCCGGTCATGTCTTTCCGCTGATCGCGCGCGAGGGCGGCGTGCTGACCCGTCCCGGCCATACCGAGGCCGCCGTGGACGTCGCCCGGCTGGCCGGGCTGACACCCGCCGGGGTCATTTGCGAGATCATGCGCGACGATGGCAGAATGGCGCGGCTGGACGATCTGATCGGCTTTGCGGCGACGCATGACATGAAAATCGGCACCATCCGCGATCTGATCGAATGGCGGCAGCACCATGACAGAGGCATGGACAGGCTGGCGCAGCAGGATTTTACCAGTAAATCGGGCGGCGATTGGATCGCCCACAGGCTGCATGATCCACTGGACGGGCAAGAGGCGCTCATTCTGCAAAAAGGCAGGGTGATGCCCGGCAAGGCGGCGTTGACCTGTATCTACGGCATGGGCGCACAGCCGAAACAGCCGATGAGCGGCGCAACGCTGTCTCGGATCATGCAGCTGATTGAAGAGGAAGGCGCCGGGTTCGTGGTGCTGCCGGGCGGGCTGACGCCTTGTCAGCACAATCTGGCGGCGGATCGGCAATTGATGGGTCGGATCTTTGCTTCAATGGATATCAGCGAAATTGTCCTGCTGACACGGGACGCAGCAGAGGCGCAGGATTACGGGATCAGGATCGCGGGGACGCGTCCGATCTACTGAGCAGAAATGAACGCGGCATTGCCGCGAGGGGAGGAGAGAACATGTCTGGCAAGATGATGCATGACCAGTTGACCATCACGTCGCTGATCGATCACGCGGCGCGGTTTCACGGCGGCACGGAAATTGTCTCGGCTGAAACGACGGGCGGCGTTCAACGCAGCAACTGGGCGCAGGTGGCTGAAAATGCCCGGCGTCTGGCCTCGGCGCTCGATCAGTTAGGCGTCGCGCCCGGCGCGCGTGTCGGCACGATTGCATGGAATAATCAGCGCCATCTGGAATGCTATTTCGGCATCGGCGGCAGCGGGCGTGTGACCCATACGATCAACCCGTGCCTGTCCCCCGAACAGATCGCCTATATCGCCAACCATGCCGAGGATGAGGCTCTGTTCTTCGACGCCACCTTCCTGCCCTTGGTGGTGCTGATGCAGACGCATCTGGATACGGTCCGCCATCTTGTGCTGATGGGACCGCGCGACGATGCCGCCGCCGCCAAGATCGAGGGGCTGCTGTTTCACGACGAGCTGATTGCCAGTGGCGATCCGGCCTATCAATGGCCGCAACTGGACGAAAATACCCCGGCCGCGATGTGCTACACGTCGGGCACGACCGGCAATCCCAAGGGCGTGCAATATTCGCACCGCTCGATCGTGCTGCATTCCATCGGTGGCAACCAGCCGGACGGGCTGGCGATCTCGGCCCGCGATTCGGTGATGCCGGTGGTGCCGATGTTCCACGTCAACGCCTGGGGCGTGCCCTATATCGCCGCGCAGGTCGGCGCACGAATGGTCATGCCCGGCCCGCATCTGGACGGTGAAAGCCTTGCCCGGCTGATCGAGGCCGAGGGCGTGACCATTTCGCTGGGCGTGCCGACGATCTGGATGGGGCTGCTGGCGGGTCTGGAAAAGACCGGCGCAAGTGCTGCCACCATGAAGCGCACCGTGGTCGGCGGCGCGGCGCTGCCGCCCTCGATGATCCCGGCGTTTCGCGACAAATACGGGGTTGAACTGATCCATGCATGGGGGATGACGGAAACCTCTCCGCTTGGCACGCTGAACCAGCTTTTGCAAAAGCACGAGGCCCTGCCGCCCGACGAACAGGCCCACGTCCGGCTGGGCCAAGGCCGTCCGCCGTGGGGGGTGGACCTGCGCATCGTGGACGAGGACGGCACCGTGCTGCCGCAGGACGGCACCGCGCAGGGGCATTTGCAGATCCGCGGCCACTGGATCGTCAGCAGTTACTATGGCCATCCCGAAAGCGCGCTGACCGATGACGGCTGGTTCGATACCGGCGATGTGGCGACGCTGGACGCCGACGGCTATATGGTCATCCGCGACCGGGCCAAGGATATCATCAAATCGGGCGGCGAGTGGATTTCCACGGTCGAACTGGAAAACATCGCCATCGCCCACCCCGGCATCGCGAATGCCGCCGTGATCGCCGCCCGCCATCCGAAATGGGACGAGCGGCCCGTTCTGATCGCCGTTCGCGCCGGTGACGGCGAAGTCAGCGAAGATGAGATGCTGGACTTTTACAGCGGCAAAGTGCCGACATGGCAGGTGCCCGACCGAGTGGTTTTCGTCGAGCAACTGCCGATGGGCGCAACGGGCAAGGTGCAGAAAGTCCGACTGCGGCGGGAATTCGGGGGGATATTGAGCGAAGGTCGGTAGCCGAAAGGCCGGTTGGAATTCGGCACATAGGAAATGCGTCAGCGCGAGTGGACCGCGCTGATCGCCGTCATCCGAAATTGCCCTTGGCCAAGGATATCGCACAAGGTCTGTCTGGTGCCCGTGGGCTGACCATCGCTGCTGCGGCGCAGTATCTGGGAAGCAGGCGGGGCCGAGCCGCCGTTTTTTGTCCAGCCGCTGCTGGATGAGCAGGCGGAATTTGCCCCCCGGCGCCTATATGGGTTTTGTCGCAAAGTTTCACTTTGAGCAGTATGGGCCCATTTACCTCTTTTCGTTACGCTGCCAGGGAAGCAAACTGGGCAAACGGACAGAGTCCAAGCAAGATCTGACCCTTGCGGATCATGTTCGCCACTTAGATCCCTTCGAGCGTTACTGACGCAGAGACGAAGGACTTAAACCCCAGCATTGGTCGAATGCGCTTTTTGATCGTTCGGTGATCCCGTTCAACCATGCTGTTCAGATATTTGATCCGAACCATCTCAATCGGGATCGGGCAGCAAAAGCTCCGTAGCATACGGTTGACTGCGGTGATCGCAGCCGTGTTGGCTCTGCTGCATTCGATGACGATCTTGCGAGGCAGGCCATTCAGGGCAATGGGCGGCTGCGCCGTCGGCTGGCGGTGCGGATGTTCAACTGAGTCCAAAGCCTTCCTTTAGGCGTAACGCAAAATGGCTGAATAGTTCGCAGCTGCACTATTCTTATCGGTCTCAGGTCATCGGCCATCGACACAGATTGTCAAACCGTCGAATCTGCGGCAGACCTGTATTCCTCATAACTGTCCATGACAGAAACACAGCCTCGAAGGACGAAACGCATAGCCATTGGTTACAAACAGATGCTCGCCGATGCGGAGGCAATCGTGACTTCGGTCAGCGCGGCGGAAATTGCCGAGCGCACCGATACCGAAAATTTCCTGCTCGTCGATATCCGCGACCCGCGGGAATTGGAGCGTGATGGCATGATCCACGGAGCGTCCCATGCACCGTGGGGGATGCTCGAGTTCTGGATTGACCCGGAAAGCCCCTATCATAAACCCCAATTCGCCGAGGGTAAGACCTACGTCTTCTATTGTGCCTCTGGGCCTCTGGATCGCCGACAACGAGGGCGCCAAATTCTGGCTGTCGGTGATGAACGAACTGCGTAACCGTGGGGTTCAGGACATCCTGATCGCCGTCTTGGACGGGCTGAAGGGCTTCCCGGGGGCCATCACGGCCGCTTTTCCAGAGGCCACGGTCCAGACCTGTATCAAGAATAAGTGCATCTGATCCGCCATTCGATGAACTTCTGCAGCTGGAAGGACCGCAAGGCCGTGGCTGCCGGCCTGCGCCCGATCTACGAAGCTCCTACCGCCGAGGAGGCCGCCCGCCAGCTCGATGACTTCGAAGAGAAATGGGCCGGGAAATACCCCTCGATCGCCCCAGCCTGGCGTCGGGCATGGGCCGAGGTCACCCCCTTCTATGCCTTCAGCGCCGCGATCCGGAAGATCATATACACTACGAACGCCGTGGAATCGCTGAACCGGGTGCTGCGAAAAACGCTGAAGACGAAGGGCTCGTTCCCGACCGAGGAGGCGGCCACGAAGCTGATCTTCCTGGCCACCCGCAACTTCGAGAAGGGCGGCCGCGCCGTCCGGGAATGGGTTGCGGCCCGCAATCAGCTGGCCATAATGTTCGCCGGGCGCTTCGACGCCTGATTGTATCTGAAAACCGCATGGGCCAGGACAGATACACAGAGTTAAAGACACTCCCCGATGACCGCGAACAGCTCAGCCCGATGACGATTGCGGCTAAAGACGTGCTCCATCGCGAAGAACTGCATGCCATCGCCGACAAGGGTTACTTCAGCGGACCTTAGATCCTTACCTGCCATGAGGCAGGCATCAACACGACCGTGCGGCGACCGGCCACCTCGGGCAATGCGGCCAAGGGCATGTATGTGAAGGCTGATTTCTCTTATGATCCCGAGCGCGACGTCTATGTCTGCCCGGCGGGTGCGGAACTCATCTACCGCTACACCACCGAGGAGCGCGGTGTTCAGGTCCGGCGATCCTGGATCAACGAATGCCAGACCTGCCCGCTGCAAAGCCGATGCACAACCGGCACGGAACGCCGCATCACCCGATGGAAGCATGAGCATCTGATCGACGCGATGAGCGAAAGGCTGAGTCGGGACATCGATCCGATGACGCTTCGCCGCTGCACCGTCGAGCACCCCTTCGGCACGATCAAGGCCTGGATGGGACACACCCATTTCCTGACCCGCACGCTGAAAAACGTGCGCACCGAAATGGCCCTGAACGTTCTGGCCTACAACATAAAGCGAGTGATCTCCCTGATCGGTATCCGGCCTCTGATGCAGGCTATTCCGGCCTGATCAGACCGTTCTGCCCAATCTTGTTCGTACTGGTTAGATTCACAGGGCCCATCAAGCCTGCTCCAGACATCATGCGAGCGACTGGACGATTTGCGCTGAAGGTTTCCCCAGCCTCGGAAATCTGCGATCAAACGGCACTCGCCAGACAGTTTTGACACAGCCTCGGCCGATAACTGCCATTTCAGCAGATATCGCCTATGGTCCGATCTCAGCTCCAGTTCACGTTTAACCTTACACCCGATGCAAAACCCGACTACACCAGTCCGCTGATATCTTCATCCCCGGCCCGCAGGATCATTGCCTCCTGGCCGCGGTTGTAGCTTTTCCTGATAGCGTTCTGCCCGCGATATTTCTCCGGGATCGTTTCGCTGCGGTGGTGATTTACCAGTTTGGCGTACTGGATGCCGAGCTCACCCAGATCGGACATCTCGTCATAGATCAGGCTGCGCGCGATATGCCCGCCGGTGCCAATGTGCTTGGCCCAAATCCGGCTGTACCAGCGCGGCGAGCAGCGGGATCCATCGTAGTTCATGTAAAGTGGGCGTTGCCGCTCGATCGCCGCTTGCCGGAGCTCGCCAAGCCAGCGAGGCTCGTGGTCTTGCAGAATGAGCGCGTCGATATACCGGTTCCAGAATGGATCGAGCGGCAGTTCGAGGGGATCCGGGATCATTCCTCTGGTCTTGTTCGGTGTGTAGCTGAACCGCCAAGCCCCGCGTCCGGGATCAAAATGTAAGCCCTTACCGAACACATGGTGCGTGAAGACATCGCCGGGACGGGCCGGAACGATGTTGGCAAGAGCAATGGCTGCTGCAGCATTGCGGCGGGCATGACGATGATCCGGTCGCGTGGGTTTGCTGGCCTCTTCCAGCATCTTCCCGGCGCGGCGGATGAGGTCGCTGGCCTGAGGTGCGCCCGCGAGCCAGGTGAACTTGCGCGGCGTTTGGCCCTGTTCAAGACGTTCCAGCTCGTTCAGCGTTCCGGTGAGGATCCCCCGCGCATCATCCGTCAGGCCCAGCGCGATCGCGACGCGGTTGAGTTCCTCCCATGTTGATCGGAGATAGGCAAAGCGCGGCCCGTCCTCATTCTTGCCGGCCGAGCGGCTGCGAATATCGCGATAGAGTGCTTTCAGCGCCGGGACAGATGTCAGATCGGGCGGCAGCCCGGCTTCCTTGGCACTCCACGCAAACAGACACAGCCTTTGGCGCATGCGGCCGAGGATCGAGGGTGCGAATGCTCTGTCTCTGTCCAGTTCTGCCAGCTTGTCCTTCCATTGCTGCGGTAAGTCCGCGGGATTGACGGACACCCGCCGCTCTTTCGGACGGGCGCGATGGCTGATGCCATCAAACCCTTCGCGATGGCGGATCCTGTCCGCCTCCACTTGCATGGCGCCCACCAGTTCAACCGGCGCGGCCAGTGCTGCCAGCGCCTGTCCCAGCAGGGTCAGGTCATTGCCATCCTGTTCGGCCAAAGTAGCAAAGGCGGCGATGTCGATCCGGTCGGGATCGGCCAGCGCGTGCGCGCCGCAGAACCGCATCAGCCGTTCGAGGGCGGCCAGTTCCTGATCCGTCATCGCGTGGATCGCCGTGTGATCCAGCAGATGCTCCATATGTGGCTGCCGCAAGATCACTGAACGTGGCAGGCCGCGTTCGTGATCCTGGGACAGTGCTTTCTGAACCGGACAAACCGCCATGTTCATCACTTCTTCCCTCGGCTGCGGGCGATCAGGATGTCCTGCCCCTGCTGGAAAAGCTTCGTTTTGTTGATCCATGCGTAGTTACGGGCGCAGACCGCTGTCGTATTGCCGAGCATGTCGGCGGCCACCTGCAGGTTCGTGAAATCCGCATCCAAGAGCAGGGTTGCATAGCCGTGGCGCCAGCGGTGGAACGTCATCGGCAGTCCGGCCTCGGTGGCGGCACGCTGGAACCAGGTATCGAACACTCCCCTGCAGAGCGGCTTTCCGCCAGTCTCGACGGCGGGGAACAGGAAGATGTTGCGCTCGGCATGCGGAAACAGCGGCCGGATCTTGGCCAGATACCAGCTCATCACGTCATGGCCGTGAAGCTCGCGCCGAAGAATGGTCTCCGGTTCCTCTTTCTTCGCCTTGGTATCTTCGGCCTTTAAGACGAACCGGAAATCCGGCTTGTGCTTTGATGGAAGAAAAAAATTGGCGCCGGCACCGCGCAGCCGCAGGCTCAGCACACTGCCCAGCCGGATAGGCCGACCAGCCCACTCAATCGCCGAGGCGGCGGCCGCCGTGCCAAGCGAACGCGCTCGGGTCAGTTCGAGTGCCGTCAGCGGACGACGCTCCGCTGCCGCCTGATCAAGTATGGTATCCGCCTTCGCCTTGAGTATCCGGTGCAAATTCCGGAATCGTTGTTCCCGCTCGGGATTGGCCAGCAGCGCCTCGCACCATTTCTGGGTCTCGGGCCGCATGCCTTGATCCAGTTCGCGTCCCTCCTGAATGTATCGCGATGACTTGATGGCCTTGACCAATGCCGCCACGTCGATCTGGTTTCGCGAAAGCACCACCAGGATTGTGCTGTAATAGCTGGCGACGGAAACTTGCGAGAGGGCGCCCGGCTCGTCCTCGCGGCTCTGGCTATGCCGAATCGCGGCCGAAATATTCTCGATCGAAAAGAGCTGGAGCACGTCGTTCACCTGATCGAGATCCCGGAAGCTGTTGCGAAAGCCCTTATCAGGCTCATCGAGCGCGTCGGAGAGAGTGCGGACATGATAACGCAGCGCCGCGAGATAGACCGCGAGCGTGCTGTCGCTGACCTGCCTGCTGTCCTCTTCGGCCACCTCGTCGCGGCTGGAGGCTGCCGTTTCGGCCAGGTCCAGAATCGCCTTGTCGATATGAGCTGGCAGCGCGGTCAGGTCGCGCAAGCGCGGAACCTCGGCCAGATCTGCTTCGGGCAGATGCGCGCCGATCTCGGGAAGGAACCGCCAGTTTTGGAGAAAGCGGAAGGCCCGGCGCAGGCTGTCACGATCAACTTTTGATGCGAACCCGGTTTCCAGACGCGCCACGACATCCGGCTCCGCCAATTCCCATGGTTCGACCTCGGCCCGCCGGGCAATATCCGCCATTCTGATGACCAGCGACGCGGAGGCTTTGTGGATGATCCCGCCATTGCTCGTGTGCAGCATCGCGCCTTCGATCAGCGACGCCCAGGAATCTTCGCGGGCGCGCAGCGCGGCCTTGGTCGCCTTCGCACCGGTGGCCATTGCGACGGCGCGCAGCAGATCGGCGCGCCATTTCTTATAGGGCTCGACCTTCTGGTCAAGATCCGGGCGCGGATGAACGCCACGCTTCACTTTGGGGAAATGATGCTCGATCCATTCCGGATCAGCGGGGATCGTCGTCAGCGGCTGATCCATCGTATGCGAGCGCAGCGTGCGCAGTGACTGAAGCAGATAGGAAGGTCCTTCGACCTCGATATACTGCTTCACATCCTCCATCGTCTCGATATTGACGGGACGGGATTTCGGCGTTGCTTTGGTAAAGAGATTCATGCTCATGTCCATGATGTTTTTCTTCCTAAACTGAATATTGGCCATTAAATCCGCAACGAAAGCGGAATTGCTGATTATTTTCCCACGCCGAAAATCAGCGGGAGTTTCGCTTTATTCCGACTGTCCCACAACCTTCCCGTTATGCCGCGCAAACACCCCGAAAAGAGCTTTTTGGGGTGTCCCGGCGGGGCAATCTGAGGCGGCGTTTCCGGGCGTTCTTTCTGGACCCTCCGCGATTGCCTCGCCGCGCTTTTCGCCAGTCATCATCACTGCAGGCAGATCCAGCAGGATCCCCTCATCTCGCCACAGAGTGACCTCAATCGGCCTGTAGCGCCGTAGCCGCGGACCGAGGCGGATTTCGGGGAACGGCAAGGTGGTCCGGCCCTCGCGCAGCGCACGAGAGAGCGTGTCGGGCAACCGGCCCAAGGCGCGCGCCATCTCGTCAAAGCTCATCAGCGGCTTCATCAGTTCTGCTTGCAGATCGGTGATGCAGTCCAAGATCGGTGAGTTGTGCTTCCGCTTCAATTGCACGAGATGCTCGTGCAGCCACGCCGCCTCGGTGCGATGGATGAACCGGATGAACCGCCGCGAAGGATAGCGACCGGCAACATCGGTCAGCCCGGTATCCACCAGTATCCGCGCCAAACCGGACCGCTCGACGCCCAGATGCCTCGCCAATTCCGCCTTGTTGAGGCTCTCGCGCGCGCTGAATTGATGTGTTTTGTCCATGCCAACCTTCTGCGTGATTATACGGAAAAGGTGGGTCTTTTTCGGTTCGAGAAAAAATAATAAGAGCGCCTAGCGCCACACACCCCATGTGTGACCGAAGTGCATTATAATATGCCTTACGCCTTAACGGATAACAGCGCGATATGTCTCGGCGACAAATGCAACTGGCTTTTGCCGCTCACCATTCTGTTGGCGCCATTCGGACCTCGGGTCGCAATACTGCTCTGTCGACGATCAGGCGCTGCTCCGCAAACGCAGCATCCTGATCTCAATGAGCGGGCGCGGAAACTGCTGTGATCATGCGATGGCCGAGCGTCGCGGGTTCCCTCGGATCGGTGGCGTTCAACCGCTCCATCTTCAAGACCATCAAGTCGGAGTTGATCTGACCGACAGCCTGGCAATCTCGCCAGCAAGCCGAAAACGCAGTCCAAGATAGATCGACGGGTTCCATAACCCCGTCAGACGACAAACATCGCGCGGCTTCCAGAGCCCTGTTGCCTGCGAGCGAAACGCCGAAGAGATGAGCTAATCGCACTTCACTAAGGCGGGGCAAGTCCATATGCTTGTGGTAAAGTAGTTGGTTCTACTAAGCTTCAGAGAAATCCAAGCAGGTCGCTTCAGGTGAGCTTTCGTTTCATACATACCGCCGATTTGCATCTCGACGCGCCCCTTAGGGCGATGGCATTTCGCGATGGCGAACTTGCTCGGGAGATCGGCACCGCCTCAAGGACAGCGTTTACCCGCATTATTGATCTGTGCATCTCGGAAGGCGTGGCTTTTCTGCTGATCGCAGGTGATCTTTGGGACGGCGAATACAGCTCCACAAAAACCCCGCGCTTTCTAAAGCAGGAGCTGCTGCGCCTGCACCGGTCCGGGATTTCCTGTTTCATCATTCGCGGTAATCACGATGCTCTCGCCCGCCGCACCGGAGAATTGGATGCACCCGACGATACGACCGTATTCGGTGCCCGTGCCTCTACTGCAGAAATAGAGGTGAACGGTCATCACATCGCCATTCACGGTCTGAGCTTTCGCGAGAGTCAAGCATCGGAAAGCCTGTTGCCACGCTATCCCGCACCTAAGTCGGGGGCATTCAACATAGGCATGATGCATACCAGCCTGAGCGGTAGTCCCGGCCATGACAATTATGCGCCCTGCCCGCCCGCGGCGCTGATGGCGCATGGCTATAATTATTGGGCCCTGGGGCATATCCACCGCCGCGCGGAACATAATGGGGCTGCAACCATCGTTATGCCGGGCATTCCGCAAGGCCGCGATATTGGCGAGGCGGGGTGTTGCTCGGTCACTTTGGTCAGTGTGGCGGATGACAACAGCCTCACACTGGAACAGCGGGTCGTCGCGCCCTTGCGGTTCGAGCGCGCGATGGTTGATTGCAACGGGATCAGCGATTGGGCGGACCTGCTGACTGCATTGCAGCGCGCAATCGAGGGGGCGGCGCGCGACCGGTTGCCCGACGAACAGCTTGTCATCCGCCCGGTTTTGCACGGCAACACTTGGCAGGCGTGGCGCATTGCGCGAGATTACGACAAGCTGACCGAAGAGGTCCGCGCATTTGCAGGTGATGCAGGCATCTGGATCGACAAGCTTGAGATTCAGACGGATCATGGTGACGGTCACTCGCCCGTTTCGGATCTGCCTGACGATCTGATCCGGATCCTGCATGACGACCTGCCGGACGATCCCGGACTGATCGCTGCGATCACATTGGCCGCGCAAGAGCTGGCAAATGCCTTGCCGGCGGAAATGCGCGGTTTGCTGGGACAAAGCGAGGCCGAACAGGCCGAAATCTGCCGCGATCTTCTGGCACAGGGAACGCCGGCCATCCTGTCGGCACTTGCGGCAGAATTGGCAGATTGATGCGGCTGGAACGTTTGGATTTGACCCGCTATGGTGCCTTTACCGACAAGGCGCTGCACTTTGCGGAACCGGCGCTAGGCGGTCACGATCTGCATATCATATTTGGCCCGAACGAGGCGGGGAAATCGACGCTGTTCTTGGCATGGCTCGATCTGCTATTCGGCATCCCGCAGCGCAGCCGCTATGATTTTTTGCATCCCGGCCCGACCATGCAAATCGGCGCACGGCTGTCGGGGAATGGCGCTACGCTGGAACTCAGGCGGCAAAAGAACAGGGGCGCCAGCCTGTTCGATCAGCATGACGCGGCGGTGCCTGAGGCGCGCCTCGGCCCGCTGCTGGGGAATCTCTCGCGCGAGGGGTATTCCGCGATGTTCTCGCTGGATGATGATACGCTGGAACAGGGGGGCGACAGTATTTTGGCCAGTGATGGCGATCTGGGCGAAATGCTGTTTTCGGCCAGCGCGGGTCTGGCGGGTCTGGTCCCACGGCTGGAAACGATCCGCAAAGAGCTTGACGGCTTTCACCGCCCAAAAGCGCGCAGCGGCTGGCTGGTTGATGCGAAACGCCAACTGGCCGAGCTGGAAAAGCAGCACCGCGCGATTGAAACTTCTGCGCCCACACTAAAGGCGCTGACCCGCGAGGTTGAGGCCAGTGAACAGGATTGGCGCGATGCGCGAAGGCTTGAGGCCGAGACGCAGGCTGAGCTGGATCAGCTGCGCAAAATTGCTGCGGCCGTGCCGTTGCGCGTCAAGCGGGAAGCGCTAACAGAGGAACTTGGGCCTCTACGCGACCTTGCGCAGGTTGATGATTCACAGCACAAAAACGCCGTGCGGCTTTGCGCCGATCTGGCCGCGCTTGACAGCCGCATCGGTGACCGAGCGCTGAGGCTTGCGGGATTCCACGCTAAAAAAGATGCCCTGCCCGCCGATCCGGCGATCTTGGCGCAGGCCGAAGCGGTGCGAGCTGCCGAAGCTGTGCGGGCCGAGCATGACACCGCGATTACGGATCTGCCGCGCCGTCTGAACGAAGCCCGCGACAGCCGCTCACGCTTGGCGGCGCTGATGTCGGAACTGGGCTGCTCAGACGACGATGTTGCGGAGACCGTCCTTGCACCTGCCGCGATTTCGCGGATGCGCGGGTTATTGGCCGAACGGTCAGGCTTGGTAACCGCCGCATCGGGAGCAAAGGCCGAAACGCAAAAGGCCGCCGATGCTTTGGCGCGGGAACAGGATAATGCCGAGGACACCGCGCCCGATCAAGATGACGACGCACTGGCCGCCCGGCTGACCCGTCTGCGCATACAAGACCCCGCCGACGCGCTGGCCCGTGCGCGGCGCGACCACGATCAGGCAAGCGCACGCCTAGCCGCTGCGATTGCCGCGCTGGCGCCTTGGTCGGGCGATGCCGAGGCTTTGGCCGCGCTGACCCCGCCGCCGCCTTGGCAGATCGAGGCGTGGCAGACCGCATCCGAGAGCGCGCGACAACAACAGGCCAACGCTGACCGTCAGATCGAAACGCTGCGCGAACAGCTTGAGCAGATGCAGGCCGATTTGTCGGATCAGGCACAGGGCGCGGCGGCTGCGGGGATCAGCCTTGCCGATGCCGGGGTCGCACGGGCGCGGCGCGAGGCAGCATGGTCCGCCCATCGCGCGGCGCTGGACGGCGACAGCGCCGACCGGTTCGAAAAGGCGCTGCGCGAGGATGACCGCATCTCGGCCCTTTTGGCGGAAACCATGGCCGAGGCACGCCGCGTGGCGCAACGGGGCGCGGAACAAGACAGGCTGACCGCGCGCCTTGCACAGGCCGAAGCGGCGGCGCAGGCTGCACGGCAGGACCGCGCGGCAACCACGGCCAACATTGAGGCCGCTCTGACGCCGCTTGCGCTTAGCGGGGCCGGGCTGACTGAGTTGGCCCGCTGGTTGACGCTTCGTCAGACTGCGCTGACAGAATATAAAGCGTGGGCCGAGGCAAAAGCGGCGCTGTCACGCAGCGAGACAGATCTGGCGCAGGCCGCTCACAGCCTTGCGGCACTGCTGGGTCTGACAGGCGATTACGAAACCCTTTTGGCGACCGCCACCGCGAGGGTCGAGGCCACCCAGCGGCGCCGCGAAACACGGCGCCGGTTAACCGCCCTGACCGCCGATCTGCGAGAGCGCGAGAGAAACGAAAAGGATGCCGCAACTGCACTGAATGCATGGCGCGGCACCTGGGCCGAGGCCAGCAAGGACAGCGCGCTTGCCGGCCAACCCGACGACACCCCCGCACTTGGCACGATGCTGGACAAGCTGGACGAATTGGGCACCGAGCATCGCGCATTGGCCCTTTTGGATGACCGCATCGCCAAGATGGAGGCCAATCGCGACCGCTTTTCAGCCGCCAAATCCGCGATCTGCGCCGCGTTGGACCTGCCCATGACGCATCCTTGGGAGTTGATTTTGTCGCGATTGCGTCAGGCCGAGGACCGCGCCCGTGATCGGGCGACGCTTGATCAACAGATCGCCGACGAGACGCAGCAGGACGCCGATGACCGCCACCTGCGCGATGCGCGGCAAGCGGAGCACGATGCCTTGGGCAATGCGCTTGGCTGGGTGCCAGATGACGGCCCGCTGCAAGCCCATATCGACAAATGTTTGACAGCTATGCGGCTGCGACAACAGATCGATAGCATCGACGATGATTTGCGTGATATGCCCTCGTCAGGCGATGACGATACCGAGATACTACGCAGCAAGATCTACGCCATCGAGACAGACTTCCAAGTCAGACGTGACGAAAGTGAGTCCAAGCACGCTGCCTTTCTGCAAGCGAATGCGCGGCTTGAGGCAGTCGGGGGCGATGACGCGTTGGCACAGATTGCGGCAGAGCGCGCCAATTTGCTGTTGGAGATGCAAGATCGCGTTCAACAGCATATGGCGCGGCGTCTGGGGCTGATGGCCTTTGAAGCCGGGCTGCGCCGCTATCGCGAACAACATCGCAGCGCGATGCTGTCGCGCGCGTCAGATGCGTTCAGCCGTCTGACCTGCGGCGCCTATACCGGCCTTTCGACGCAACCCGACGGCGCGAAAGAGCTGCTGGTCGCAACTGCCGCGCAAGGCGGCACCAAGCTGGCCGCCGATCTGTCCAAGGGGACGCGCTTTCAGCTTTATCTTGCGCTGCGTATCGCGGGTTATCACGAACTGGCGCAAAGCCGCCCGGCGGTGCCCTTCATCGCCGACGACATCATGGAAACCTTTGATGACAGCCGTGCCACAGCGACGTTTTCGCTGCTCGGCGAGATGTCCCGCGTGGGTCAGGTCATCTATCTGACCCATCACCGGCACCTGTGCGACATCGCCCGCGCGACCTGTTCGAACGTCAACATCATCGACCTGCAAACCGCTTGAAGGCCACGCTTATGCACACCCCCGACATGCCCGATCCCGCGCCCGCCACACCGCAGCCCGTGCTTGCGCTGCATCCGACATTGGCGGCCAAGGTGAACTTTGCGACGGCGCAGAACGGTGTGGCGGTCATCAAAAAGCTGTCGGTCGAGAATATGGGCGCAGCCGCCGCGGAACAGGTCACTCTGACCCTGACCGCAAGCCCCGCAATCCTGCGCGAAAAGCGTTGGACCATCGACCGAATTGCGGCGGGCGCGACGATCCATCTGACCGATCTGGAAACGCCGTTGGATATTGCGATACTGGCGGGGCTGGATGAAGCTGAAATCGGACAATTGCAATTTACCATTTCTGCCCAAGGAGTTGACGGCGAAACGACCACCCACCCCGTTGAGATGCTGGCCCGTGATGAATGGGGCGGGATCGTCGAGATGGACAACATCCTCGCCGCCTTTGTTTCTCCCAATCAGCCATCGGTGGCGCGCATGCTGAAAACTGCGTCAAGCTTGCTGGAGGCGGCAGGTCATTCCGGTGCGCTGGACGGTTATCAGTCGGCCGATCCGCTGCGGGTCTGGATGCTGGCTGGGGCGATCTGGTCAGCGGCAACAGGGCTGGGCCTGAGCTATGCCGTGCCCCCTGCCTCATTCGAGCGCATCGGCCAGAAAATCCGCGACCCGGAACGCATCCTGTCCGAAGGGTTAGCAACCTGCCTGGACAGCACACTATTGCTGGTCGCCGCTTATGAGGCGGCGGGGCTGAACACGGCGGTCCTGTTCTCGCACGGTCACGCTTGGGCTGGCGTCTGGTTGGTGAAAAAGGACTTTGGCCGCTTGGTTGAACCGGATGTCGTCGCGGTGCGCAAGGCCGTGGTCGCCCGCGAATTTGTGCCGATTGAAACCACCTTGCTGTGCCAGCGGCCCGCGATTGGCTTTGATCAAGCGGTGCAAAGCGGAACGGATCGGCTTTCCGAGGCGCGCGAAGTCGAGTTCGAGCAGGTTGTTGACATCAACCGCGCCCGCGCTGCGCGTATCCGCCCCTTGGCCAGTCACCGGATTCAAGACGCGGGACCGACAGAGGTGATCGAGGCCGCACCCGCTGCTCTGCCGCGCCCGCTGGATCTTGGACTGCTGCCCGGCGAGATCGCGGATGAAACGCCCAGCACGCCGATGGGCCGAATTGAACGATGGCAGCGCAAGTTGCTGGACCTGTCTTTGGTTAACCGCTTGCTGAACTTTCGCGAAACGCGCGGCACGGTGCCGATGTTTTGTCCTGATATTGCCGGGACCGAGGATCGTTTGGCCGGTGGAGAAGTGTTCCGTCTGCTGGCGCTGAAAGACGAACATGCCATCTCTGGCCGCGATCTTTCGGCAGAAGCGGCGCGGCAGATCGAATCCGAGCTTGCGCTGGACGCGCTGTTACGCGGCCAGATTGCGGTGCCGCTGACCGAACGCGAGATGACGAACCGGCTGACCGAACTTTATCGCAAAGCCCGAAGCGATCTGGCCGAGGGCGGTACGAACACCTTGTTTCTGGCTGTCGGCTTTCTGCGCTGGAAACGCACCGCTACGGATCAGCGCAGCTATCGCGCGCCTCTGCTGCTATTGCCAGCCAAACTTGACCGGCGGTCGGCGCAATCCGAATACCGGCTCAGCCAGCTTGAGGACGAGGTGCGTATCAACTCGACTCTGCTGGAAATGCTGAAGCGAGATTTCGAGCTGCGCATTCCCGAACTGGAAGGCGAACTGCCGCGCGATCAAAGTGGCTTGGATATTCCCCGCATCATGGACATCCTGCGTCACCGCGTGCGCGATGTGGCCGGCTTCGAGATCGTCGAGGAATGCGCGCTTTCGACCTTCTCATTCGCTAAGTATCTGATGTGGAAGGATCTGGTCGATCGCATGGACAGCCTTCGCGAAAGCCGGCTGGTTGCGCATCTGGTCGACAACCCGACGGAGAGCTTTGAAGGGTCGGGAACGGCCATGCCATGCCCTTCCGATATCGACCGCAAATATGCGCCCGGCGATATTCTGGCGCCGCTGCCTGCGGACAGCTCGCAGCTTTCGGCGGTGCTGGCGGCCAAGCAGAACCACGATTTCGTGCTGATCGGCCCTCCCGGCACTGGCAAAAGTCAGACCATTGCCAACATCATCGCCGATCAGCTTGGACGCGGGCGCACGGTGCTGTTCGTCGCGGAAAAATCGGCGGCGCTGGATGTCGTCCATCGCCGTTTGGAACAGCACGGCTTAGGCGACGCGGTGTTAGAGCTTCACTCCAGCAAGGCCGACCGCAAAAGCGTGCTGACACAACTTGGCCGGTCATGGGAACGGGCAAGCGCAGCAAAAGCCGCTAACTGGATCCGTGTTGCCGATGATCTACGGCTGACCCGAGATCAGTTGAACGCCTATGTTGATGCGCTGCACCGCCCCGGCACACAGGGTTTCAGCGTGTATCAGGCTATTGGCAAGGTGGCTGGCCGCGCCGCGCCTTTCGCACTGCGCTTTGACAACAAGGATTGCCATGACACGGAAAGCTGGCAGCGTCTGTGCGCGCTTGCCGCTGAATTGGGTGTGCGACATCAAATAATTTCCGATCTTGACCCGGCGGGGCCATTGTCTCTGCTGGATCGTGGTGACTGGTCCTTTGGCTGGCAAGACAGCTTTCTGGACAGTGCCCGCACTTTACGAGGAGCTTTATCGGCAGCAAAGGGCGCGCGCGCCGCGCTTTCGGCGCGATTGGGGCTGTCCGAGGAAACGCCTGAAATTGCAGCGGCGCTAAATCTGTTGGCGGCCAAGCGGCTGGGTCAGCCGGCCATTTCGTCGGCTGCCATGCAAAACACTGCTGCGTTTGATGAACAATTCATCCGTTTGCAAGATGCGCAGCAAAGCGCCGCCTCCGCGCGAAAAGCGCTGTCGGCCACCTATCCAGACGACCGATTAGCGGACATACCGCTGGATACACTGGACCTGCAATGGCGAGAGGCATCTGGCAAGGGTTGGCTGTTGCGCGGCGTGGCGCAGCGGAAACAGCAGCGATTATTGCAAAGTTATGCGACCACTGGTCAGGCCGACCCGGAACGCGACCTGCCCGCCTTGCGGCAATTGCTGCGCGCGCGGCAGGAAATCGCGGCATCGACCCTGATCGCTTGGCCCGGTTTCGCGGGCGAGGTCAGCGATGCAAAGCGGATCCGTGCCGAACATGATGCGGCGCTGGCCTATCTCGAACTGGAACGGGGCTTACGAAGGGCTGGCATTCCGTCTGACCGTCTGGAAGACCACCGTAGCGAACTGACATCAGCATCTGGCGGCCTGTTTCAGCCCTTCCTGCAATCGCTTGTGGATACCGATCAGAAGGCCTTTCATGCGCAAAGCCTCTTCACCGATCTCGGCGGCACGGCACAGCAAGGTGCCGAGACTTTGCTTGGCACGTTGGAACCTTTGCAGCATCGCTTTGCGGATTGGCTGAAATGGCGCGATAGCCGGGCCAGAGCCGTGAATGCCGGTCTGGCTGCATTGGTTGATGCCTTAGAGGACGGCACCGTCACAAATGACGCGGAACAGGCGTTCCAGCAGGCTTACATGGCGTGGTGGCTGCGTCTGGCGATGGATGCCGAACTCTGCCTGCGCGGCTTTGCCCATTGGGAACACGAGGCGCTGATCGGCCGCTTTCGCCAATTGGACGCAGCGCTTGCTGGTATAGCCTCGGGCGAGGTAATGCGCCGACTTGGCAATGACTTGCCTACCCGCGATTCCGTGCCACGCAATTCTGAACTGGGCGTCTTGCGACATCAACTTGGACTGCAACGTCCCACGCGCGCCATTCGCAGCCTGATTGGCGACATGCCGACCGCCTTTCCAAAGCTGGCGCCATGTGTGCTGATGTCGCCGCTGTCGGTTGCTCAATATCTGCCCGCAGGACAGGCGCAATTCGATCTGGTGATCTTTGATGAAGCCTCGCAAATTTCGACCTGGGACGCGATTGGTGCAATTGCGCGCGGCAGTCGGGCGATCATCGTCGGAGACCCGAAACAGCTGCCTCCCACCAATTTCTTTGGCCGCAGCGACGATGGTGTGGATGAGGCCGCAGGTCTTGAAGACTACGAAAAGGATATGCCATCCATTCTGGATGAGGTGGCAGCGGCCGGAATCCCTACGCATCGCCTGAATTGGCATTACCGCAGCCGGGATGAGGCTCTGATCGCCTTTTCCAACCAACATTACTACGATGGCGGTCTGGTCACCTTTCCGTCGCCAGACGCATCCGGCAATGCGGTGCGGCTGCACAAGGTCAAGGGCGTTTACCAGCGGGGCAGCGGCTCGACAAACCCGGACGAGGCGCGGGCGATGATCGGCTTTATGCGCACCCGGCTGAACCAATGGCTGAAACTGCCAGAAGACCGCCGACCGACACTAGGGGTGATCACGTTCAATGCTCAGCAGCAGGGTCTAATCCTTGATCTGCTCGATGCCGAGCGAAAGGCCAACCCAGCGCTGGAATGGTTTTTTGCCGACGAACGTGAAGAGCCGCTGATCGTCAAGAACCTTGAGAATATTCAGGGGGATGAACGCGATATTATGCTGTTTGGGATCACCTTCGGCCCGGATCAGGCGGGCAAGTTCACAATGAACTTTGGTGCGATGAACAAGGATGGCGGCGAAAAACGGCTGAATGTTGCGATCACTCGTGCCCGTGCCGAATTGCATGTGTTCGCCTCGATCACCGCCGACCAGATCGACCTGTCCCGCACCCGTGCGCGAGGCGTCGCTGACCTTAAGGCGTTTCTGGATTTTGCGGAACGCGGACCGGTCGCGCTTGGGGCGCGGGATAGCGGCTCGCTCGGTCCAGTGGATTCGCCCTTTGAGCAGGCGGTTCAGGATGCCCTGACGGCCAAAGGATGGGAGGTTCACACGCAGATCGGCGTGTCCGGTTTCCGCATCGACCTCGGCGTGCGTCACCCCGATTATGCGGGCGTTTGGCTGGCCGGCGTGGAATGCGACGGCGCGCGCTATCATTCATCCGCGACCGCGCGCGACCGTGACCGCATCCGCCAAGCCGTGTTGGAAGGTCTGGGCTGGTCGATCCTGCGCATCTGGTCAACCGATTGGTTCAGGCAGGCTGACGCAACGTTGACGCGGATCGACGAACAACTGCACGCCATACTTGAAGCGGACCGCGCAAAAAGAGCCCAGGCTCCAATAGCTGAGACAGACGAGGGACCCGAAGCCGACTCCACCGCCCCCCACCGCGCTGAAGAACCCGACAGTGCCGCAAGTGCGACAACGGCGCAAGCGGCCCCGCCACAGATGACGACCAGCCCCGACGCCAGCCGTTTTTTCGATAGCGATTATGCCCCCTATCTGGCCGCGATGATGCAAGATGTGATTGCCAATAGCGGCCCGATGCCAGAAGCGACACTTGCCCGCGCAATTGCGCAAAAACATGGTTGGCAGCGGACGGGTGGCCGCATTCAGGCACGTATAGCTGCCCATCATGATATGTTTGATAAAACCGTCGAGAACGAGATCGTATTTCTATGGACCAAAGACAGCCTGCGTGACCGCGTTCCCTTTCGCGGGCTTCAACAGCGCGCTTTGCGCGAAATATCACGCGCCGAAATTGCCGAACTGATCGACCGGTTTTCGGCGAATATTGACGCGGCCGATGACCCGGAATTGGAATTGGCACG
Source organism: Paracoccus sp. (in: a-proteobacteria) (assembly GCA_030538705.1). Lineage (GTDB taxonomy): Bacteria > Pseudomonadota > Alphaproteobacteria > Rhodobacterales > Rhodobacteraceae > Paracoccus. The sequence continues at coordinate 3,302 of JAUNTL010000029.1, read as the reverse complement.
CCTTGTGGGAATTGCTCGGCTGAGCAAGGACGCCCGTGACTACCTTAGCCTGTGCCGAAATTGGAGGAACTCGACCAATAAAAAATAATAATAATATGCGGATCGATATATTATCATATAATTTCTTCCCTCGTAGAACCAGTCAACCGCCGCGGCGAGCCGGGCCGTCCATGCAGGAAGTCAATGATGATCACCTGCCCGGCTACCTTGACAAGGTCACGAAATGCTGCCTCCTCGGTCAATCCGGAAATCCTCATTCAAAGCTGTATTGATCATAGGCGGCAATATTCTGTAGCGGCGCTGACGGTCGCAATTTTCTGGCAAGACGAAATTAGTTCCTCCTCATAGGTGGCTGCATGTCGCTGGCCGAATGTCCCGTTCGTCAGACGGCAATTTGTTCGAGCGAGGCGGCGGCTTTTCGCCTCAGCCGCCGACGCTTGGGTATAAAATTCAGCCAAAGGCTGATGCAAATGCCGGGGAGATCGCATCTTCACCAGAGCTTTCTGCGAGATCAGCGCGCCGCGCCCGGTCCAATCCAGCCGTGATCCGCGCGGGTATATCGCGGATTTCCGCCTCTTCGCGCTCCAGTCTACACAAGCCTAACCTCAATACTTCGGAAGCGCTCTGATAATGACCAGATGCTACCAGTTTATCGCCAAGATCTGATTGACTTTCTGTTAGATGAGACTCTGTTGCACAAATCGGCTGCGGGTCGGAGTAGTCCTTTCCCGAGACAGCCTCATCCCACGGCTTCCGTGACTGGGATGCCGAGCGCGGTGAAGCCATTGAGCACGGCGACACGGACCTGGAACTCGGCGACCTGACGGTCGAAGTCCCTGGCGGACAGGCGCTGCCCCAAGAGTTTGACGCAGTGCATCTTGGTCTCAGCGCGGCTTCGGCGATGATAGCCGCTCCATCGTCGCCAGATCGTTCGCCCGACACGCCTTGATGTTCGCAGGATGTCGTTGCGGGCGATGGCCCCGGCGGTATCGGGTTTCCACGGTTTGGCGTTCTTGCGGGGTGGGATGATTGCCGCGGCGCCACGGGCGGCGATGGCATCGTGGCACTTGCGCGTGTCGAAGGCACCGTCGGCGGTGACGCTGGCGATCTCCTGGTCGGGCGGGATCTGGTCCAGCAACTCGAGCAGCATGGGTGCATCGCCCACGTCGCTGGTGGTGAACTCAGCCGCACGGATTTCCAAGGATTTTTCGTCGATGCCAATGTGGATCTTGCGCCAGATGCGCCGCTTCGTGCCACCATGCTTGCGGGCGTTCCACTCGCCTTCGCCCTCGACCTTGATCCCGGTGCTGTCGACCAGCAGGTGCAATGGGCCGTCTGAACCGCGGTAGGGGATGTTGACCTTCAAGGTTTTCTGGCGCCGCGACAGCGTGCTGAAGTCCGGCACATCCCAGTCCAGGCCGGCCAGCCGCAACAGGCTCTCGACGAAGCCGGTCGTCTGCCTGAGCGCCATCCCAAACAGCACTTTCATCGTGAGGCAGGTCTGGATCGCGGCATCGCTATAGTCACACTGTCGCCCGCGCTTGCCGGTCGGCGCGGCCCCCCACGTCATGGCGGGATCGAACCAGATCGCCAGCGAACCGCGGCGCTTGAGCGCCTCGTTGCAGCTTGGCCAGTTCCTGGTCTTGTAGGTCGGCGGTATAGGTCTGCTCATGCAGCCCAGCTATCACCCTGGAGATGAATCCACCCAGCCGATTTGTGCAACAGAGCCGTTAGATGAACATTTCGTGTCGCCATTTCTGCCTCCGGGTTGGACTGAACATATGCATATCCATCGATCGTCGACTGCTGTGTGGCTCCGGCCCAATATTCTTCTATAGCCGCGTAGAGCAGCAGCCTATTTTATGCTGGAGCCGAAGTCCTGCTAGTTGCGATTGGCATACCTCTTGACCGTATGCACAGATCATGTCACCTACGTTTGCACATCGCTGGATTCGATACAGGCTCGGAGTGGATTCCCTCCTTGATTCCAAACTGGTTTGACGATTTCTCTGGCCCCTACCGCCGGAGCCATATCTCTTGAAATCAATGTCTTAACGGCGATTTGGCGGCACATGGACCTCATGTCCATTTGTTGACATCGCGCCCGGCCCGCTGACCCTTCATCGAGGGGCCAAAGCGTGGCTGTAGCCTGACAGCGAAATTTGCAGAGTTTGACACGGATATTTGCAGCACGCGCTTTTGGGCGTGGCGGGCATTGTGGTAGGGTTTAATACCCGCCTTTAACGCCTCTTAAAGCTTCCGATCCGAGCCCCCACTGCGCGATGAGTGATCGTCGCCATCACGCGATCCCGTATTTCGTCGCGAAAAATTCGGCCATCTGACGGCGATAGGCGCGATGCTCGGGCCAGCCCAGATCGATCGACAACATGCCCGACACACCGATCAGGCCCCGGTTTGCCCGCCACATCAACCATTCGTTCGCCCCATAGCCCTGCGTGAGCAGCCGCTTATCGTCAGGTGCGGCGGCAACCTCTTGGCCATTCTCGAAAATCCGCAGTCCGTCGCGGGTCGAGAAAGTAAACAGCAAAAACACCGTGCGACCGATGAACGAGTCGGACGGCTGATAGCCAAGTCGCACCTCAGCACTGCCTACGTAAATCGTCGCGCGACCGCCGCCTGCGTTCAGCCCTGTGCGTAACGACAGACTGCTGGACGGGGCATCGGCCACCGAGCTGCCTACGTCATAGGTCACGCCTACGATTGATTCAGAGACGGGCCGCATCACCGCGAAAATCGACCATGCGTCGGGATTGATCGCGGGAAGATCGGTCACACGATATTCGGCGGCGCTGGTATCAACCGCCGTCGCGCCGTTCGGGAACCCAAGCGGACGGGGTGCGGATCGTCTCGATCCGCGCCGCCCCAAAATCCCGGGCCAGCCCGACGCTGACCAGATCGGGCACCCGCCCCTGAAGGCGCTCTGCGACGAGGCGAGCTTCGAACCAGCTCATGCCGCATCCATCCCGAAATGGATCTCGACGAATTCGCGGATCTGTTCCTCGTCATCCGTCGATATCCCGAGATAGGGTCGCGCGGGCATCGTCACGGCGCCGACCAAAATCATCTGGCCGGTTGCCAGCATGAAGGTCAGCGCGCCGCCCGCTTTGGGTTGGATCGTGCCGCCGAATTGATGGATTGCGGCATAATGCAGATTGGTGCCGATATCGACACTGTTACGCCCGCCCCCCCGCATCGCCGTGGTCGGCGCGCCCGATTATTTCGCCCAGCGCGGCACCCCGCAGCACCCGCAAGAGCTGGTTCACCACGCCTGCATCCGCTAT
>JAUNTL010000166.1 GCA_030538705.1 Paracoccus sp. (in: a-proteobacteria) | reverse complement strand
TCGACCAGAAGGGCGGCATCCTCATCCGTGACCAGTTCGTCCAGCCTGTCCTGATGCACCGCCTTGGCCAGCAGTTCCGAGATCTGGCCGCGATAATCGGCCTGAATCTCGCGGAACCGCTGCGGCTTGCCGCCGAATGCCTCGCTGTTGTGCAGATAGGCGTGGTAATTCTGCTGGATGAAGGGCTCCAGCTTGACGCCGAAGCGCTTGCAGTAATCCAGCACCGCACGGTGATCGGTCGGGATGCGCCATGGCCCGCCATTAAGGTAATTGCCCTCGGCGAATGTGACTTCCTGCGCGAAACCGCCCAGTTCGGTATAGGTATCGCCGCCGCGCAGCGTCCAGCAACGCCCGCCCGGCCGATCAAGATATTCAAGGATATGAACCCTGTAGCCGGCCTTGCCCAGTTCATAGGCCGCCGTCATCCCCGCCAGCCCCGCGCCGAGGATCAGAACCGATGTGCCTTGCGGGTCGCCTTCCAGCGTCAGCGGGCCGTCATAGGATGACGTGCCCGCATATCCCATGCCGGCCATGGCCGAATACATGGCCGACGCCCCCGCCGCATAGCCGACCATGGTCAGCAAATCGCGGCGGGTCATTCCTGTCAGATTGTTCATCGCGCCTCTCCTTATGGGTGAGACGTCCAGTTGGTGCGACCCTTCCGGGATTGTCAATCTTGGCGGGTCAGATCAGCAGAACCTGCGTGCCCACTGTCGTAAGTTCGTGCAATTCCTTGATATGCTCATTATAAAGGCCGATGCAGCCATTGGATGACCGCCGCCCGATCTTGCGCGTGTCATGCGTGCCGTGGATGCGGTAATATTGCCAGCTCAGCCAAAGCGCATGGGTGCCAAGCGGGTTATCGGGCCCCGGCGGCACGAAATCGGGCCATTCGGGGTTGCGCCGTTTCATTTCCGGCGTGGGCGCCCAGCTTGGGCCGACGACCTTCTTGATGATCTCGGTCCGGCCGCGCCGGGTCAGCTCTGAGGAAACCGGGATGGACGAGGGGTAAAGCCGGTAGGTCTGGCCATCCTGCGACCAGAAATGCACGCAGCGCGAGGTCATGTCGCACAGGATCGCGCCATTGTTCAGATTGCTGAAATAGGGCTGCCATTCCTGCGCCCGGAAGCTGGAGACATTGCGCCGCTGATCGGCCTCGTCATCATATTGCACAAGGCCCGCGTCGGGTGTCTGCGCAAGCGCCGGGGCGGCCAGACCGGCAACGCCCAAAGCAGCGGCCGAGGCCACGAAACGGCGGCGATCAATTCCAGGACGGTCTTGATGGTTGTCTGGCATGTCTGTCTCCTGCTCCGGCCGGTTGCTGCGGCCTGTTCTTGCGCGCTCAGGATCGGGGCCGGGCGGGGCGGGGTCAATTCAAACTGTCGTCAGCCCGCCCGATCAGGCGGCAGATGTGCTTAAAATCACGCATTATTGGCTTTGCGGCGGGGGGATGGCAGTCTAAGGGAAGGAAAACACCAGCGCATCGAGGGGCAGCACATGAAGCGCATCATCCTGATTCTTGCTGCGGGTCTTGCCCTGTCGGGCTGTGTGATCCGCACGCCGGGGCAGCAGCTTGCGCCCGACGGGCAGGCGGTTCCGGTCGCCTATACCATCACCGCGACCGAGGCCGCGGCCATTCCCAACCGCGTGCTGGAGCAGGTGAACATGCTTCGCGCGGGCTCAGGGGCGACACCATTGCAGCTGGACCCGGCACTGAACGGGGCGGCGGCCACGCATTCGCGCGACATGGCGGCGCAAAACCGGGCCTGGCATTTCGGCTCTGACGGGTCCTCGCCCCTGGATCGCGCGCGCCGGGCGGGCTACAGTGGCCATCTGGTGGGCGAGAATATCAGCGAAAGCTATGAAAACGATATCGCCACCCTTCAGGCATGGATGCGCATCCGCGATACGCGCGACGTGATCATGGACCCCACCGCCCGGACCCTTGGCGTGGCCTGGTATCAGGAACCGTCACGCAAGATCTGGTGGACGCTGATCACCGGCAAATAGCCGCCTTTTCGCCAGCATGCGCGCGACGGGGCCGGGCTGCGGGCCGCGGCGCTAATAGAACAGGTCAAAGGCGCTCAGCCGGGTGCCGTGGATATCGATCAGCATATCCGCCCGCCCGTCGCCATCGATATCGATCAGCATCCGCGTCATCTGGCTGCTTTCCTCGATCCGCACCTCGGTTCTGCCGCTGCCGGTGAACGCGGCCGTGCCCATCCAGACCAGCATATCCGAGATCGCGCTGAGATCGATCACATCCGTGCCGCTTTCGAAATCGAGTATCCTGTCATGCTCGGGCTGCGGGCCTGCGGGCGGGGTGAAGACAAAGACATCCGCGCCCGACCCGCCGCTGAGCACGTCATTGCCCGGCCCGCCGTAAAGCGTGTCATTGCCGGGGCCGCCATGAAGCGTGTCATCCCCCGCCCCGCCATGGATGATGTCATCGCCCTGATTGCCGCTGACATAATCGTCGCCATCACCGCCAAAAAGCAGGTCGCGCCCGCCGCCGCCCTGAATGCGGTCATTGCCGGTGCCGCCATGGATGGTGTCATTGCCATTGTCACCCATGATGAAATCATCGCCTTCGTCACCGAAGATGAGGTCATCGCCAGGCCCCCCGAGCAGCCGGTCATTGCCCGATCCGCCGTGAAGCGTGTCATGCCCCGGCCCGCCCCGCAGCGAATCGTCGCCCTCGCCCCCATAGATCAGGTCGTCGCCTTCAAAACCCCAAAGCCGGTCATTGCCCGGACCGCCGTAAAGGACGTCATTGCCCAGATGCCCGATCAGGAAGTCATTGCCATCGCCGCCGTGGATCGTGTCATCGCCGTCATGGCCGATGGCGTAATCATTACCATCCCCGCCATGGATCAGGTCATTGCCCGCACCGCCGTAGATATAATCATGCCGGACGCCGCCATGGATCGTGTCATCCCCCTCGGCCCCGATCAGGATATTGCTGCCGCCGGTCGCAACGATCAGGTCGTCACCCGCCCCGCCGTTCACGCGGTTGTTGTTGCCATCGACATAGATCCGGTCATTGCCGTCACCGCCGTTGATCGTATCGACGCCCCGGATGCCGTAGATGATATCGTCGCCGGCATCGCCACGAATGATATTGCCGCCGTTCATGCCGGCATGGATGATGTCATTGCCATCGCCGCCCAGCAGGATATTGCGCCCGCTGAAACCGAAGATGCGGTCGTCGCCGGCACCGCCATCGATATAGTCATTGCCGGTGCCGCCATGCAGCCGGTCATGGCCGTCGCCACCGAAGATGCGGTCATTGCCATCGCCGCCCTCGATATAATCCGACAGGATACCACCATGGATGGTGTCGTTGCCCGCACCGCCATACAACCTGTTGCGGGCGGCACTGGTGCCAAAGATCAGGTCATTGCCCTCTGCCCCGTCGATATGGCCGCCGCCAAACCCGCCGCGCAGCACGTCCGAGCCGGTGGTGCCGCGAAGAACCGGGCCGGGATCGGGCGCATCGGGCAGGGGTTCGGCTTCCTCGAACCCGCGAAACCGGCCCGGCTCTGCGGGGGGGGCATGGGGCGTGCCGGGGGTTGGCGTGACCGGGGTGATCAGCCTGGAATAGTCGATGTCATTGGCATAATGGGCCAGGCGGAACATGTCCTCGGTGAAGTCCTGCGCATGAAGCGGCCTTGCGTCGACGGTCCTGATCTCGATGCGCACCGCGCCCGCGACCAGAAGCGCGCCGGTCGCGGTCGACATGATCTGAAGCTGCGCGATGCTGCGGATATAGGCCAGTTCCGACAGGTCGAGCCTGTCGGTCCCCGGCTCATAATCCCAGATCGTGACCTGCTTCGTGTCATGGCCGGGCACGAAAGTATCGCGCCCCGCGCCGCCTTTCATGATCACCACGCCGCTGCGCGCGATCAGGATGTCATCGCCGTCCCCGCCCGAGATGATCGCGCTTGCGCCCGTGCCCACGATGATATCATCGCCCGCCGTGCCGTTCAGCGTGCCCGTGCCGACGATGGAGCGTCCCGGATCGCCCGGATCATAGCTGAGCTGCGTGATCCCGTTTTCGGTCGCACTGGTGACGAAAATGGCGATCTGGCTGCCGATGACGCGCGCCTCGATCGCCGAGACATCGGCCAGCGCCATCCGGTCGCTGTCGGCCAGCACGTCAAGCAGGATCAGCCGGCCCAGCCCGTCCAGCGTCAGCACGCTGATCCCGTCATCGGCACCGCCGACGATGATGAAGGCGCGGCCGCCCATCTCGACCGTGGCCATGGCGGTGACGCCCTGAAAGCGCGTCGTCAGGCTGTCGATGACATGATCGGCCAGCACCAGCGCGCCCGTGGCATCGATGCGAAACACCGTCAGCGAATTGCTGGCCCCGCCGCTTGCGATCAGGAACTGCCCGTTTTCGGTGGTGACCGCCGCGACCTCTCTCGGGGCGGAAATGCCGATGGTATTGGTCTTGTCGATCACCCCCTTCAGCGTGATCCGGCCTGCCGCGACCTCATAGATGCCAAGCATGTTCCCCTGGGCAGAGGCGGTATAGACCATGGTGCGG
>JAUNTL010000165.1 GCA_030538705.1 Paracoccus sp. (in: a-proteobacteria) | reverse complement strand
AGCAAAAGGAAAAGACCGCCTATCACGAGGCCGGCCACGCCATTGTCGGCCTGTCCCTGCCGAAATGTGATCCCGTCTACAAGGCGACGATCATTCCGCGCGGTGGCGCGCTTGGCATGGTGATGTCGCTGCCTGAAATGGACAAGCTGCAATATCACAAGGACGAGGCAAAGCAGAAGATCGCCATGACCATGGCCGGCAAGGCGGCCGAGGTCATCAAATATGGCGAGGAAGGCGTCTCCAGCGGGCCGATCGGCGATATTCAGCAGGCCAGCCAGCTGGCGCGGGCCATGGTCATGCGTTGGGGCATGTCCGACAAGGTCGGCCCCGTCGATTACGCCGAAGCGCATGAGGGCTATTCCGGCAATACGGGCGGCTTTTCGGTGTCGGCCAAGACCAAGGAGCTGATCGAGACCGAAGTCCGTGACCTGATTGAACAGGGCTATCAGGACGCGCTGCGGATCCTGACCGAGAAGGAAGAGGAGTTCGAGCGTCTGGCCAAGGGGTTGCTGGAATATGAAACCCTGACCGGCGACGAGATCGGCCGGGTCATTCGCGGCGAGGCTCTGGGCGGGGATGACGATACGCCGTCCTCGGGAATCCCTCAGGTCAGCTCGGTTCCGCGCGCGGGACGTGTCAGCGGCACCGGGCCGGGCGACGCCGTGCCGCAATCCTGAAGGCGCCGGCCGCCGCCTTGAGGTGGCGGCCATTGCGATCAATAACAAAACCCCGGCCAAGGCCGGGGTTTTCGTGTCTTTGGGTGGGGTGGCTGGCGGTCAGATGACCATCAGCACCGTCACCCCGACGACAAGCGCCAGCGCAAAGCCCAGATTGATGATGATGCCAAGCCTGTCCATGACATGTCCTGACGTTTCTCCGAATTGCATGTTACGGGCTTAAACACCCAGGGCGCTGCCGGGTTCCGTCACAGCGGCGTCAGATTCTGCGCCGCGACTTTTCGGCAACGGCGGGGGCGGCCCGCCACGAGGGGTTGCGCCGCGCCGGGCCAGCGGGCAGAAACCGGCGGTGAGATGCAGCCGGGCCGGGGAGATTGAGATGGTAGCGACGCGGATCGACGGTAAGGCGTTTGCAGCAGAGCTGCGCGGGCGCATCGCTGATCAGGTGGCCGCGCTCAAGCGCGATCACGGGCTGGTGCCGGGGCTGGCGGTGGTGCTGGTGGGCGACGACCCGGCCAGTCAGGTCTATGTCGGCTCAAAAGGGCGGCAGACGGTCGAGGCGGGGATGAACTCTTACGAGCATCGCCTGCCTGCCGACACCACCCAGCCCGAGCTTCTGGCGCTGATCGGGCGGCTGAACGCGGATGCCGATGTCCATGGGATTTTGGTGCAGCTGCCCCTGCCGGCCCATATCGACGAGGCCGAAATCATCAACGCCATCGCGGTCAAGAAGGATGTCGACGGCTTTACCGTGGCCAACAGCGGCAGGCTGGCGACAGGTCAGCGGGCGATGGTGCCCTGCACGCCGCTGGGCTGTCTGATGCTGCTGCGCGACCAGCTTGGCGATCTGTCCGGGCTTGAGGCGGTGGTGATCGGGCGCTCGAATATCGTTGGCAAACCGATGGCCGCGCTGCTTTTGGCTGATAACGCCACGGTCACGATTGCCCATTCGCGCAGCCGCGATCTGGCCGATATCGTCCGCAGGGCCGATATCGTCGTCGCGGCCGTAGGCCGGCCACGTATGGTCCGGGCCGAGTGGATCAAGCCTGGCGCCGTGGTCATCGACGTGGGCATCAACCGCACCGAGGACGGGCTGGTCGGCGATGTTGATTTCGATGCCGTGGCAGAGGTTGCGGGTGCCGTGACACCGGTGCCGGGCGGGGTCGGGCCGATGACCATTGCCTGCCTGCTGGCCAATACCCTGACCGCCTGTTGCCGTGCGAACGGCCTGCCCGATCCCGGTGGGCTGACCCCCTGAGCGGCGCGCGCGCCGGCACCGGTCCGCGAACCCGCAGAACCCCCGCCCGCTGCGCATTCCGGGCGGCCTCTCGGCGGGGCCGCACGGTCATTTTCCGGCCAGAACATTCCCAAAGGGTGGGGCAAGGTGGACAGATCACCCGTCCTGCCCGCTGTGATGCGGAAGATTTCGGCCTGCACCCCGCCACGGTCAAAGCGGCCGAGTCGGCGCCGGGCCATGTCTTGACATATGTCACGGGCTGCGGCGCTCTGGTGCGGCGCAATGTCGCAACGGTGCCGGCCGGCCGGGCCGAAAAGGCAACACCTGCGGCGAATTGGCGGGTTTGCAAGGCGTTGGCACGCTGGACTGGCGGGAAATTGATCGCTAGAGATAACGACGCCGAGGCTGCGATTCAAGTGGCCCGATAACACATAGCCGGTCCGCGTGCGCGGGCCTGAACGGGAGACAAGCCGTGACCCACGCAGACGAACACGAAGGCACGCGGAGGGATTTCCTCTATTATGCCACCGCCGGGGCGGGGGCGGTCGCGACCGGCGCCGCCGCCTGGACGCTGATTAACCAGATGAACCCCTCGGCCGATGTTCAGGCCCTGTCCTCGATCATGGTCGATGTCAGCGCGCTTGAGGCCGGCACCCAGCTGACGGTGAAATGGCTGGGCAAGCCCGTGTTCATCCGCCGCCGCACGCAAGAGGAAATCGACGCCGCGCGTGCCGTGCCGCTGTCGGATCTGGTCGATCAGCGCGCCGAGAATGCCAACAAGCCCGATGCCGACGCCTCGGACGAGAACCGCACGCTGGACGAAGCCGGCGAATGGCTGGTTCAGATCGGCGTCTGCACCCATCTTGGCTGTGTGCCTCTGGGTGACGGGGCGGGCGACTTCGGCGGCTGGTTCTGCCCCTGCCACGGCAGCCATTACGACACATCCGGGCGCATCCGTCGCGGCCCGGCGCCGACCAATATGGCGGTTCCGGTTGCGGAATTCGTCGACGAAACCACCATCAAGCTTGGTTGAGGAGCGCCAGATGTCCGGTATCCCGCACGACCATTACGAACCCAAGACCGGTTTCGAGCGCTGGCTCCACCGCCGGTTGCCGATCGTCAGCCTGGCCTATGACACGCTGATGATCCCGACGCCCAAGAACCTCAACTGGTGGTGGATCTGGGGCATTGTCCTGGCCTTCTGTCTTGTGTTGCAGATCGCCACCGGCATTGTGCTGGCGATGCATTACACGCCCCATGTCGACAAGGCATTCGACAGCGTCGAGCATATCATGCGCAACGTGAACGGCGGCTATATGCTGCGTTACCTGCATGCCAATGGCGCCTCGCTGTTCTTCCTCGCGGTCTATATCCACATGTTCCGCGGCCTGTTCTATGGCAGCTACAAGGCCCCGCGCGAAGTCACATGGATCATCGGCATGCTGATCTATCTGTGCATGATGGGCACCGCCTTTATGGGCTATGTTCTGCCCTGGGGTCAGATGTCCTTCTGGGGCGCGACCGTCATCACCGGCCTGTTCGGCGCCATCCCCGGCATCGGGCCGAGCATTCAGGAATGGCTGCTGGGCGGGCCTGCCGTCGATAACGCGACGCTGAACCGCTTTTTCTCGCTGCATTATCTGCTGCCCTTCGTGATTGTCGCTCTGGTTGCGGTCCATATCTGGGCCTTCCACCACACCGGCAACAACAACCCGACCGGGGTCGAGGTGCGCCGCACCTCGCGCGAGGAGGCAGAACGCGACACCCTGCCCTTCTGGCCCTATTTCGTCATCAAGGATCTGTTCGCGCTGGCGGTGATCCTTGTCGGTTTCTTTGCCATCGTGGGATTCATGCCCAACTATCTGGGCCACCCCGACAACTATATCGAGGCGAACCCGCTGGTGACGCCCGCCCATATCGTGCCGGAATGGTATTTCCTGCCCTTCTACGCGATCCTGCGCGCCTTTGACGGTGATGTCTGGCTGGTCCAGCTGGTCCAGTTCGTGACCTTCGGCATTGTGGACGCCAAATTCTTCGGCGTCATCGCGATGTTCGGGGCGATCGTGGTCATGGCTCTGGTGCCGTGGCTGGATACCTCGCGCGTGCGTTCGGGCAAGTATCGTCCCCAGTTCAAATGGTGGTTCTGGCTGCTCTGCGTCGACTTTGTCGTGCTGATGTGGGCAGGCGCGATGCCGGCCGAGGGGATCTACCCCTATATCGCGCTGGCGGGTGCGGCCTATTGGTTCGCCTATTTCCTGGTGATCCTGCCGCTGCTGGGCGTGATCGAGAAGCCCGACCCGATGCCTGCGACGATCGAAGAGGACTTCGACGCGCATTACCGCAAACACACCCATCCTGCCGAGTAAGGAGAGGCAATCATGACCCTGAGAATAAAGACCCTCTCGGCCGTTGCCGCGCTGAGCCTCGGCTGTGCGGCATGGGCGCAGGACACGCAGCCCGGAACCACCGTGGTGGTGCCGCAAACGACCACCGGTCAGGCCGCTGATGCGGCCGCCAATGCCGCGCGGGCGGTGACGGATGCCGCAACCGAGGCCGCGCAGGCGGCAGCGCAGGCGGTGACCGACGCGGCTGACGACGCAGCCGCAGCCGTCAGCGTCGAACCGGCAGAGACCACGCCGGCGACCACGACGCCCAGAACCA
>JAUNTL010000164.1 GCA_030538705.1 Paracoccus sp. (in: a-proteobacteria) | reverse complement strand
GCGCCGCGGCCGAGGCCGAACTGGCCCGTCAGACCGCCCTGGCCGAGCGTCTGGCCGAGCTGGAGCGCCTGCAACGCGAGGCGCTGAACGCGCAGGAGGCGATGCCCAGCCCCTTTGACGGCAATGCCCCCGAAGGAACCGGCGAGGGCGGTGGATCGGACATTCTGACCGACGCGCTCAACGAGGCCGGGGTGAGCGCGATCCGGCCCGACCTTCTGGACGATGCGCTGGCGGATGCGATGGGCGAGACCCGTCCCTCGCAACTGCCGCGGACCGAAGGGGTGCAGATCGCCTCTGTGCCGATGACCGATCTGGAAAAGGCCGGCTTTCGCGATGCGGTCCAGTCGTGCTGGAACCTCTCGACGCTGTCGGCGGATGCGGCGGCGATCCGTGTCGTCGTCGGCTTCACGATGGGGCGCGACGGCATTCCCGATGCCGGCAGTTTCCGCATCGTCGGCAACCCTGAACCCGATCCCGGCCGTCAGCAGGCGTTCGAGGCCGCGCGGCGCGCCGTGATGCGCTGTGCCGGCAGCGGCTATGATCTGCCGGCCGACAAGTATAACGAGTGGGACGACGTCGAGATGACCTTTAACCGCGACGGCGTTCAGGAGGTGAACTGATGCCCCGTCCCGCGCCGGTCCTTGCCGCGCTGCTTGTCCTTGTGGCGGCTGCCATGTTGCCGGCGCAACTGCGCGCGCAGGGCGAGCCTCTGCGCATCGAGATCACCGAAGGGGTCGAGCGTCCGATGCCGATTGCCCTGCGTTTCGAGGATGCCGGCAATGCAGGCGCGGTGTCGGCCGGGATCACCGCCGTGATCGCCGCTGATCTGGAGGGCACGGGCCTGTTCGAGATCGTCACGCCCGAAAACGTGCCCCAGACACGGTTCGATCGCGTTGTCGACTATATTGGCTGGAAATCGGCCGAGACCGAGGCGCTTGTGACCGGAACCGTTTCGGTGACGGAAACGACCGTCACGATCCGGTTCCGCCTGTTTGACATCTTTGCCGGCCAGCCGCTCGGCGACGGGATGCAGTTCGACGCCCCGCGCGAAGGCTGGCGCCGCGCCGCGCATAAGGTCGCGGACCAGATCTATGCCCGCATCACCGGCGAGACGCCTTATTTCGACAGCCGTATCGCATTCGTCGGCGAAAGCGGTCCGGCGACCGAACGGGTCAAGCGTATCGGCATCATGGATTATGATGGTGCCAATGTGAAATGGCTGACGCCTAGCGACGATCTGGTCCTTTCGCCGCGCTTTTCGCCCGACGGGCGGATGGTTCTTTATACCAGCTTTGCCAGCGGGCTGCCGCAGATCATGGCGATGAATGTCGCCACCGTGACGCCCGCGCCGCTGACCTCGGACCCCCATGCGATGAGCTTTGCGCCGCGCTTTTCCCCGGACGGGCGCTGGATTGCCTTTTCGCGGGAAGCGAATGGAAACACCGATATCTGGATCATGGAGGTCGCCAATCCGGCCTTTGCCAAGCCGCTGACACTGGGTCCGGCCATCGACACCGCGCCGTCATGGTCGCCCGATGGCCAGCGGATCGTGTTCGAGAGCGACCGCTCGGGCAGTTCGCAGCTCTATGTCATGCGCGCCGACGGATCGGGACCGACGCGGATTTCCTTTGGCGGGGACGGTGCGGCCTATGGCGAACCATCGTGGTCCCCGCGCGGGGACCGCATCGCATTCACCCGCCATGATGCGCAGGGCGCGGGTATCGGCATCATGCGCCCCGACGGTTCGGGCGAACGGATGCTGACCACGGGCGGGCGCGACGGCGGGCCAAGCTGGGCGCCGAACGGGCGTGTGATGATCTTCACACGCATCCGGGCCGAAGATGGGCAGGCCCAATTGCATTCAGTGGACATCGCCGGGCGAAACATGCGACTTGTGACATCAGAGGATGCCGCCTCGGACCCTGCCTGGGGGCCGTTGCTGCCCTGACTGCGCCGAACCGCCGACTGTGCTGAACTGCTGACTGTGCCGCCGCCTGCCCGAAGGAACCGACTGATGCGTGTGATCCTGACCCTGACCGCCGTCGCGTTTCTGGCGGCATGCAACATGCCACAGGATGCCCCGGTCGCCTCGGCCCCGGTCAGGGACAATTACACCACCACGGCAAGCGGCGTTGCGGTCTATCAGGGTAATGTCAACATTCCCGGCTCGCGGCTGCCCGGCGATACCTCGCCCGTGCCACCAGCACCGGGGACAGAGTTCGCGACGGTCGGTGCGACGGTCTATTTCACCGAATCCGACGCGACACTGTCGGATGAGGCGCGCGCCACACTGACGCGTCAGGCCGCCTGGCTGGAACAGAACGCAGGCTTTGCCGCCGTTGTCGAAGGCCATGCTGATGAGCCGGGCACGCGCGAGTTCAACCTGGCGCTTGGTGCGCGGCGCGCGACCTCGGTGCGGGAATATCTGGTGTCAAAAGGGGTTGATGCGCGCCGGGTGCGCACGGTCTCTTACGGGCAGGAACGTCCCGCTGCGATCTGCGCATCCGAGGCCGCCTGTCTGGCACGCAACGCCCGCGCCCGCGCAGGATCTGCGCCTGCCCGGCTCGATCGACATCGACGATCCTTCGCTGATCGAAGGGCTTGAGGCGCTGCCCGGGGATGAGGTGATCGTCCCCGATATCGTGACCGGTGCCGAAGGCATCCCCGCCACGCCGCAGGCCGATCCGCGCCGGCTGGCCGAAATGCAGGCGGCGCTGCGCGCGGTCGCGTCCGATCTTCAGGCGTTGCGGGCCGAACTGGTTGCTTCGGGTGCGCAGGGCTTTGCGGCGGCTGGCGGGGACAGTGCCATTGACCGCATGAACGCGATGGAGGCCCGGATCGCCGCCCTGACCGATGAGACTGAACAGCTGTCCAACCGCATTGCCCATATTGTGCGCGACGGATCAAACCGGCTGGGCGATATCGAGTTTCGCCTGTGTGAAATGGACCCGAACTGTGATCTCGGCGCGCTGATGACGGCAGAGCTGGGCGGGCAGGGCGTGTTATTGCCGCCGCCGCCGCCCGGTGGTCCTGATCCGCTGGACCCGGCCCTGCCGGGCGAAATCGCCGCGACGACGCTGCCACCCATGGCCGAGGCAAAGCCCCCCGTCACCCCCCCGACCGAAGAAGAGGCGCGCGAATTTGCCGCTGTGCGCGCGGCAATTGCTGACGGCCGCTGGCCCGAGGCCATCGCGCAGATCGACCATCTGGTCAGTGATCATGCCGGCGGCCCGCTGACGGCCGAGGCATTGTTCCTGCGCGGCGTTGCGCAGGAATCAACCGGCCAGACCGCGCCTGCGGCCGAATCATGGCTGTTGGCATTTTCCGCCGCACCGGACGGGCCACGCGCCGCCGCCAGCCTGGCGGCATTGTCGCGCGCCATGGCGGCACTGGGCCAGCCCTCGGATGCCTGCCCCTATCTTGACGAACTGACCCGCCGCTTTCCCGCCTCGCCCGAGGCGTCCGAGGCTCTGGACAGTGCCGCGGCCGCTGGCTGTGCGGATTTGCAGGATGAGGGACTTGCCGACTGATCCCGACGCGGCGGGGACCGAGGCGCGCGCGATGGCCGCGCTCGACCGGCTGGCGGGGGATATGCCGGGCATCGGCATCGCGCTGTCGGGTGGCGGCGATTCGGTGGCGCTGCTGCATCTGGCGGCGCGTTGGGCCGCGGCGCGCGGGCGGCGCATCGCGGCGGCCACGGTCGATCACGGTCTGCGCCCCGGATCTGATGCCGAGGCGGAGCGTGCGGGCCGGCAGGCGGCGGCGCTGATGGTCCCGCATCAGGTGCTGCGCTGGCATCGCGCGGGCGGCGGCGGCAATCTGATGGCCGAGGCCCGCGCGGCACGCCTTGATCTGCTGGCGGGCTGGGCGCGTGACGCCGATCTGCCGGTGGTTGTCCTTGGCCATACCCGTGACGATCTGGCCGAGACGCTGCTGATGCGGCTGGCGCGTGGCGCCGGTATCGACGGGCTGGCCGCGATGGCCGAGCGGCGCGCGGCCGGCGGCGTGATCTGGTTGCGCCCGTTGCTGGATCAGGACCGTGCCACGCTGCGCGGCTGGCTGCGGCAAATCGGCGCGTCATGGGACGAAGATCCGACCAATGCCGACCCGAGATACGAGCGTGCGCGCATCCGTCAGGCCATGGCGACCCTTGGGCTGGACTCGGCGGCGCTGGCACTGTCGGCGCGCCATCTCGCACAGGCCCGCGATGCGCTGAATGCGGCGCTGATGCCGCTGGTTGGCGGTGTGCAGGCGCGGGCGGGATCATTGCTGATCGGACGGCGGGAATTCGAATCAACCCCGCCCGAACAGCGCCGGAGGCTGATCCTTGCCGCGCTGCGCTGGATTACCGGCGATGATTATCCACCGCGCCGCGCGGGGGTCGCGACGGCGCTGACAGCCCTTGCCGGGGGGCGGCGCGCGACGCTGGGCGGGGCGGTTCTGCACCCTTGGCGCGCCCATCTGCTGATCCACCGCGAGGCCGCCGCCGCCGCCCGCGCACCGGGCCAGGAAATCTGGGACCGCCGTTGGCATATCAAGGGGTTGCAGCCCGGTGACAGGGTATCCGTGCTGGGTGAA
>JAUNTL010000163.1 GCA_030538705.1 Paracoccus sp. (in: a-proteobacteria) | reverse complement strand
AGATCAGCCCCGGCAGTGAACCGGCCTCTGACCGTGCCAGGGGCAGATCATCGGCGCGGTGCAGCATGCGGATTGGCGGGCCGGGTATTCGCGTGGCGCACACCCCAGACGACAATGCACCCTGCCCGCCGTTCCAGCGGCCTAAAAGCCCAGATCGTCGGTGCCCTTCAGCGCGAGGATCTCGCGCGCCTCTTCGGGGGTGGCGATGTCCAGCCCCAGCCCCTCGATGATCTGGCGCGCCAGACGGACCTGCTGGGCATTGTTTTCGGCCAGTCTGCCCGGCCCGGCCCAGAGCGAATCCTCAAGCCCCACGCGGATATGGCCGCCCATCGCCGCCGACATCGCGGCAACCGGCATCTGGTTCTTGCCCGCACCCAGAACCGACCAGCGGTAATCCGCGCCAAACAGCCGGTCAGCGGTGCGTTTCATATGCATCACGTCCTCGGGATGGGCACCGATCCCGCCCATCAGGCCGAACACGGTCTGGATGAACAGCGGCCCCTTCACCAGACCGCGATCATAGAAATGCTTGAGGTTATAGAGATGCGAGACGTCATAGCATTCGAACTCGAACCGCGTGCCATTCGCGCCCAGCGTGGTCATCAGCTTTTCGACATCGCCGAAGGTATTGCGAAACACGATGTCGCGGTTGCCCAGATAGCTCCGCTCCCATTCATGTTTCAGCTTGCCCTCGAACCGGTCCAGCATCGGGAACAGGCCGAAATTCATCGTCCCCATATTCATCGAGGCGACCTCGGGGCGGTAAACCGCCGCCGGCTGCATGCGCTGTTCGATGGTCATCGTCGGCGCGCCGCCGGTGGTGATGTTCACCACAACGGGCGAGCGCTGCTTGATGACCTGAAGAAAGGGCAAAAACGCCTCGGGCGACTGATCGGGGCTGCCATCAGCGGGGTTGCGGGCATGCAGATGGACGATAGCGGCGCCGGCCTCGGCGGCACCGATGGCGGCCTCGGCGATCTCGGCCGCGGTTACCGGCAGATGCGGCGACATCGAGGGCGTGTGGATCGCGCCGGTCACGGCGCAGGTGATGATTGTCTTGCGGGGCGGCTTGGCCATGGTCAGTCCTTTCCGGCACGGCTGCGAAGATGGTGGTCCAGCGCGGCAAGCTCGCCGTCGCGCCAGGCTGTGCGGGCGCGCACGCCCTCGGGCGTCGCGGTCTGGGGAAAGGCGGCGGCGATGATCTGCGCCACGCGGTCATTATAGGCGGCCTGATCGCCCGCCAGCGCGCCCATGGTCGGGCCATAGCGGCGCATATAATCCGGCATGCCCCCCGGCGCATTGAGCGAGATGGTTTCCAGCGGACCCATAAAGGCCCAGCGACGGCCCAGCCCGTGGCGCATCGTGTCATCCAGCCCCTGAACGGTGCAGATCCCGTCCCCGACCAGCCGCAGGGCCTCGGCCAGCAGCACGGCTTGCAGGCGGTTCAGCACAAAGCCCTCGATTTCGCGGCTCAGGCGCACGGGCACCTGACCGGCGGCGCGGTATATCGCCTCGGCCCGGTCCATGACGGCGGGATCGGTCGCGGGCGACGGGCACAGCTCGACCACCGGCACCAGATGCGGCGGGTTCACCGGATGGGCGACCAGACAGCGCGAGGCGCCGGCCAGCCCGGCAGAAAACGCCGAGGCCAGCAGCGCGGATGACGACGACGCAAGGATCGTGTCCGGCGCGGCCGCCGCATCCATTGCGGCGAACAGATCGCGCTTGATCCCGATCCGTTCGGGGCCGTTTTCCTGTGCCAGCGTCGCACCGTTCAGCGCGCCCTCCATGCTCGGCACAGCGCGGATGCGGGTCGCGATGGCGGGATCGCCGCCAGTGTCGCGGATCATCGCGTCCATATCGGCGGGCAGGCGGTCCAGCACCATCGGATCGCCGTCCCAGACCCGGACCTGCATCCCGGCACGCGCAAAGACACAGGCCCATGCGCGGCCGATCAGCCCCGCGCCGATGATGGCGATTTCCGGTTCAGCCATGATATCCCCTTACAGCCATAGCACCTTGCGGCGCAGGTCCAGATCCTCGGCCAGCGCGCGTGACGGACCTTCGTGGAACACGCGGCCCATCTCCAGCGCGACAGTGCGGTCCGACAGCCCGAGCGCGAGATCGAGGTTATGATCCACGATCACGATGGAAAGCTGATCGCGCAGCCGGTCGAAAGTGTGGAACAACTGCTCGACCACCGCAGGCGCCAGCCCCTCGAACGGCTCATCCAGCAGCAGGACGCGGGTATCGCCGGACAGGGCACGGGCCACGGCAGCCATCTGCTGTTCGCCGCCCGACAGCCGGTCGGCCTCGGTGTCCATCCGTTCGGCGAGGCGGGGGAAGTAATCGAGGATCTGCTCCTCGGTCCAATGCGTGCCCGCCCCGGTGCGGCGCTTGAGCCGGCCCAGTTCCAGATTGTCGCGCACCGTCATGCCCGCGAAAAGCCCCCTGCCCTGCGGCACATAGCCGATGCCGGCGCGCGCGATATCCGCAGGCGGCAGACCGGCGAGTTCCTGCCCCTCCAGCGTGACCGAGCCGGAGGTGACCGGCGCGATCCCGATCATCGCCTTGAGCAGCGTCGATTTCCCGGCCCCGTTGCGGCCCAGAAGGGCAAGGATCTCGCCACGCCGGATATCAAGGCTGACATCATGCAGGATATGGCTTTTGCCGTAATGGACGTTGATGCTGTCCAGTGCGCAGATGGTCTCTGCCGAGGCATGGCCCGCATGCGCGGTCGCGGCCACAGCGGAGCTGCCCGAGCCGATATAGATCTCGCGCACCTGATCCGAGGTCCGCGCCGCGTCCACGTCTCCGTCCAGCAGCACGCGGCCCTCGTTCATCACGGTGACATGATCGGCAAGGCTGAACACGCGGTCGATGTCATGTTCGACCAGCAGCACCGGCAGATCGGCCGAGACCTGCTTGATCAGATTGCCGACGCGTTCACGTTCCGCGACCGACAGCCCGGCCAGCGGTTCATCGGCCAGAAGGATGCGCGGGCGGGTGGCGAGCGCGAGGCCCAGATCAAGCAGCCGCTGCCCGCCATAAGAAAGCGAGCCGGCGCGCGCCTCTTCCATCCCGCCAAGGCCGACCCATTCGATGATCTCGCGCGCGGCAGCATTCACGCGCGCAAAAGACGCGGCGGAACGCCACGGGTTCATCCGCGCGGGATCGGTGGATTGCATGGCAAGGCGGACGTTTTCGAACACGCTCAGTTCAGGAAACAGGCTGGTGATCTGGAAAGAGCGCCCGATCCCCAGCTCCGCAATCGCATCGGCGGAACGGCCCGAAATATCGGTGCCGTCCAGCGTGACCCGGCCGGTATCGGGGCGCAGCATCCCGGTCAGCAGATTGAAAGCCGTGGTCTTTCCCGCGCCATTGGGACCGATCAGCGCGTGCAGGCTGCGGTCGCGCACGGTCAGGCTGACATCATCGACGGCCCTCAGCGCGCCGAAGCTTTTGCCGATCCCCTCGGCCCTCAGCACCTGCGCCGCGGGCGGGGTTTCGCGCTTCAGCAGCGCCGGCAGCGGCAGCACGCTGGCGCGGCGCTCGGCCATGGCGGCGGCAAGGTCGGGGCCGGGGCGCAGCCGCGCCATGATCTGGCGGCCGATGCCGACCAGCCCGTTCGGTGCAAACAGCACGAAACCCATAAACACCAGCCCGAACCAGAACAGCCAGTTTTCCGTCCACATCGACAGGTATTCACGGAAAAAGACGTAAAACAGCGCGCCCAGCGCCGGCCCCAGAAAGCCGCGCATGCCGCCGATGACGACCATCGCCAGCAACTCGCCCGAAAACGCCACCGACATCGGTTCGGCCGAGGTCATGCGGTTCTTGAACATCAAAAGCCCGCCCGCCAGCGCCGTGACCGAGGCCGAGGTGACGAAAGCCGCCAGCTTGTAGCGGATGACCGGGAAACCCAGTGCCATGGCGCGGGTCTCGTTCTCGCGGATCGCCTCCAACACGCGGCCCAGGGGTGCATTGACCAGCCGCCAGAGCGCGAAGGCGGCGCTGAATGCGATCAGCGCGACCACAAGATAGAAATTCCAGTTGTTATTCAGATCAAAGCCGAACCATGCCGGACGCTCGACCCCGCCCAGCCCGTCCTCGCCGCCGGTCAGCGCGGTCCAGCGAAAGGCGATGGTAAAGCCAAGCGCCGCCAGCGCCAGCGTCATCAGCGAGAAATAGACGCCCCGCCGGCGCAGCATCAGCCGCCCGAAACCGGCGGCAAGGAACGCCGCTGTCAGCATCGCCACGATCAGCGGCAGCCAAAAGGCATCACCCGGCAGCGCGCGGGCGCTGAGCGCCGCCGCATAGGCGCCCAGCCCGAACCACGCGCCATGGCCAAAGCTGACCAGCCCGGTATAGCCCGCAAGCAGGTTCAGCCCCATGGCGGCAACCGCAAAGATGACGACCTCGGCCGCCGAGGTGGTGGTCAGCCCGATGGCGGTCAGGGCAAAGGGCAGCAGGACCAGCGCGAAGGCTGCGATGATCAGAGGATGAATACGCATCTTTGCCCCTTATTCGAAACGCAGGATGCGCTCGCCCATCAGCCCGCGCGGACGCAGCAGCAGGATGACGAACATCATGAGGTAAATCGCGGCCATC
>JAUNTL010000162.1 GCA_030538705.1 Paracoccus sp. (in: a-proteobacteria) | reverse complement strand
CCCGGCTGCCGCAGCCGGTGCCGGTGCCGCTGCCCGGCTGCCGGTGCCGTTGTTCCGATGCCCCGCAGCCGGCGCCGCTGCCCCGGTGGTGCTGCCGTTACCCCGCTGCCGGGCCGCTCAGGGCAGGCGCGCGATCCGTTCGCTCAGCAGATCAAAGAACCCGCTGCGGTCCACATCCCCGATGAACAGGGCATTCGGCGCGCGTCCGCTGACCCCCCACCAGTCGGCGACGGTCATGCCGGTGGTGAACCGGCCCTCTGTCTCGATCTCGACATTGATGCGCCGGCCGCTGAACAGATCGGGCCGGATCAGCCAGGCGATGGTGCAGGGATCGTGCAGGGGGGCGCCTTCGCTGCCGTATTTCTCGCGGTCAAAGCGTTCGAAAAACCCGGTCCAGCCCGCGACCGCCGCCCCGGCGCGCGTCCCGAGTGCGGCCATCCGCCCGACCCATTCGGCCGAGGTCAGCGCCTTATGGGTCACATCAAGCGGCATCACCACCAGATCGCAGCCCGAGGCAAAGACCGCTGCCGCCGCCTCAGGGTCGACATAGATGTTGAACTCGGCCGCAGGTGTCGTGTTGCCGACCTCGAAATAGGCGCCGCCCATCAGCACGATGCGCCGCACCCGCTGAACAATATCCGGCGCGCGGGCGAAGGCCGTGGCGATATTGGTCAGCGGGCCGATCGGGACCAGCGTCACCGTGCCGGGGGCCTCGTGGCGCAGGGTCTCGATAATGAAATCGACGCCGTGAGCTGGTTGCAGCGGCACCTGAGGCTCGCCAAGGTCGATCCCGTCCAGCCCGGACTTGCCATGGACATATTCGGCCGTCACCAGCGGGCGGCTGAGCGGCGCATCGCAACCGGCGAATACCGGGACATCACCGCGCCCGCTCAGCCCGACGATCAGCCGCGCATTGCGCTGCGTCAGCGCCAGCGGCACATTGCCGGCAACCGCCGTGATGCCCAGAACCTCGATCTCGGGCGAGGCAAGCGCCAGCAGGATGGCGACCGCGTCATCCTGTCCGGGATCGGTGTCGATGATGATCTTTTCGGCCATGTCGCCCTCATTTCTGAACTGGCGCGCAGATCAGCGCATAATCGCGCCCGACGCAAGCAGCGGCGCGGGATATTGACCGCGCCGGGTTGGGGCGATACCTGCCGGATATGGCGCGCGCACCGATCCTGCAACTGACCGATATCTCGCTGACCTTTGGCGGCAATCCTGTATTCGACGGGCTGAACCTGACCATTCAGCCGGGCGACCGTGTGGCGCTTGTCGGGCGGAACGGATCGGGCAAATCGACGCTGATGAAGGTCATGGCCGGTCTGGTCGAGCCGGATGGCGGTGCGGTCGTGACCCCGGCCGGGATCTCGGTCGGCTATATGGAGCAGGAACCGGACCTGTCGGGCTTTGCCACGCTTGGCGATTTCGCGGCGGCGGGTCTGGCACCGGGCGAGGAATACCGCGTTGCCATGGCCGCCGAGGGGTTGAAATTCGACCCCGGCCGCGCGCCTGACACCGCATCCGGCGGCGAGAGGCGGCGCGCGGCCCTTGCCCGGCTGCTGGCCGAAGCACCCGATCTGATGTTGCTGGACGAGCCGACGAACCATCTGGATATTCAGGCGATTTCCTGGCTTGAGGACCATCTGTCGCAGACACGCACGGCATTTGTGCTGATCAGCCACGACCGTGCCTTTCTGCGGGCGCTGACCCGCGCGACCTTGTGGATCGACCGCGGCGAGGTCCGCCGGCAGGAACGTGGTTTCGATGCGTTCGAGGACTGGCGTGAAACCGTCTGGGCGGCCGAGGACGAGGCGCGCCACAAGCTGGACCGCAAGATCAGGGCCGAAGCGCGTTGGGCGGTCGAAGGGATCAGCGCGCGGCGCAAGCGCAATCAGGGCCGCGTCCGCGCCCTTGCCGCGCTGCGCGCCGAACGCGCGGGCCAGATCCGCCGGCAGGGCGCGGCGGCGATGGTGCTTGATGCCGGCGTGCAATCGGGCCGGCGCGTGATCGAGGCGCGCGGAATCACCAAATCCTTTGGCAGCCGCGAGATCCTCAAACCCTTTGATCTGCGCGTGCTGCGTGGCGACCGTGTGGCATTTGTCGGCCCCAACGGGGTTGGCAAGACGACGCTGATCAAGATGCTGACCGGCGAGATCGCGCCGGATCAGGGCAGCGTCAGCCATGGCACCAATCTGGAGATCGCGGTGTTCGATCAGGCCCGCTCGGCCATTGATCCCGCCGTCAGCCTGTGGGACGCGCTGACCTCTGATCCCGGCATGGCGGTCTCGGGCCGCGCCGATCAGGTCATGGTGCGCGGCCAGCCCCGCCATGTCGTGGGATATCTCAAGGATTTTCTGTTTGACGAGGCGCAGGCCCGCGCGCCGGTCGGCAGCCTGTCGGGCGGGGAAAAGGCGCGTCTGTTGCTGGCGCGGATCATGGCGAAGCCCTCGAACCTTTTGGTTCTGGACGAGCCGACGAATGATCTGGATGTCGAAACCCTTGATCTGTTGCAGGATATTCTGGGTGAATATGACGGCACCGTCCTGCTGGTCAGCCATGACCGCGATTTCATCGACCGCGTCGCAACCTCGACCGTGGCGATGGAGGGGGACGGCCAGGCCGTGATCTATCCCGGAGGGTGGAGCGATTACCGCGCCCAACGCGCCGAGGATGCGCCGCCCGTCACGCCCGACCCGGCGCCCGCCCGCCCGGTGGCGCAGAAAACGGCGGCCAAGCCGGCCCGCGCCGGGCTGAGCTTTACCGAAAAGCACCGGCTGGAAGAACTGCCGGCGGTGATCGCCCGGCTGGAGGCCGAGATCGCAAAGCTTTCGGATTTTCTTTCTGATGCGAATGTCTATACCGATGCCCCGGCCAAGGCGCAAAAGGCCACCGAGGCACTGGCCGAGCGTCAGACCGCGCTGGAAAACGCCGAAACCGAATGGCTGATGCTGGAAGACAAGGCGGGCTGAGCCGTGGCGCCCGCCGGTCCGGTCCCCGATCCCGATCTGCTGGCGCTGATGCCGCTGTCTGCGCGCGAGGTTCTGCTGATCGGGGATGAGGGCTGCGGGGGGCTGGCCGCAACCTATGCGGCCCGCAACCCGGCGGCACGCATCAGCCATTGCGAAGCCGGCGAGACGCCGGCGGGGCATGGCTATGATCTGGTTGTCATGACGCGGATGCCGCAGGATCCTGCGGGGCTGGGCGCGCTTGCGGCGCGGGTGGCACCGGGCGGGCATCTGCTGGTGGTTGCGGCGAACCGGGGGCATTGGACGGGGCTGCGCGCGCTGTTGCGCGGTGACGAGGCGCCGCCCGGACACACCCCCGAAGAGTTGCACAAAATATTGGAAGATCAGGGGTTTCGGGTCCGCCGGATCAAGATGCCTGCCGCCTCAGGTGATGCCTCGGCCAGGCCCTGGGCCGAGGCGGCGGGCGGGCTGGCCCCGCTGGCCGGGGTCGATGCCGGGGCGCTGCGCCAGCTGTTGTCGGCCAACCGGCTGATCGCTGTTGCCACCCGCGCCGATGCGGCATTGCCGCGGCCCCTGCGGTTGCATCAGGTCGTTCTGGTGCCGCATTTCATGGATGTGCGCACCGCGCTGCCCGCCGCCGCATTGATGGCCGAGCCGTCGCTTTACGTGACGCAGAGAAAGCGCGATCTTGCCCTGCCGCCCGGCCCGCCGGGGATCGTGATCGTGCAACGCCCGCGTATCTCGGATCCTGCGCTGATGCTGGCATTGATCGCGCGCGCTCAGGCGGCGGGGTGGCTGGTGGTGGTGGAATATGATGATGATCCCGCCCTTGTCGCGCGGGTGCGCGGCGATCACGACCGGCCCGACATCTATCGCCAGAACCTGTCTCTTGCCCATGCGGTCCAGACCTCGACCCCCTATCTCGGCGCATGTTTCCGGGCGCTGAATGACGAGGTTGCGGTCTTTGCCAATGTCGCGGGTGAACTGGCCCCGCCACGCCCCGCGCCGCGCCCCGGCCAGCCGTTGCGGGTGATGTATGGCGCGCTGAACCGGCCCGGCACGGCGGCGATTGCGGCCGCACTTGCCCCGGCGATTGCCGCACAGCCGGGCATGACGTTCGAGGTCATCCACGACCGCCCGTTCTTTGATGCCTTGCCGGCAAAGCACAAGAATTTCAGCGATGGGCTGAGCTATGGCGCCTATCTCGGGATGATGGAACGCAGCGATGTCGTGCTGATGCCGCTTGCCGGCCTGCCTGATGAGCGCGGCAAATCGGATGTCAAATGGATCGAGGCCGCCCGCAGCGGTGCGGTGGCGATTGCATCGGCCCCCATTTACGCCAAGACCATCCGCGACGGCGAGACCGGCTTTATCGCCCGCGATCCCGCTGACTGGGCGCCGCTGCTGATACGGCTGGCCGGCGACCCCGATCTGCGCGCCCGTGTGGCGGCAAGGGCGCGCGCCGAGGTCGCGGCGCATCGCATGATGGCCGGGCAGGTGGCGGCGCGGCGGGACTGGTATCTTGATCTGTGGGCGCGCCGTCATGAGATCTTTGCCCGCGCCCTGCACCGTCACCCCGCACTGGCCGCAGCCATCGCGCGCGCAACCACCACCCCCGGCTGACCCCCGCGCGGGGGGCTGCGTGGGGG
>JAUNTL010000161.1 GCA_030538705.1 Paracoccus sp. (in: a-proteobacteria) | reverse complement strand
GCCCGCCGCAGACCCAGCGGCCATCCGTCATCGCCAGCGCGGCGGGGCCGTCCCATGGTTCCATCACGGCATTGCAATAGGCATACATATCGGCCCATGCCTTGGGCATATCGGTCGTCGCCTTGGACCAGCTTTCGGGAACCAGCATCGTCTTTGTCATCGGGGCCGAGCGGCCCGAACGCACCATGACCTCGAACACGGCATCCAGCGCACCGGAATCCGATGTTCCGCCGGGGATGATCGGCTTGATATCCTCGGCCATCTCGCCAAAGGCGGCACTGGCCATGCGGATCTCGTGGCTGCGCATCCAGTTGACGTTACCTTTCAACGTGTTGATCTCGCCGTTATGGGCGAGCATGCGGAACGGCTGGGCCAGCCACCACTGCGGAAAGGTGTTGGTCGAATAGCGCTGATGATAGATGGCAAAGGCGGATTCGAAGCGCTCATCCTTCAGGTCGGGGTAAAATTCCGCCACCTGCTCGGCCAGCATCATCCCCTTGTAGATGATCGAGCGGCAGGACAGCGAGGCGAAATAAAGCCCCTGAATCCCCGCCGATGCCGCCGCCTTTTCGATGCGGCGGCGGATGATATATAATTCGCGCTCGAACTCGACGTCTGACAGACCTTTTTCGTTGCGGATCAGGATCTGCTCGATCTCGGGCCGGGTGGCATTGGCCTTTTCGCCCAGAACGGCGGTGTTCACCGGCACATGCCGCCAGCCATAGATGTAATGGCCCATGCGGATGACTTCGGTTTCAACGATGGTCCGGCAGCGTTCCTGCGCGCCGAAATCGGTGCGCGGCAGAAAGACCTGACCGACGGCGATCAGCTTGTCGTGATCCGGCTCGTGCCCGGTGCGGCGGATCTGATCGTAAAAGAACGGCGCGGGGATCTGGACGTGAATGCCCGCCCCGTCCCCCGTCTTGCCATCCGCATCGACCGCGCCGCGATGCCACACCGCCTTGAGCGCGTCGATTCCGTTTTCGACCACCTGACGGCTTGGCTTGCCGTCGATCGAGACCACCAGACCGACGCCACATGAGGCATGTTCATCATCCGCACGGTAAAGGCCACGGGCGGCCAGATCGTCACGGCGGGCCTGTTCGCGGGCCATCCAGTCACGGGTAAACTCAGTCATT
This sequence comes from Paracoccus sp. (in: a-proteobacteria), assembly GCA_030538705.1. Lineage (GTDB taxonomy): Bacteria > Pseudomonadota > Alphaproteobacteria > Rhodobacterales > Rhodobacteraceae > Paracoccus. The sequence continues at coordinate 3,481 of JAUNTL010000161.1, read as the reverse complement.
GGGGGCCTCCTGAATGGCGGGAGCGATGCGATAGGCATCGGGTCGTGTTTCCTCATGAACAAAACTGCTCAGCGCAAAGCCGTCGCGGTCATCGAATGCACCATGGGCCAGCTCTGGCGGCTGGCCGTCGCGCTGCCAGTAAAGCGTGCTGCCACAATCGCGGCAAAAACCACGGGTGGCGATGTCGCTGGCGCGATAGGTGGCGGGGGTGCCTTGTGTCCAGCTGACACGCAGCGCCGCAGTCGAGATCAGCGGCCCGCTGTTCTGACGCAGGCATTGGGTGCAGTAGCAGATGATCAGGGCACGGCCGGCCAGCTCGGCCTCGAACCGCACAGAGCCGCACAGGCAGCCGCCGGCGACCACCCCGCCCCCGGGTGGCTGATCGCGCTGCGGGTCATCGCTTACTGTCATATCGCGGCATCCCTGGGTGGTGGTGTTATGGTCATCATGTGCATCGGTGCAGCGCGGCCGGGACCGGAACAGACCGCCGCGCCATGGGCAAAGGCCAGCCTTTGCCGGGTGCCGCCCTGCAAATGCGCCCCGGCCGAGATCGGGGCGGGATGGCGCAGCATCCGCGCGATGGGCCGATAGGTATGGCAGGTCGCAACGCAGCCCGGACGGATCATAGCGCCACCATCTGCACATCACAGCCATAGACCGGCGCGCTTGCGGCAAAGCCCGGCTCTCCGGGGCGGATCATGCGCATGGGCGAGACATCCGATTCGCGCGACATGCCGGTCCAGTCGCGCGAGCGGTCGGTGCCGCCGTAAAAGCGGCCATGCTCGCGGCTGATGAACTGCCTGCCTTCGGATTCGATCAGCAGCGTGCCATCGCCGGCATAGGTTTTCAGCTCGAACTGCGTGCGTTCCAGCAGGACGCCGTCCAGTGTCACCGTCTCGCCGGTCAGCACATCGCGGCCGACATGGCGGTATAGCTCGCCCTCGCTCGTCTCGGTCCAGAAGTCGAAATCATCCGCGCCGGTCTCAAGCAGCGTTGAAAAGCTGGCGTGATCGGCCGCATCGGAGACCAGCCTTTCGGACAGACCCGAGACAAGATCACGCGATTCCATCCAGCGGGTTTCCGCATCAATGCGTGAATAATAGCGCGGGCCGTCCTGACCGATATAGATCACACGCTGATCACCCGGCGCGTCGGCGGCACAGGTGAAATGCTGCTCGACCGTGCAATTGCGCGCCTGCACGGTCAGACGAAGGGTGCAGCCGGCGGGCGGCGTAAACAAACCCTGGGCGGCCGCGGGCAGGCCCGCCATCAGCGCCGCGCCAAGCGCCGCCGCACCCATCACCGCCCTGATCGCACGAAAGGGATGACGCGTTGTGGCCCGCATGATCATTCCGCCGCGACCTGGGCGCTGCCGGCCAGATAGGCGGCAATGCTGTCGGCGGCCTCGCGCCCGTCGCGGATCGCCCAGACGACCAGAGACGCACCCCGCACGATGTCACCCACCGCGAAAACACCCGGCAGGCTGGTCTGATGGCTGCGGAACTCGGCCTTGATCGTGCCCCAGCGCGTGACCTCCAGCCCCTCGACACCCCAGAGGCGGGGAAGATCCTCCGGCTCAAAGCCAAGCGCCTTGATGATCATATCGGCCGGCTCGTCGTAATCGGCGCCCTCGATCAGTTCGGGCGACTGGCGGCCCGACACGTCGGGCTTGCCCAGCCGCATCTTTTGCACGCGCAGCGCGCTGATGCGCGGACGCTCGGCGTTGATCGGGCTGGCCGGGCCGGTCTCGCCCTCGGCCGCGCCGACAAGGGCACCCGGAGCAGACAGCCAGACGAAATCAACGCCTTCTTCTTCTGCATTCTGAACCTCGCGCTGACTGCCGGGCATATTCGCGCGGTCGCGGCGATACAGGCATTTGACCGAAACCGCGCCCTGCCGGATCGCGGTGCGCACACAATCCATCGCCGTATCGCCACCGCCGATGACCAGCACACGCTTGCCCGCAGCATCCAGTTCACCATCCGCGAAATCGGGGATCTCGTCGCCAAGGTCGATCCGGTTCGAGGCGGTCAGATAATCCAGCGCCCGGATCACACCCGGCGCGGCGGCATTGTCGATATCCAGATCGCGGGTCTTGTAAACCCCGGTCGCGATCAGCACCGCGTCATGTTTTCCCCGGATCGCATCAAAGCTGATATCCTCGCCGACATTGGCGTTCAGCACGAATTCGACGCCACCATCCTCCAGCAGCCGGTTGCGGCGCTCGACCACATGCTTTTCCAGCTTGAAACCGGGGATGCCATAGATCATCAGCCCGCCGGCGCGGTCGTGGCGATCATAAACCGTGACCTGAAACCCCATGCGCCGCAGCCGGTCGGCCGCCGCCAGCCCGCCCGGCCCGGCGCCGATGATGCCGATGGATTCGGGGCGTTCCTGCGCGGGCGCGGGTGCCTCGACCCAGCCCTCATTCCATGCGGTATCGGTGATATATTTCTCGATCGCGCCGATGGTTACGGTGCCGTGGCCAGACTGCTCGATGACGCAGTTACCTTCGCACAGGCGGTCCTGCGGACAGATGCGGCCGCAGATTTCGGGGAATGTATTGGTCTGCTGACTGCGCAGATATGCCTCATGCGTGCGGCCTTCGGCGGTCAGGCGCAGCCAGTCGGGGATATCATTGTGCAGCGGGCAATGGCTCTGGCAATAGGGCACACCGCACTGGCTGCAACGGCTGGCCTGCTCGGCGGCCTTGGCGGCGGCGAACTCGCGATAGATCTCGTGAAAATCCTCGCTGCGTTCATCAGCTGCGCGCTTCTCGGGCATCTGGCGCCCGAGGGTGACGAATTTCAGCATTTTTTGCGTGGCCATATCGCTTCGCCCTCGTGGTTCAGACGTGGCGTATACTGGCCGTCAGGTAAATAAAAGTCGCTCTTACTGACCTAGTTTATCTTTTTTTTGCCGCCGCGGGCCTCGGCGCGGAAATTCTTCCCGATATAGGTCAGTGCGCGACCCCTATGCGCCGGTTCCCCCCTGGGGAATCAGCTGACCAGCCCCATCCAGCCAAGCAGCAAAAGCAGCCCGCCGAAGATGATTCGATAGATGGCGAAAACCGTGAAGCGGTTGGTGCGGATGTAATCCAGCAGCCATTTCACCGCGATGAACGCCGTCACGGTCGAGGCCACAAAGGCCACGCCAAGCCCGATCCAGTCCTCGTCATGACCGCCCTGCGCCAGCGTCTGGATCAGCTTGTAGCCACTGGCGGCATACATGGTCGGAATGCCGACCAGAAAGGCGAACTCGGTCGCCGCCGGCCGGTTCGAGGTGCCAAGCAGCATCGCCACAAAGATCGTCGAGCCGGAACGCGATGTCCCCGGAAATATCCCCGCCACCACCTGCGCCACACCCACCGCCAGCGCGACGCGCCAGGTGATGCGCACACTGTCGGGCAGCTTGGCGGCGAAATGCTCGGCCACCATCATCCAGATGCCGCCGATCACAAGCGCCCATGCAATCGGCGTGA
>JAUNTL010000160.1:4062-4649 GCA_030538705.1 Paracoccus sp. (in: a-proteobacteria) | reverse complement strand
TCCTTGCGCTGAATGCGACGGTCGAGGGGCAGACCACCGCCCATTATATCGCCGAGGCCCTGCCCGAGGGGCTGACCATCACCGGGCTGGCCCAGGGTGTGCCGATCGGGGGTGAACTCGATTATCTCGACGATGGCACAATCAGCGCCGCCCTGCGCGCGCGGCGCCGGTTCTAGCGGCAAGATCCTTGCGGCGCGAGGGGCCGGCCGGATGTCGGCCGCCTTGCCTTGCCGCGGCCCCGCCCTGCGCCGGCCCCACAAAGCGCAGCCGGCCGGGGATCGCGGATGCCGCGCCCGCCGATCCACCCGCAGCACAGGCCGATACGCGCCCGCAAACCGAGGCATCAGCCTGAGCCGCCGCAATGCGACGATCCGCCCGCGCAACAAGGTGGCCGATCCCGCAGACATGCGGCGCCCGGCGACAGATCTGTTCCCCACAGTCTGAGGTGCAATCCACCAGCGAGGTTTCCGGGCAGGAACAGGCGCCGCATGCGACCGGAAACCGCCGGGAAATCATCCCCGCCTGCGAAAAGGCCGCCGGTCGCACAGGAATGCAGCGCCTTATGGCAGGCCGTTCCCCACAGCCTG
>JAUNTL010000160.1:0-3962 GCA_030538705.1 Paracoccus sp. (in: a-proteobacteria) | reverse complement strand
AGCTTCAATCCGCCAGTGAAGTTTCCGGGCCAGAGCAGGCACCGCATGCGCCGGGCAACCGCCGGGAAGTCATCCCCGCCTGCAAAAGGACCGCCGGTCGCACAGGAATGCAGCACCTTACGGCAGGCCGTTCCCCACAGCCTGAGCTTCAATCCGCCAGTGAAGTTTCCGGGCCAGAGCAGGCACCGCATGCGCCGGGAAATCATCCCCGCCCGCGCAAAGACCGCCGGTTGCACAGGAATGCAGCACCTTACGGCAGGCCGTTCCCCACAGTCTGAGGTGCAATCCGCCAGCGAGGTTTCCGGGCAGGAACAGGCACGGCGCGGTCTGGTGATCCGGGTTTTGTCCCCGCGTTCTTGCGGTCTCCGCCGGTTTGACAGGTATGACACCTGCCCCGGCCCATAGCGGCCCGCGGCGCCAGCAGGCCACATGACCCGGATCAGATTCACATGGATCAGAACAGCCAGTCGGCCGGCGCCCGGATCGCCCTCTGTCTTGCCCATCCAGATCGCGGATTTCCGCCGCCCCGCTCATGCCAGTTGCCGCGCCATGATATCGGCCAGCATCTGCCCTGCCTGACGGCATTCGGCCGTCGCATCCGGCGCATGAACCAGCCAAAGCGTGACCGCCCATTCATCCAGTGCCGGCAGGATCTCGATCAGGCCGGTTGACCAGATCAGGCTGGAAAGCGGCAAAAATCCGGCCCAGCGACCCGAACGGATCGCCTGACGCAGCACGGTTTCATCATTGCTGCGAAACAGGACGCGTGGCTGCGGCACATGGCTGAGCAACCAGCGCGACCAGGGCGTGAACCCTTCGGCAAAATCATGCGAGGCAAAGTCATGTCTGCCCAGATCCCCCGGCCCGGCGGGCATTCCCATGCGGTCGATGTAATCCTGTGTGGCGACAAGCGCGACGCCGATCCGTCCCAGCGGCCGCACCACCATGGACCGGGCGCAGGGCGCGGCACCGGCGCGGATGCCGATCGTCCGGCCGTCGTTCAGACGGGCAAATCCCAGCTCACTGCGATAGGTCACGCGCAGGCCGGGCATCGCCCCCGCCAGATGCGCCATCGCCGGCACCACCAGCTCGCCGATCAGCGGCACCGCGTTTATCGTGATATGAGCAGCCATCTGCGCCAGCAACCCGATCCTTTACCGATTCGGCCCAGCCTAGCGCCCATCGCTGAAGATCGGGTTAAGCCCGCCACGCTTGACTTTGCCCGGCCCGCGGTCTAGATGCGGCGGGATTCCCCGGAAGGTCTGTCCTTCCGGTCCCCGTTCTGCGCGGGGATCGCCCCCCGTCAGCGCGTCGCGCCCACGGGGGCAGCGGCGCATTGTCCCGCACCCCGCGCGCATGTCAACCGGACCGCAGGAGGCCCGCATGTTCGAAAATCTGTCCGACCGTCTTGGCGGGGTCTTCGACCGGCTGACGCGCCAGGGTGCGCTGTCCGAGGATGACGTGACCGCCGCCATGCGCGAGGTCCGCGCCGCCCTGCTGGAGGCCGATGTCTCGCTGCCGGTGGCGCGCAGCTTCGTCAAGGCGGTGACGGCCAAGGCAACCGGGGCTGCGGTGACGAAATCCGTCACGCCGGGCCAGCAGGTCGTGAAAATCGTCCATGACGAGCTGATCAAGACCCTTCAGGGCGAGGGCGAACCCGATGCGCTGCGCATCGACAACCCGCCCGCGCCGATCCTGATGGTCGGGCTGCAAGGCTCGGGGAAAACCACCACCACCGCCAAGCTGGCCCTGCGCCTGAAAGACCGCGAGAAGAAGCGTGTGCTTATGGCCTCGCTCGATACCAACCGGCCTGCGGCCATGGAACAGCTTGCCATTCTGGGCCAGCAGATCGGCGTCGACACCCTGCCCATCGTGCCGGGCGAAAGCGCCGTCCAGATCGCGCGGCGCGCCAGGCAGCAGGCGACTCTTGGCGGCTATGACGTCTTCATGCTGGACACCGCCGGGCGCCTGCATATCGACGATCTGCTGATGGATGAGGTCAAGGCCGTCCGCGACATCGCCACCCCGCGCGAGACGCTTCTGGTCGTCGACGGGCTGACCGGTCAGGACGCGGTGAATGTCGCCAGCGAATTCGACGCGAAGATCGGCGTGACCGGCGTCGTGCTGACGCGGATGGATGGCGACGGGCGCGGCGGCGCGGCGCTGTCGATGCGCGCGGTCACTGGCAAGCCGATCCGCTTTGTCGGTCTGGGCGAAAAGATGGACGCGCTGGAAACCTTTGACGCCAGCCGCGTCGCGGGCCGCATCCTCGGCATGGGCGATATCGTGGCGCTTGTCGAAAAAGCCCAGGAAGTGCTGGAGGTCGAACAGGCCGAGCGCATGATGAAGCGGTTCCAGAAGGGCCTTTTCAACATGAACGATATGCGCTCCCAGCTGGAGCAGATGCAAAAGATGGGCGGCATGCAATCCATCATGGGCATGATGCCCGGCATGGCCAAAATGGCAAAACAGGCCGAAGAGGCGGGGATGGACGACACCCTCATCCGCCGGCAGATCGCGCTCATCGGCTCGATGACGAAAAAGGAACGCGCCAATCCCGCGCTGCTTCAGGCCAGCCGCAAGAAACGCATCGCCGACGGCGCCGGGCTGGATGTGCAGGAACTCAACCGCCTGCTCAAGATGCAGCGCCAGATGGCCGATACGATGAAAAAGCTCGGCAAGATGAAGGGCGGGATGCTGCGTCAGGCGATGCGCGCCATGACCGGCAAGGGCGGCGGGCTGCCCGATATGGCCGATGTCGATCCCGCGAAAATGGCCGAGGCGACCAAAGCGCTGCAAGATCCGCGCGGCCTTGGCGGGCAATTGGGCGGCGCGGGGCTTCCGGCCGGGCTTTCGGGGCTGTTTGGCAAGAAATGACCGCCCTGCCCGTCCCCATTCCCACGCTGGAAACCGAACGTCTGATCCTGCGCGCCCCGCGCCTGTCGGATTTTCAGGTGATGGCCGATTTCTATGCCACTGAGCGCGCGGCCCCGGTCGGCGGCCCGCTGACGCGCGACGAGGCATGGTCCGAATTCGCCTCGACCACGGGGCAATGGCTGCTGCGCGGTTACGGCTATTGGGAAATCGAGGATCGCGCGACCGGCACCACGATTGGCCGGGCGGGCATCTATCACCCCGACAACTGGCCCGAGCCGGAACTCAGCTGGATGCTTTACGGCCACGCCCTGCAAGGCCGCGGCATCGCCTATGAGGCCGCTACCGCCGCCCGCGACGGGGCTGCCCGCCATCTCGGCCTGACCGGGCTGATGTCCTCGATCGAAGCCGATAACACCCGCTCGATCCGCCTGGCCGAACGCCTCGGCGCCACGCCCGACGGCGCCTGGAACACCCCCTTCGGCCCGATGCTGCGCTTTCGCCACCCGAAGGTTGCGGCATGACCACGCAAAGCGTCAATATTCCGGTGCTGGAAACCGAACGGCTGATCCTGCGCGAACCGCGCCTGTCCGATCTGGACGCTTTCCTGCGCTTTGCAGCCTCCGAACGCGTGCATTTCGTGGGCGGTCGGCAAGCCGATTGGCAGGTGCTGGAAAAGCTGGCCGCCCATATCGGCTATTGGGCGCTGCGCGGTTACGGCGTCTGGACGGTCGAGACCCGCACGGGCGAGGTGGCGGGCCGCATCGGCATCGTCCATCATCTCGACTGGTCGGAACCCGAACTCGGCTGGACAATCTTTGACGCTTTCGAAGGCCAGGGGCTTGCCTATGAGGGCGCAATCGCCGCGCGCGACCACGCGACCCGGCATTTCGGCCTCGGCCCGCTGATCTCGCATATCCACCCCGACAATACCCGCTCGCGCCGGCTGGCCGAACGCATGGGTGCCGTGGTCGAACGCGAAATCACTCTGCGCGACCAGCCAAGCCTGATCTACCGCCACCCGAAGGTGGCCGCATGACCCGCTTCTTCTGTCCGAAAATATCCTCGGGGGTCCGGGGGCAGACAGC
>JAUNTL010000028.1:31425-32988 GCA_030538705.1 Paracoccus sp. (in: a-proteobacteria) | reverse complement strand
GCCGCCGGCGGCAGGCAGCCCGTGATGGCGGCGCGGCGATGTGGCCGGCCTTATGCGCGCGCCCTTTGCTCTTTGCCTGTGGCGCGCCGCCGGCGGCCCGAACGCGCCGGCATCCTTCACAGTTGCGCGGCACATCGCATCAGCCCGGCGATGGCCTGCGCCGGCCGGATACAGCTGATCCGCTGTGATGCCGGTCTGCCGTGTCGCATTGCCCGTCGGCGCCTGTCCCCGGCGGGGCAGGGCGATGTCCGGGCGGCGCGCGCGCTGTGGCCGGCGGCCTACCAGCCGCCCCCGACGACGAACCGCCCGACGATCCGCTTGACGATCCGCCACCCGAAGAAAAGGCCGAGGATGACACGCTCGGGGGAGGGAGCGCCCGCGTCAGGCTGGAGCTGAGATCGGAGAGCTGGCCTGTGCTGCTGCTGTCGGCGCTGTTGTGATAGGCGCGCGCAAGGCTGAACGTTCCGTCATCCAGAACAGCCCCGGTCTGAGCCGTCAGCGCGGCCGCGACAGGCCCCGCCGTCGCCAGCCAGTCGCGGAATTTCTTCGTCCAGACATCTTCAAGGTTCAGCGCCATCGCATAAGGCAGGATGCGCTCGAACCGGGCGACGGACATTTCGGGCATGTCGGCATATTTCAGCCGGTCGACCTCGGCCAGTTCGATATAATCGACAAGGCCGCGGATCTCGTCCAGCCGGCGCTGTCCCTCGGGCGTCGGCCCGCCCATGATCGGCCCAAAGAGGACAAGCCCCGCCACCATGACCAGCACGGCCAGCAACAAAAGCATGTCATGGCCCACGCTGAAATAGACGGCGCCCAGGACCACGGCGATCACACCGAAGATGGCGGAGAAGACATACCCCATCACGATCTGGCCAGCCGACCGTTTGAACCTGCGCGGCGGGATGATGGTCAGGCGCAGAAGGAACAGCGCTATCACCATAAAAACCCCAAAGATGGCGGCCAGCCCGGCTGGCGATTCGCTTTGGTCGCGCAATGCGTGGGCAACCGCAAAGACCGTCAGCGCGATGGCCACAAGCACCACGAGCGCGGGATTGCGATAATTGCGCTGGCGCCGGTATTCGGTGCCGAGGCTGTTGCGGCCCTGTTTGATCAGATCCTCGATCAGATCGGATTGCGCCCGGCCGATTTCCAGCCGGCCGCCGATCGCGGTAATGCGATCAAGGATCTGCAACTGACGCGCGGGCAGGTTGCTGCGCGTTGGCGGGTTCTCGCGCAGGGCAACGGCCGTGATGCGCGCGCCGCTGCGTTCGACCGAAAGATGGCCCATTGACGCCAGCTCGACCAGATCGAGTGACAGCACCTGCACACCCTCGCTGGTGTCGCGGTTCCAGATCGCCCCGATCAGTGCCGCGCTCATCCCCCGTGGCGGATCCCATCGCGGCACAGACAGACCGGGCGCGGGGTCGCGCCCGAGCGCATACCACAGCGCCGCCAGCACCGCGACAAGCAACCCCGCCAGAATGATTGCATCACGTCCGGCGGCATGATCGCGCATGAACCATTCATGCCGCATCGCCTCGCTGGGCGGCGCGACCGCGC
>JAUNTL010000028.1:0-31325 GCA_030538705.1 Paracoccus sp. (in: a-proteobacteria) | reverse complement strand
TGAAATCACCGCTCTCGGCGACCTCGATCAGCGCGTCAAAGGACAGGATGCGCTCGCCCTGATCGCGCATGAACCATTCATGCCGCATCGCCTCGCTGGGCGGCGCGACCGCGCCCTTGGCGATGGCGACCGCGATGGTCATCCCCTCGCGCGGGCCAAGGGGGCGGGTCGTTTCGAACAGCAGGCTGCCATCGGGCTGCGCCGTCATCCGGGCATTCTGATCCGTCGCCCCATGAGGCCCGGTAAACGCCGCCAGATCCTGCACCTGCGCATCCGGGGGCAGGCGCACCCTTGCCGTCGCATGATCGATCGGGAACGGCCATTCCGTGCCGATGGCGTTCCAATACACCTCGTCATGATCGTCGAAATAGCGCATCTGCCGGTCGGTGCGGTAGCTGATCTGGAAAGTATGCTCGCCCGGGTCCAGCATGCGGCCGGGCTGGCCCAGATAGATGCGCAGCACGCGCTCGTCCTGTTCGATCCGCGACGGGACCGGCGCGCCGTCAAGCTGTGCCGACAGCAATTCGAACCCGACGCGCTGATAGCGCAGCCCATTGCGTTGCAGCAGGGGGAAATCGCGCAGGATCCCCTGGCGGATCTGATCGCCCTCGGCATAGACGCGGATCGTCTCGGTGACGGTGAAATCACCGCTCTCGGCGACCTCGATCAGCGCGTCAAAGGACAGGATGCGCTCATCCGCGCGGGCGGGCGCAAGCGTCAGGATCAGCCAGACGGCCAGCCCGGCCAGAAGCGCGAGGGCGTGCCGCATCAGATACTGACCTGCGGCACCGCGCGCTGTTCGGGGGTGGTCAGCTCGAAATAGGTTGCCGGCACGAAGCCGAAGCGCTGCGCGACGAGGTTCGAGGGAAAGCTCTCAACGCGGATATTCAGCTCGCGCACGGCGGCATTATAGTAACGCCGGGCGTGCTGGATATCATTCTCGACATTATCGAGCGCGGCATGCAGATCCTGAAAATTCCGGCTTGCCTTGAGTTCGGGATAGCCTTCGGCCGTGGCCATCAGGCGCATGATCGCCCCGCCAAGCTGACCTTCGGCCGCCGCCCGGCCCGCCACGTCATCGCGCCCGAGGCTGCTCGCGCGCGCCCGCATCGCGGTGACGGCCTCCAGCGCCTCGCGCTCATGGGTCATATAGCCGCGCAAGACCTCGACCAGATTGGGCACCAGATCGCTGCGCCGCAAAAGCTGGACGTCGATCCCGCTCCATGCCTCGCCGACGCGCTGGCGGGCGCTGACAAGGCGGTTATAGAGCGCGACCCCGAATGCCGCGATTGCAGCGAGGATCAGCAGGAGGGTGATCAATGTATACATGAGGGTCTCCGCCCGGGATGGTATGGTGTAATGCATAACGGGGATGGCGGCAGGGGGAAACCCTGACCGGGATCGCAGGCGGGGCAGGGTTTCGCGGATGCCGGCCGTGATGGGGGGCGTCGCCGGCTGGTGGCGCAACCGGTCGGGGCGCGCGACGGGCGATAAGGCGCGCGGGCCTATTCTGCCGGCGGGGTCAGGGTCACGGTCATGGCGATCAGCTCGGCCTGACGGCTGGTGCCGGTCTTGCTGAAGATGCTGCGCAGATGGCTGCGCGCGGTTTCCCGGCCGATGCCCAATGCGGCGGCGGCCCCGGGCAGGCCCGCGCCGGGCAGAAGGGCTGCCAGCACGCGCTCTTCTGCGGGGGTCAGGCCAAAGAGGCGGGCGGCCTGTCTTGCCGCGGCACCGGCATCAACGGCGCCCGGCTCGCGGATAATGACGAAACAGGCCGCGTCGCCCGTCACCGCCAGATCCGGCGCGCTGACCCGCGCCACCGCCAGCACCGTCACCGCCAGCTTGCTGCCATTGCGCGCAAGAAGCTGCACATCCGCCCCCTGCGCCACGCCGCTGATCGCCCCGCGCAGTGCCGACTGAAGGCCCGCGTCAGAGGCCCGCACCGTGGCGGTCAGCCGGCGCTGGCGGTCGGTGCGGATGGCGCTGCCCGTGGCCAGCATCCTCTCGGCGGGGGCGCTGGCAAAGCTGACCCGGCGCTGGCGATCCAGAATGAACACCGCCGCCCCCAGATGCGACAGGGCCGAGGCCAGCACCTCGCCCTGCACATGATGGTCGCGCAGGTCTTTCCCCATGCGCGCGGCACGCGCCAGATGCGGGGCCAGACGGTCGAGAAAGCGCAGCTCGGTCGCCGGCAGATCGCCATGGCCATCGGGCCGCACCAGCGTCAGCGGCATATAGGCGGCATGGTCATGCGTCAGCACCACCGTCACCGGACAGCACAGCCCCTGCGGGCGCGCCCAGCCGTGATAGAACTCGGATCGCTGAAAGGCATCCAGCGGCACGGCCATGGCATTGGTGATCACATGGCCGGTCCGCATCCGGTCATGGATCCCATGCAGCGGGTTCATCGGCAGGAAGTGGTCAAAGGTTTTTGCAACATGATCAGGGTCAAAGCCGAAATAGGTGATCGGCGCGCCGCGCCCCGTGCCGGGGCTTTCGACGGTCAGCCCGCCGGCGATACAGCCCATCTCGTCGGCAAGGCGCACCAGCAACTGGTCCCAGCCCGCCGGTGCCACCGCAGTGTGATAGATCAGGTCAAGAAGACCGTCAAAACTTTCCTGAGACAGCCGCGCCGACATCACATCCTTCCAGTTGCGCCCGATAGTTAACGTTGATTGCCGCCCTGGCCTTCACCCGAACGGGTGGTGACGCTGCGTCAGGGCGGGTGCATCGTTGCTGTCGAGACGACCACAATCCGACGGGGGCGGCAGGTGACAATCATGAACCACAAGGCACAACGGGTCAATCATCGGGCGCTGACGCGGCGCCGGGGCGGGCTGCTGATCGCGGCGCTGATGGGGTCGACCATCATTTCCGCAATGCCGGCGCAGGCGGCATGTGTGGTCACCGTGGCCCCGGCCTGGCTGTGCAGCGGCGACAATATCGCCACGCAGACCGTGGTCCAGAACCATGCCGCGGTCACCACCGCTGCGGGGTTCAACGTCCTCAACACCGCCGGCGGCACCGATGCGCTGGATATCGAGGGCGCCGGGCACATCAGCTATATCGACGCCCACGCCTCGCAGCTGTTCACGACCGGCGGCTCGACTGCGCTGCGCGTGGTCAGCACGGGCAACGCGGTGATCCCGGGGACGCTGACGGCCGGCGGCTCGTTGCGCATCGAGACCGACGGCGAGATCACCGGCAGCGATCTGGGGATCCTCGCCCGAAACGACAGCGCGGGCGCGCTGGTGGTCATCACCGGCGGGCGGGTCTCGGGCGAGGGCGGCATCGTGGCGCAGCAGCGCACCGGCAACCGGGTGCAGGTCGACGTCAACACCGTCATCGGCACCTTCTACGAGGCGCTGCGCGTCAAAAATGACGGCACAGGCCCCACCGTGGTCACGGCGAGCGGCTCGATCTTTGGCGAGTCGGGCGGGGTTTATGTCGACAACGCCGCCACCGCCACCGGGGCGCATATTTCGCTGGCCAGCGTCAGCGCCGCCGGGAACGCCGTTGTCGTCGATAACGCGGGCAGCGGGATGACGCGGGTGACGTCCAGCGGCCTGATCTCCAGCAGCGGCGGCAAGGGCGTCGATATCTCGAATTCGGGCGGCGGCACGCTTGAGCTGGAGCTGACCGAGGTCGAGGCGGACGATGATGCGATCCGCGTCGGTAACCACGTCGCCGGGGCGGCGACCGACATCACCGTGCACGGGGCAATCACCTCTGCGAATTACTACGGCATAGATGCGCAGCGGAGCGCCGCAGGCGATACGGTCATTCGGACCCAGGCCATCACCGCCCACGAGGACGGGATCTATGTCCGTCACCAGCAATCCGGCGCGACCACCATCACCGCCGGCGGGCGCATCGAAAGCGCGGCGAGCCTTGGGGTCGATGTCGACCACCGGCAGAACGGCAATGTGTCGATCACGACCCAGGAGGTGGAGTCCACCGACGAGACGATCCAGGTCAACCTCGCGGGTGACGGCAATGTGGTCATCGACGCGCAGGGGGCGCTGACCGCAATTTACCGCGCGATGTTTGTCGAAGCCCTCGGCAATGGCGATGTCGAGATCACCACCGCAGCCGCCGTCAGCGGCGCTGACGGGATTGATGTCAGCAACGACGGCGTGGGCGACACGCGGATCACCACCACCGGGCCGGTCACCGTCGACGCCGACGGAACCGCGATCAACGTCCTCAACGCCCACGCGGCCGGCAACAACCAGATCGCGATCGACACCGGCGCGTTGACCGGCGGCCATGGCGTTGTGGTCACCGTCAACGGCGAGGCCAGCGTCGATGTCCACACGCGCGGCACGGTGACGGCGGCCGCCGCGAATGGCTACGGCATCTACGTCTATGGCGATACGCTGGACGGCGCGACGGTCACCGCCGATGGCGACATCATCGCCAACCGAGGAGGGATCCACGTCGAGGCGGAGAACGCGGCCGCCGGCGCGGGCGGGGTGACGATCACCGCCAATGGGCGCATCGAGGCGCGTGACTACGGGATCGACGCGGTCGCGTGGGATCAAGTCGACGGCATCACCATCACCGCCGCCGAGATCGAGGCCGGCAGCCTGGGGATCGCCGCGACCAACTACACCTCAAGCGCGACCTCGATCACGGCGCGCGGTCCCATTCGGGCCGACGTGGGCATCTTTGCGCTCAACGATGTGGGCGCCAGCGACATCACGGTCCGCGCGCTCGGCACCATTGCCGCCGGCAGGCGCGGGATCGATGTGGACAATGACGGCGTCGGGCAGACGCTGATCGTGGCGTCGGGCGACATCTCGGCGGTCGCGCGGGGCATCCGGGTGCTGAACGGCGCCGCCACGCAGGGGCTGCGGGTCCATGCCGCCGGCGTCGCCGTCACCCAGGCGGACGGCTTCGCGCTGGATTCGCATAACGACGGCATGGGCGACACCGATGTGACCTTCACCGGCCATGTCGACGGCCGGCTGCGGCTTGAGAACGGCGGCACGGCCGGCGGGATGGAGCTGGTCACCGCCAGCGTGAACGGCGACATCGCGGTGCAGAACGGCGGCAACGGCGCCACGCAGGTCGAGCTGGGCGGGCATGTCAACGGCGTCGTCATGGTGGTCAGCGGGCTGGGCACGACCGGCACGGTGCTGGAGGCCGACAGCATCACCGGCAGCGGGGACGTGGCTGTTATGGTCGGCCACGCCGGCACTGGCGCGCTGACGGTCAACCTGACGGGGCAGAGCGTCGGCCACGTGGCAATGGTGGCCGACGGCAATGCCACCGGCATCGCGGCCTCCATCGCGGGCGTCGAGGGCGGTGTCAGCCTGCACAACGTCGGGCGCGGTCAGGCGCGGCTGGACGCAAGCGGCCCGATCACGGGGCGGCTTTTTGCCCTCAGCGAGGGTGACGGCGAGGGGCTGGCGCTGCGCGTCGGCGCGGTCGGCGGCGATGTGGTGCTCGGGGGTTTGGGCACCGGGGCCAGCACGCTGGTGGCGGACGGGCCGATCACCGGCAGCGTGGTCGGCCAGAACGCCGCAACCGCCAGCGATCTTGGCATCACCGTCACCGATGTCACCGGCGATAGCACGGACCCGATACGCGGGGTGATGGCGCTGAACGCGGGCACCGGCGCCACCCGCGTCACCGCCTCGGGCCGCGTTGACGGGATCGTCGCGGTCAACGGCGGCTTCGATACGAACAACGTGCCCGACCTACGGACCTTTTTCACCGACCCCAATCTGGTGCTGACCGCCAGCGGCACGTTGATGGCGATCGACGCCCAAGACGTTGCGGGCGAGCCGTTCGGCATCCTCGCGCTCAACACCGGCACCGGGCCGACCGACATCGCCACGCGCGGCGCGGTCAGCGGCGGCGAGGCGGCGATCCGGGCGCGCTCGGGCCAGGCGCTGACGATCCGCAACACCGGCGATCTGCGCAACGCCTCCGGCGCGGCGGGCGATCTGGCCATCCTCGCCGAGGGCGGCCCGGTCGGGATCCTCAATGAGAACCTGCTGACCGGGCGCGTGCAGACCGGCGCGGGCGATGACGTGCTGACCAACACCGGCACCTGGCGCGTCGGCGGCACCTCGGATTTCGGCGCCGGCATCAACCGCGTCGAGAACCTCGGCCGCATCCTCGCTGCCGGCAACGCCGCTCTGGCCGAGGAGACCGCGTTCACCGGACTGGACATGCTGAACGTCACCGGCGAGGTCTCGCTGGCCGATGGCGCGGGCGGCGATGTGCTGCGCAGCGACGGCGATGTGACGCTTGCGGCCGACTCGGTTTTCGCCATCGACATTGACGCCGCAGCGGGCGCCGACCGGATCAGCGCCGCAGGGGCAGGGATGATTGATGGCGCGAAACTTGTGGTGAATACGGTCATCGGGCTGAACTATGGCCAGTCTTACGAGATCTTTGGCGCGGCAGGCGGGCTGACGGGGAACTTTGTGCTGCCCGAGGGTCTGCCACAGACCGTCTTTCTGACGATGGCCAGCCGGTATGAGGCCGACGCCGCTTATCTGGATGTGTTGCAATACCGCGCGCTTGCGGATGTGGCCCAGACCCGCAACCAAAGCGCCACGGCAACCGGGCTGGAAAGCCTGCGCGCCGGCCCGGTCTTTAGCGCCGTGGTCAATGTCACCGATGAAGAGGATGCACGGCGCGCCTATGACAGCCTGTCGGGCGAGGCCCATGCCTCGGCGGTCACCGCCTTTGTTCAGGGCAGCCATGTGCCGCGTGATGCGGCCATGGGGCGGCTGCGGCAGGCATCACCGCGCAGCGCGCCGGTCATGGGCCTTTTGCCCGGTGCCCGCGCACCACAGGCGGGTCATGCGGGGCGTTTCACCACATGGGCACAGGTCGCGGGCAGCCGGATCAGCCGCAATGGCGACGGCAATGCCGAGGCTCTGGACCATGATGCGCGCCATGTCCTTGCCGGCGGCGACCAGATGGTCGGCGACTGGCGGCTGGGTGTTCTCGTGGGCTATAGCGACGGCGATTTCAAGGTGAGCGGGCGGGCCTCGAAGGGGGATGCCAAATCCTGGCATCTGGGCATCTATGGCGGGCGCGACTGGGACCAGATCACCCTGCGCACCGGGCTGATCCACAGCGGCCATGATATCAGGACCACCCGGCAGGCCGCCTATCCTGGCACGGTCGAACAGCTGTGCGCCGATTATAATGCCCGCACCACGCAAGCCTTTGCCGAACTGGCTTATGGCATCGACACGCCGGCGGCGCGGCTGGAACCCTTTGGCGGTCTCGCCTGGGTCCGCCATCGCAGCGGCGCCTATACCGAGACGGGAGGGGCGGCGGCGCTGTCCTCGGCCGCGGTGACGAATAGCGCCAGCTTTGCGACGCTGGGTATCCGGGCCGGGGCCGATCTGGCCGCGCAGGGTGTGGACGGCCGTCTCAGCGGCATGGTCGGCTGGCAGCGCGCCTTTGGCGATCTGGCGCCCGCGGCCAGCCATGCCTTTGGCGGTGGCGATGCCTTTACGGTCTATGGCGCCCCGGTTGCGCGCAATACCGGGCTGGTCGAACTGGGGCTGGATATGGCGGTTTCGCCGGCCGCGCACCTCAACATCGGCTATGGCGGCCGCTTTGGCTCGGCCGGCAAGGATCACAGCGTCAGGGCCGGGTTCTCGATGCGGTTCTGAGCGTTCCGCGCGCCTTGCCGGTCGGGCAGGGCGCGCGCCTATTTTATCAGGAGATCTTCATGCAGATGTTTCGACGCGCGCTTGCCACCCTTGCCCTGCTGGCCGTCGCGAACACGGTGCAGGCGCAGGATTACCCCGATCTGGGGCGCTTTGAGGGGGCCGAGCAGTTCGGCTATGACTTCAGCGATTATGACGAGGCGCGCATCATCACCGGACCTTTCAGATACGCAACCGAGCGTGGCGAGGGTTGGCAGACCTTTGAAGGCCGGCGTTACCTGATGTATTACCGCCTGCCACCCGGGCGATCCGCGCTTGAGGCGCAGCGCAGCTATGAGGCCAGCCTGAAGGGCAAAGGCTATGACATCGCCTTTTCATGCAGCGCGAGTGCCGGGGATTGCTTTCTGTCAGGCGCGCCCGATTCGGGGCTTTCGGTCGGGATCATGCTTGATACGCCGGACAGCATGCCGCGGCTGGGGCTTGATGATGTGGTGCGCCACAAATTCATGAACGGAAACGCGCGCGTCACCTATGCGCGCAAACCGGCAGGCGGCGGTGACATCCATATCTCGCTGGTCTTTTCCGATGACGAGACCATCGGCCGCTATGTCATCGCTCAGGTCATCGAAAGCGGAGAGATGCAGACAGGCCAGATCGGTCTGACAGAGGCCAGCACCATGCAGACGCAACTGGATGAGGCGGGCAAGATCGACCTTTACGGCATCCTGTTCGATTTCGACAGCGCCGCGATCAGGCCCGAATCCACCGCCCAGCTGGCCGAAATCGCCGCGATGATGCAGGCCAGCCCCGATCTGTCGCTGACGGTGATCGGGCATACCGACAATCAGGGCGCGGCCAGTTATAACCAGAACCTGTCGCAGCGCCGCGCCGATGCGGTCGTGGTGGCACTGGTGCAGGGTTACGGCATTGCGGCGGCCCGGCTGAGCGGTATCGGGCAGGGCATGACCCAGCCGGTCGCCAGCAATGACACCGATGAAGGCCGTGCCCGCAACCGCCGGGTGGAGCTGCGGCGCAGATAGCGCGGAGCGTTACGTAACGTTTCCATCCGCTTACCCGGCCGGTCTGCGGCGCGGGCCTCGGACCGGGGCGGTTTTCCTGCTATGGTTTGCGGCGATTGCCCCAAGGGGCTTTGCCACGAACGGAGTCGGACCATGCCTGCCTGCCCCGCCCAGAACCGCCCCGCCCGGACCCGTGCCGCCCGGCCGTGCATCGGCCATGTCACCGCCCGGACCCGCCACCGCGCAGCACGGCATCACCATGGCTGACGCCGATATCATCATCATCGGCGGTGGCCTTGCGGGCCTTGTCGCCGCGACCGAGGCGGCGGATGCCGGGCGGCGTGTCATTTTGCTGGATCAGGAACCGCGCCAGAGCCTGGGCGGGCAGGCCTTTTGGTCGCTGGGCGGGCTGTTTCTGGTCGACAGCCCCGAGCAGCGCCGCATGCGGATCCGCGACAGCATTGATCTGGCCATGCAGGACTGGATGGGGTCGGCCGGTTTCGACCGCGCAGAGGATCACTGGCCGCGCCGCTGGGCCGAGGCATATATCGCTTTCGCGGCGGGGGAAAAGCGCGGCTGGCTGCGCGCCATGGGCCACCGGCTGTTTCCCGTTGTCGGCTGGGCCGAACGCGGCGGCGGATCGGCGATGTCGCATGGCAATTCGGTGCCACGTTTTCATCTGACATGGGGCACCGGGCCGGGCGTCCTCGCCCCGTTCGAGGCCCGCGCGACCGGGGCCGAACAGGCCGGCCGTCTGGCATTGCGCTTTCGCCACCGCGTTGACGGGCTGATCATGCGCGACGGCGTGGTCGAGGGCGTCCACGGCGCCATTCTGGAACCCAGCCAGGCCGGACGCGGCCAGTCCACCAGCCGCAAGGAGACCGGCGCGTTCGAGTTGCGCGCGCAGGCCGTGATCATCGCCTCGGGCGGGATCGGCGGCAATCTCGACCTTGTGCGCCAGAACTGGCCCGGACGGCTGGGCACGCCACCTGAACATATGGTCGCGGGTGTGCCCGCGCATGTGGACGGCCGGATGCTGGGCATCACCGAGGCCGCCGGCGCGCGGCTGATCAACCGCGACCGGATGTGGCATTATACCGAGGGCCTGCGGAACTGGGCGCCGATCTGGCCGGGTCACGGCATCCGCATCCTGCCCGGGCCGTCGCCGGTCTGGCTCGATGCCTTTGGCCGCCGGCTGCCCGCGCCGCTCTTTCCCGGCTATGACACGCTGGGCACGCTGGAGCATCTGATGAAAACCGGGGCGGATTATTCCTGGTTCATCCTGAACCAGTCGATCATCTGCCGTGAATTCGCCCTTTCCGGGTCGGAACAGAACCCCGATCTGACCGGCAAGGACTGGCGGATGGTGCTGGGCCGGGCCATGGGCCGGGCCGCACCCGCCCCGGTCGAGGCGTTCAAGCAGCACGGTGCCGATTTCGTCGTGCGCAACGATCTGGAAACGCTGGTCGCGGGGATGAACGCGCTGGCGGGCAATGACCGCATCAGGCTGGAGGATATCCGCGAGGTTCTGGCGGCGCGCGACCGCCAGATCGACAACCCGTTTTGCAAGGATGCGCAGGTCATGGGCATCCATAACGCGCGCCGGTCGCTGGGCGACCGCATCGTGCGCGCGGCCAGACCCCATATGATCCTTGACCCGGCCCATGGCCCCCTGATCGCGGTGCGGCTGAACATCCTGACGCGCAAGACGCTCGGCGGGTTCGAGACCGACCTTGACGCCCGCGTCTTTGGCCAGAAAGGCGAGATCATGCCGGGCCTTTATGCCGCGGGCGAGGCGTCAGGTTTCGGCGGCGGCGGCATGCACGGCTACCGCGCGCTGGAGGGCACCTTTCTCGGCGGCTGCCTGTTCAGCGGGCGGCAGGCCGGAAGGGCGGCGGCGCGGGACGTCGGCTAGGGCGCGCCCCCGCTGGCCCTTCGCGCCGGGGTTTGCCTGCGCCTGAAATTGCGCCCGAAACTGCGCCGCCGGGCGCGGGGCGCACCGCTGACCGTCCGCGCCGGGGTTGGCTAATCGGGATGACCGCAGCCATGCTGCCCGGCCTGCGCGGGGCGTGATTGCCGCTTTGCCTTTGCGTTCGCTTGCTTGCCCGAGATCTGATGCGGGCGGGCGGCGTGCTGAATCGTGTAAGCGTGAGCTATATGCCCAGTTTTCTGCCGCGCTCAGGGGGCGGGAGCCGCTGCCTGATGGAAAGCGTGGCTTTGAGAGCATTCTGAAAATAGCTCAGGGACTACAGATGGATTACAGGACAGCACGTGTTCTTGCCGATGGTGTGTGTTGCGAGTTTGGCGACAAGGCTGGCCGCGACCCGCCAGCGTGTCGTGAAATGGGTCAGCGGCGCGAGAAACACCACGTTACCCGACACCGCCATGGCATGGATCAAAAAATCCCGAAACCGGCTGAACGGCGGGTTGGTGATGATCCAACCCGCAGGCAGACCCTATCGCCGCCACGTGACGGCGCGAAAAATCCGCTCGGTCACGATGTTTTCGCGATATTTCAAGATCAGCTCCATCATCTGATCGGTGATTTCGTCGGTCAGCGCGTGCGGCTTCAGCCCCAGATCCAGAAGGCCGGTATGGGCGGGGTTGTAATAGTGTTCCTCGGCCTCCCGGCGCGGATTGGGCAGCGATTTCACCTCGACCTGCAAGCCAAGCCGCTGCCCCGATGCCTGCACCCGCGCGGCCAGATCGTTGACGCTGAAGGTTTCGACGAACTGGTTCAGCACGCGCAGCTCGCCCGGCGCGACCGGGTTTTCGACGGCAAGGCGCACGCATTGCAGCGCGTCCTTCAGGTTCAGATAGCCGCGCGTCTGCCCGCCCTTGCCATAGACGGTCAGCGGATAACCCGCCGCCGCCTGCACCATGAAACGGTTCAAGACGGTGCCGAACACCTCGTCGTAATTCAGAAACGACATCAGCCGGTCGTCCGCGCCGGTCTCGTCCGTGGCCAGACCGTAAACCGGGCCTTGCATCAGATCGGTCACCCGCAAATCCCAGACCCGGACATAGAACCACAGCAGATCCGTATCGAGCACCTTGGTCGTGTGATAGAGCGATCCCGCCGCGCGCGGGAACAGGAATTTGTCGCTTCGGCCCTTGTGTTCGATTTCGATCCAGCCCTCTTCGATGTCGATATTGGGCGTGCCGTATTCGCCCATCGTGCCCAGCTTCACCAGATGCGCGCCGGGCGTGAATTCGTTCATCGCGTGAATGACGTTGAAGGTGACGCCCAGATTATTGTCCAGCGTCAGCCGCGCGGCGCCCCGGTCCAGCATCGAATAGGGGGCCGAGGGCTGCTCGGCGTAATGGATGATCGCCTCGGGGCGGTATTCGGCAAAGACCGAGGCGATAAAGCTCCAATCGCTCAGATCGCCGATCCGCACG
Source organism: Paracoccus sp. (in: a-proteobacteria) (assembly GCA_030538705.1). Taxonomy (GTDB): domain Bacteria; phylum Pseudomonadota; class Alphaproteobacteria; order Rhodobacterales; family Rhodobacteraceae; genus Paracoccus. The sequence continues at coordinate 19,258 of JAUNTL010000028.1, read as the reverse complement.
GCGATCTCATGGCCGGATTTCCCGGCCCAGAGCCGCGCGCGTTCGTGCAGGTTTGGCACGTCGAACAGGGCGCCGCAGTCGATCTCGCGCATCAGGCGGCGGCGCAGGTAATTATCGACCGCCATCACCTCGTGCCCGGCGGCGGTCAGTGACATGGCGGTCGGCCACCCGATATAGCCGTCCCCGCCCAGAATCAGAACGCGCATCCCGTTACCCCGGCGCGCTCTGTTGCAAAAGCGCCGTGACCTCGACCGGCAACACATCGTCCTTTGTCAGCAGCAGCCAGATCGCGTCCTCGTCGATCACGCCCTGATGCGAGGAGTGATAGACCACGCTGCTGGGCGCGGTCGCGATCCGCTCATAGGCGTATTTCTGGCGGCGCTGCTCTGGTGTGTGGCCGGCGGGCAGGATGATGAGGAACCTCTCGCTTTCAAGCTGGCGGCCGCTTTCCTCGTTGCTCGACAGCTCTTCCCACAGCTTTTCGCCGGCGCGCGCACCGGTGAAATGCGTGTCGATCTCGCCGGGGCTGCGGCCGTAAAGCGGGGCAAGGCGGTCGATCATCACCCGCGCCAGATCGGTGATCCGCAGCACCGGCATCTTGGTGATAAAGACCTCGCCGCCATGCGCCAGAACCATGCTTTCGATGACCAGATCGGCGGCCTCCGAGGTGGTCATCACAAAGCGCGTCATCCGCTCATCGGTGATGCGGACCGGCCCGCCCGCGGCGATCTGGCGCGCGAAGAGCGGCACCACCGAGCCGCGAGAGCCCAGCACATTGCCAAAGCGCACCGAGGCGAAGATCGTCGCACCCGGCGCGTCGCTCAGGAAGTTCATCGCGGTAAAGAGCCGCTCGGCCATCAGTTTCGAAGTGCCCATGATCGTCGACGGGTTCACCGCCTTGTCGGAGGAGGTGAAGATGACCTTCTCCAGCCCGAGGCTCTGGGCGACGCGGCCGAGGGTCTCGCTGCCCTCGATATTGACCCTGATCGCGGAGAACGGGCTGCGCTCGCAGGAGGTGACGTGTTTCAGCCCGGCGCAGTGGAAACACAGATCCATCCCGGTCAGGCAGCGCCGCAATGCGTGCGCGTCGGTGATGTCGCAATGAAAGAAATCGACGGCGGGGCCGCCGGGGCGGGCGGCGTGCGCCATCTCGATCTCCATCTCGAAGAGCGCGGTCTCGTTATTGTCGATGACGCGCAGATGCGCGATCTCGCTGGCTGCGAGCTTGTCGAAGATGGCGCGCCCGACCGAGCCGACGCCGCCGGTGATGACCACCCGTTTGCCTTTCAGCTCTGAGATCGTGCTGGATATCATGGCTCGCCTTAGGGAAGCGCGTCGGAATTTCGAGAAAGTGGAATGAAGCTGTTGTGTTAACGTCGATCTTATGAATTTTTGCCGCGCGGTGCCAGATAAAAGTTGACGCTTGGTAAGCACTGGGGCGGAAACATGGCCGGGGGCGCCGGAAAACGGGATAGAGATGCGATGCGATGCGGCGCGGGCGCGAGGGACAACGGGCGGAGGGCGGATCACATGAGACCCGATCACATGGGAAGAGCGGCGCGATGAAATGGCTGATTACCGGCGGAGCGGGGTTCATCGGCGCGAACCTGATCCGCGCTATACTGGGTGGCACGAACGGGGCCGCGCGCGGGGGCGCGGAACGGGAAGGCGCGCCGCAGATCGTCGTGCTGGATAATTTCTCGGCAAGCACCTTTGACGAATTTCGCCGCCCTGCGCCGCTGGACGCCGCGCAGATCATCGCGCCCGCCGCGCCGGTCTGGCAGGATGGGCGCCGCCTCGGCGTGATCGGGGGCGATATCCGCGACACTGATACCGCCCTGCGCGCCACCGACGGCGCCGATATCATCGTGCATCTGGCCGCGAATACCGGGGTGCAGCCTTCGGTCGCGAATCCGCGTCTCGATTGCGAGCAGAACGTCATCGGCACGCTCAATCTGCTGGAGGGCGCGCGGGCGGGCGGGGCCGGGCGCTTCGTCTTTGCCTCGTCGGGCGCGCCTGCCGGGCTGTGCGCGCCGCCCATTACCGAACGGATCGCGCCGCGCCCCGTCTCTCCCTATGGTGCGAGCAAGCTGGCGGGCGAGGCTTATTGCAGCGCCTATGCCGCCGCGTTTTCGGTGCCGACCGTGGCGCTGCGGTTTTCCAATGTTTACGGCCCCGGATCGTGGCGCAAGGGCAGCGTGGTGGCCGAGTTCATCCGCAAGGCGATGGCGGGCGAGACCATCACCATCAACGGCGACGGCAGCCAGACCCGCGATTTCATCCATGTCGATGATCTGACCCGCGCGATCATTCTGGCCGCGACCATGCCCGGTCTTTCGGGCGAGCTGTTCCAGATCGCCACCGGGCGGGAAACCAGCGTCAACGAACTGCTTGCGATGCTGACGCCCGAGTTCCGCGCCGCCGGCCTGCCCGAGATCACCACCACCCGCGCCGGGCGCAGCGCCGCCGATGTGATGCGCAACTTTGCCGATGCGTCGAAGGCGGCCGAGATGCTGGGCTGGCGGCCCGTGATCGGGCTGGAGGGCGGGCTGCGCGAGACGGTTTCCTGGTTCCTGGCGAACCGGGCGCGGTGAGGCTGGCGGGGGCAGGGCTGGCGGTCAGAGCGCCTGCGCGGTCAGGGCGCGGATCAGCGGCCTGTCCCTCGGCTCGGCGGCCAGCATCCACGGCGCAAATTCGCGCGGGCGCTGGCCGTTCAGCAGATCGGCAAGCCAGATCAGATAGCCCTGCCGCAGCGCCAGAAGCGCCAGATGGAGCCTCGGATCGCCGGGCGCCGCGCGCAGACCCTCGGGCATTTCCGAGATCAGCAGGCGCAGCCGGGTCAGCAGAGCGTGATCGAACCGCGCGGCCGGATCGCGCGCCATGACGGCATCGTGCAGGGCAGGGGCGATGATGCGCGCGATCAGATAGCTTTGCCGCTCCGGCTCCAGCCCCGAATGCCCGTGCGCCGCGTAATAATCCCGGCTGCGCCGCGCCAGCCCCTCCATCGCATCGGCCCCGATTTCGCGGGCGGGCGCGGCCCCCATATCGCCCAGCGTCGCGGCGATGCCGCCGATCCGCTCGGCCTCGGCGAAGGCGCGAAGCTCGAAATCCTCGGGCGCAAGCGGATGGTTCGGGAAGCTTAGATCATGCGCGCGCAGGAAGTGGCGATCATAGAGGTTCTGGGCCAGCGGCGCGGCGTCCAGAAGCCCCGGCGAAAGCGCCAGATGCGTGACCTCGGACCCCGTGTGGCCTGCCGCTGCGATATCGAGTTGCTGCCGCGCCATATGCTGCGCCGCCTCGCGCAGCGCGCCGGGCCGATAGACCATGCCCGGCACGCAAAAATGGACCGCATCATGGCGCGCCTGCGCCAGCCCCGCATTCAGCGCCCCGGCGAGCGTATCCGCGCGTTCGGGCAGCATCCGCCAGTCGTCATGCCCTGCAATCCCTGTCCCGGCACCGACCAAAATCACCTCATCCGCCCCGGCATCGCGCAGGGAGGCCAGCCCCGCATCAGGCGCCTTGCCGTGATCCTCAAGCGCCACGATCACCGAAACCCCGCCCGCCGCCGGGCGCGCCGCCGCCAGCGGGCGCGAAAGCAGCGTGCTGCGCTGAATGGCGCGGATGCGGCGCCGCGCGGCAGGATCGGGCTGGTGCCGTTCGAGCAGCGCCGCACGACCCGGCCGGTCCGCTGCCGCCTCGGCGATGATCTCCTCCCATTGGCGGAAAATCTCGTCGGGGTCGAAGATCCGGCTGTCCTCCAGCGCCGCCTGGCCGAACGCCTCGCGCTCGGCATCGTTCTGCGCCAGCCGGAGCATCTGGGCGGCCAGATCCTCAATCTCGCCCTCGCCGCATTGGGCCAAAAGCCCGTTGCGTCCATGCACGATCAGGCTGTTGGTGCCGGGGCAGCACGCGAACCCGATCGAGGGCAGGGCGTGGCGCGCGGCCTCGGCGACGCAGTTCGGCAGACCTTCCTCTTTCGAGGTGATGATATGGACCTGCGCGCGCCCGTATTCGCGGGCAATCTCGGGCGTCGGCGGAAAGATCTGGATGCGGCTTTGCAGGCCGTGGCTTGCCGCCAAGGCGTCGATCTTGTGGCGCGTGTCCGAACTGCCGGGCTGGGCCGAGAAGATGCGCAGATCCCAGTCGGGGATGCGGTCCGCGATCAGCCCGAAGGCCTGCACGACGGCAACCCCGTTCTTGACCCGCTTGAGGCCGCCGATATTCAGGAATATCCGCCGCGCCTCGGCCCCGCGCAGGGCGATATCGGCGGGATTTGCCGGGGCAAACGCGTTCGGAAAGGCGCGCGCGTCGCGGCGCAGGGGACCCGGCAGGCTGGCGCGGTAATCGGGCAGCGTGAAGCGCATCCGGGTGCAGAGCGACATCAGCGACAGCCGTTCCTGCGCCGCCTGCTGCGCCGGGATGTCGCGCACGGCGGCCCAGTTGGCGTTGATCGCGCGGGCGGGGTTGGTGCCCTCGTGCAGCACCACGGGCAGCCCGGTATCGCTCAGCGCGGTGGCGGCGCGGGCCTCGTGCCATGTGGCGTAGAAAAAGACGATGGCCCAAGGATCGAGGGCGGTCGCGACCCCGGCCAGCCAGCCCGGATCGAACGAGCCGACGAGATGCCGGACCCCGTCCGCAATCTGGTAGATCGGCGCGTCCTGATCGGTGTCGCGATAGGCGACGGTAACGCTCAGGCCGCGCCTGTGGAGGTGATTGGCGAGGTTGACCGCCGTGCGCTCCATCCCGCCCGCGCCCAGCTTGAGGTTGCGCGCGACGATCAGAACGCGCGCGCCGGGTGGCAGGGGATCGGGTGGCAACGGATCGCAGGGAAGCGTATCGGCGGGCGCGTCGGTCATGGTTTGCTTCCGGGCGGGGCGGGCAGAGTATCTGGCGGCGGATCAGGGGCCGGCGCGGGCGGGCGCACGGGGCGCGCGGCCTGAAACAGCCGCCAGGGCAGGGCGAGCGTGTTCCAGCCCGGCCGCCTGATGGCATCGACAAGCGCCGAGCCGGCACGAAACCGATGCGAGTTCAGCAATTTCTCGACCGCCTTCTGCTCGGCCAGCCCGGCATCCGGTGCCGGCCCGTCGTCATCACCGCCCCCGGCCTCCGCCCCGCCCTTCGCCTGTTTTTGCAACTCGGCGATGGCCGCATCCCGCTCGCGCAGCTGGTTGATCCGGCTTCGCGCGGCCTTGACGGCGCGCGAATGCTCATCGCCCTGCCGCAAGCTGCGCGCTTGCAGATCGGCCAGTTCTTCGGCAAGCGCGTCCCCTGCGGCGCGCAGCGCGGTGATCTTCCGGCCCGTCGCCTCGTCCTGACGCTGCGCAAGCTGGCGGGTCTGCGCCAGTTCCTGCCGCGCCGTCTCCAGCTCGGCCTTCAGCGCCTCGGTCTCGCGCAGGTTTTCATCGCGCGCGGCGCGAAGCCGCTCATTCTCGGTGCGCAGAGCCTCGGCGCGGTCCGGCTGCTGCTGCTTGTCGCCGGCGGTCTTTTGCTGCGCGGCGATCAGGTCGAGCCAGCTGACAAACCCCTGATTGATCTGGTCGATCTCGCGCAGTTCGGCCTGCGCCGCCCTGCGGTCGAAATCGCTGCCATCCATGCCCGCGATCAGCGTTTCGATCCGGCGCGCCAGCGGATTTTCGAGCGTCCGCGCGCCAAGCGCGGAGCGGTTCAGCGCCGGGTTGACCAGATCCGCGTATTCGTCCCCGGAAAGCGCATTCGGCGGACCGCTTTCCGGCCACAAGAACGCGCCGAGCCGGTCGATTTCGCGCTTCGGCGCGTCCAGCAGGCGCTCGTAATGGAACACATGGCAGTTCAGCCCGCAATCGCGCAGCGCCATCAGGCTGCGGGTCAGATAGAGCTGCTCGGCCGCGCGCTGCGACAGGTCGGTGGACCGGCGCAGCGATTCGACCACAGCGCCGCCGCTGCGCGCGCAAAAGACGTAATGAGGCACGACCCCCAGCCCCTGAAAGATGCGCCGGTAATGCGGCAAAAGCAGCGCGCTGCGGGGATCCTTGAAGCCCCAAAGCGCCGGTTCCGCCCCGATCCGCGTTTCCAGATGGGCGCGCAGCCGATGCAGGATCGCGTATGTTTCGGGGCCGGGCGGCGCGGTATGAGGCGGCACATGAGGGGGCGCAAGGCTCAGCTGTGCCAGCAGGGCGAGGTTCAGCGTGACGATCTCCTGATCCTCGAAATAGCCCTCGGGGTTCATCTCGTTGGGGCGTTGCAGCGAATTGTCGATACGAAGGCCAAGCGCCTCCATGATCTTTGTGGCCAGAGACGTGCCGCTGCGCCCGGTGCCGAGGATGACCGCCACGCGCCGGGGCTGTTCCTTCGGATCCCTCGGGTCTGCAAGCGCAGCACTGGTCATCGGACGAGCCCTCCCGTAAGCGCCTCGGCGCCGCTTGATTTAGGATTGTTCGACGAAAAAAGTCTAACTAAATTGAACATTAGCCAAGGCAGGAGCGCGATATGAGCCCGACCCAAAGCCCGGCGGAAGGATTGCTGGACAGGCCGATCTATCCGGGGATGCTCGGGCTGCGCTCGGATTTCGCGCCGGCGCGGGCGCTGTCGCGCAAGACGCCCTGGCAGCGCCACCGCATCGGCTTTGTCGGCAGCCGCGCGGCCTATGACCATCTGCGCTATGAATGCGAAACGATCATTCTGGATCCGGGGCTGGCGGGCAGGCTGCTGGCGGCGGGTATGCTGGATGTGATCGTGCTGGAAGGCGCGGCGGACGAGGTTTCGGGGCGGTGGCGGCACGGGTTCTTTGACTATGCGAGCGGCCAGCCCGAAGCGCGGGCGCTGCTGGCGGCGGCGCGGGCGCATCAGGTTCCGGTCGTGGCCTATCTGAACGGCCCGGCCGGGCGGCTGCTGCTGTTCCTGCCCTTGGCCGAGGCCGCCGATCATGTCGTGGTGACCTCGGCCCTGCTGCAAGAGCATCTGGCGGCGCGCGGGATCGAGGCGCATCTGGTCCCGGCGCCGGTGCAGACCGCTTTGTTCAACGGGTTTGGCCATATGGCGGCCGGGGCGGGGGCGTCGCCGCCGCTTCTGTCCTTTGATCTGGAACGCGCGACGACCGATCCCGCCGTGGTGGATCTCCTTCGCTCGTTGAGGCCGTTCGGGCTGCGGCTTTGCGCGCTGGAGCAGCATATCCAGCCGGCGAGCCTGCCTGATCTGAGGAACCTCGCCCGTCTCGCCCAAGGCAGCGTGACCGGCGCGCAGTCCGAGGCGCTGCTGGCGGGGCATGACATTCTTGTGCAGCTGGCGCGGGGCGAGCGCGACGATGGCGCGGCGTGGCAGATCGGGCTGAACGCGGCGGCTTCGCGGATGTCGGTTCTGGTGCTGGGCGCGCCCGCGCCAGATGATCCGCGCCCCGATGTGGCGATGTTCTGCGCCGACGCGGCTGAGTTGCGCGCCGAGATCAGCCGTCTGCTGATGGCGCCGCTGGAGGCCGAGATCGAACGGCAGCGCAGCTGGCGCCGCGCGCATCGGCATCACGGCGCGCATCATCTGGCGGCCCGGATCGCCGCGCTTTGCGGTCTGCCCGGGGGGAACCCGTTCCCGCGCGCCAGCATCGTGGCGCCCAGCCATCGCCCCGAACGGCTGCCCCAGATCTTGGGCGGCTTCCGCGCCCAAAGCTGGCCGGATCGCGAGCTGATTATCGTTGCCAACACCGACCAGCCGGACGCGTGGGATACCTCGCTGCTGTCCGGCGACGGCGCCGAGCAGATCATGTTCCTGCCCCGCGATCACGCGGCGGGCATGGCGATGAGCCTCGGCGCCGGGCGGGCAGGGGGCGATTATGTGATGCGCATGGATGACGACGATCATTACGGCCCCGCCTATGTCGAGGATATGATGCTGGCCGCCGCGGCTCTCGCGCCCGACATCCTGGGCAAGCCGCCGATCTTTTGGCATTTCGTCGATGAGGACCGCTTTCTGTGGCAGGCGGAATGCGCCATGCGCCCCTCGGTTTATGAAAGCGCCCATATCGCCGAGCCGAATGCCGGCCATCTTTCGGGTTACACGCACACGATCCGCCGCGAATTGCTGGATCAGATCGGGTTTGCGGCAGACAGCCGCTCGGCGGCGGATGCGGGACTTTTGCATATGGCGCGCGATGCGGGCGATCTGCTTTGCGCGTGTGTTGATGCGATGAACGCAGTGATCGAGCGGCGCCGCGATCCCGCATCGCATACATGGCGCCGCGCCTTCACCAGCGATCACCAATCCTTCCAGCCGGTCCCGATGACGCTGGCCGCGTTTCTCGCCCCGGACGCGCGCTGAACCGCCCGCGCGCGCGGTCACACCGCCTCGCGCGGATTCAGCGCGTCCAGCGGCAGGAACAGGCTCGCCCAATGCTGCCAGACCGCCAGCCAGTTCTCGGGATCGGCCCGGCGCAGTTTTTTGCGCGCCAGATAGCTGGCCATGCCCATCGCATAGGCCCGGCAATCGCGGCAATCGAGATTGGGCGTGCAGCATTTGCCCGCATTCTCGGACATATCGGCGTTGAAATGGCGATGCCAACGGGTCAGCCTGTTGCCGCAATCGCGCGCAACGCCCTGCGCGTCCAGATCATACAGCCCCTGGCCGGTGATCCAGTCGATATAGTCAGGCGCGATGCGCACCGTGCCGGGGTAATCTGCGGCCGCCTTCATCATCACCGCCCGCGCCCGCGCCAGCCCCTCGGGCCGCAGCCGCATATCGGCCTCGCCCGCGCCGCTGAAGCGGAAATAATCCGTGCGCCCCCCCGCCACCATCCGCGCGCCATAATCCAGCGTCGGCGAGAAGATGCTGAAAGTCAGCCGCACCCCATGATCGCGGCAGGCCCGCGCCACGCGGTCCACCTCGCCGAGATTGAGCGCGTTCAGCGTCAGCACGAAGACCGCCCGCGCATCGCCCTGATAATTGCGCAGGGCCCGCATATTGCCCTCGCCCCCGCGATAGAGGCGCGAGGTGGTCTCGTCGCCCCAGACCGACACATGGATGCGATAGCTGACCTCGGGCGCGATCCGCTTGGTGCCGTTGGTGAAGATCACCCCCATCGGAATATGGGTGTGGCAGGCGGCGATGCGCTCGGGCGTCAGCGAGGCCTCGGCCCCCCCGAGATAGGCGTAATTGATCCCCCTGCGGGCCTCGGCGGCGAAAAAACCGTCCCAGCGGGCGGGGTCGGTTTCGGATTGATGGGCCTCGTCGCCCGCGCCGGAAAAAAACAGGCAGCCCTCGCAGCGCAGATTGCAGGTTGTGCTGATGTCGTAGTTGCTGCTGCGCAGCCGCCCGACCATCCGCCGCATATCGAGGTAGCCGAGCGGCGCGTTCATGGCGACAGCGCGTCGATCAACGCGCCCGATCGCAGCAGATGACCCATGATATCGTGGCCGTCCACGCCCTCTTGCGGCAGCAGGCGCACACCCGGCAGGCCGTCCAGCCGCGCGGCATGGCGGCGGTCGATCACCGAGCCGGCGCCGAAGAACATAAGCGTATCGGTGGGATTGGCGCGCAGCATCGGGCGCAGATCCAGCTTTTCCGGGGGCAGGGCGGCCTGAATGCGCCGCGCGACGATCTTGCCGCGCCCGTCGCCCATCTCGGCCAGCAGCTCGGGCGTGATCCCGGTCGGGCCGGAACACACCACGATCCGCCGTGCGCCAAGCGCCAGCCCATAGGTCACCGCCGCGAACCCGCCCGCCGAGCTGCCCAGCACCACCAGATGCTGCGTGCCCATCGCCGCCAGCCGCGCGCGCAGCGCCGCAATCGTCGTATCGAAATCCGCGCCGAGCGTGCCGACGCCGCACAAGAAAAGGCGCCGCGAGAAATCGCGCAGATAGACCGCGCCCATCCCCTCGGCGGCGAGATATGCATCGAACGCCGGGTAGTCCAGCATCACCCGATCCGCGAGCCCCGGCACGACCAGAACCGTGCGCCCCTTGCCCGGCCCTGCGCCGGGCGAGCTGGCGATGATCTCGGCGCGATCATCCACGATCACGGGCCGCAGAAATGACGCAGGATCGGGCAGTTTCAGATCATCCTTTCGGCCGCGCGGGGCGGCGAACGTCGTTTCCCAATCGCTGAAATGCGCGGGCCAGCGTGCGCTCAGCGCGGCCAGCAGCGACGCGATCTGCGCGCGCGGAAAGTCGCGCAACTGACGGCCGGCATCGGGAAAACCGGGCGAGGCGCCGCCTGTTTCAAGGGCCTCTTGCAGCATCGAGAGCAGCCGCCCGGGCTGTTCGGACATCAAGATCGCGCGCCACAAAAGCCGCAAGGCAGTGGGATGGTCGGGGCGGATCTGAAGGGCACGGCGCGCGCAATCTTCGGCCTCGGGGGCGCGCCAGGCATCCAGATGCAGGCGCGCCTCGTCCAGCAGCGCGCGCAGATCGGGCCGGGGGATCCGCGCCGCGTCGATCCTGCGCCGCAGCCTGAGGATCGAGGCCGCCTCGACCCCCGAAGCCTCGGCCTGATCGAGCGCCGCCATCGCCTCGTCCAGCCGCCCGATTCCGGTCAGCGCGCGCGCCCGAAGATACTGCGCGCGCGGCTTTTCCTGCAACTCGGCCAGGGCGCCATCGAGCAGCGCCAGCGCCTGTTCAGGCCGCTTTTTTGCCAAAGCGGCGCGCACGGGATCGAGGGGCGCAGTTCTTACAGGGTCGGTCATGGTCGAACGACTCGCGTCAATTGCTGATGGATCGAGTGTTAGAAAGAGCCGATGCGGCTGTCTGGAAGGTTATCATTTGGTAGATTTTCGGGCAATATTTTTACTTAACGTAACGTCAGCGAGCATTCCCGGGTCGCGCGGCCCCGTCGCCTCACATAAACCGCCGCGGTGCCGAAGCGGATATGGCCCGCCGCCTCTTGCGCGATGCCGGCGAAGAAGCGCTCGGCGTCCGGGCCGCTCAGGCGCGGGACCGATTGCAGGCGGGCCGGCGTGGCGGTCGCCATCAGGATCTGGTTCGTGTCGCGCGGCTGGACGTCGCGGGCGGTCGGGATGTTGAAGCGGCTGCCGGTGACCGGGGCGACCAGATCGCGGCGCAGATCGTGGACGACGCCGTTATCGTCGATCAGCAGCAGCGTCGTCTGACAGCCGGCGCTGCCGCCCAGCCTGCCGCCGCCCGGGATGTCCTGCGCGTCAAGCTGCGCAAAATGCCGGGCCGCGGATAGCCCGGATCGCGCCGCGCGAAATCCAGCGCGGGGCATTGGCGGTTATCGAGCAGGGCGGGCTGCTCGGCGATTTCGGCGTCGAGGCCCGCGGTCAGCTCTCGCATCAGTCGCGCGATCCGGCGATCGTCGGCGGCGAGGATGTCGTGCTGCACCTGATCCTCGCCCGGACGCGCGGGCAGCACTGCCAGTCCGATATCAGCTCGGGACGGGTTATGGCTGGCAGGGTTGACGTATAAGCGTATATTATCTGAGATGCATGGTGGTAGGGTTTGGCGTGAGTATTTTCTCAGATCACGGCAGTGACGATCCATGGATGCAGCACCCGGGCAATGCTGGGGCACCCCCCGCGTTGGGGTCAGAGCAGCCTGCGCTTCGGATCGAAATCATCAAGGGCGTCAAATCTCTGGATACTCAGGTCGGAGTGTTTCCGAAGAAAACCGTGCCAGACGCGCTTCATGATGCCCTGTTCGGCCAGCCGGAGCCGACGGCGGCTGAAATAAAAGCGGCAGGCGGCGACGCTTCGGCGGTAGCCTCGATGCAGACCTACGCCATTTTGGACGCCGCGAAGGTCACCAACCTGCCGGAACTGCTGGAACGCAGCGGGCTTGAACATCGCTGCCTGTTCAAGGGCGCCGCTTATGATGAACTCAAGAGCGTCGCCCCTTGGATCGTGCGGCTGGAAGAGGGCACCCCCTTCACCCGCAACCTATTCACCTGTTCCGATGCCTCATGGCACCTCTGGGACAATGAGCCGGGCATCTATATCCGCTCACGCGGAACGCTGAATGACATGTGGCGACATTTCAGAAAGTTCACCCGTGTTCAGGATGAGAACGGAAAATGGTTCTATTTCCGGTTCTACGATCCGGTATGCGCGGCATCGGCGGTATCGCTGCTATACGCAATCGAGAACTCCATTTTGCGGCCGTCATGCTATCCGGCCATGATGGTTGTCGCAGGACCAAGTGTAAAAGAGCGTCGCACAGGAAGGCTTGGCCATGACCAGATTTGACCTTTCGCAGGTTCGTTCGGACTATCAGGAGGGCTTCGTCAGCGAAATTGCCGACACGTTTGAAGGCTCGATCAATACCGTATCGGCAATATGTGGGCCGGACAACACCCGTGCCTTTTTCCGTTCGGCCATCTACGCATCACAGGACGCCGGTTTCCAGTTGCGTGGTGAGATTGTGAAATACGGCTTTCTGTCCCTGCATCTTGGCTTGCTGTTCGCAACTGATCCCCTCTATGAAGATATCCGCATCTCGATGCTGTGGGATCATCCCGGCGTGCATCCGAATGTCGGCTTGAACCGCATGTTTCGAAGCACCGATCTGATGATCGCGGAAGGCATATGTGCAGACCGCGATGGCGTGGCACCGGGTTTCGGGGCGGCCTGTCGCGCGACTATGGGGGCAGGCGGCGGTGATCCGTGGGAGACCGCGCTCCGGATATGTCAAGACGCGAATCCCAAGCGTTTCCAAGCGTTCGGCGCGGAAGCTGTCCACCGAAGCCTTGCTACCGGCAGCTACGACCCAAGACTGGCCCAGGGAAACGCCGAATTCAAGCGCGACTGGTCGATATGCACATATCATCTGGGGATGAGTTTTGAACGTAATCCCCTGTTTTCCTGGGTTCCCGATGTTCTGATACATCGCGGTTTGCCCGAAGTCGGGAGTATGCTTGATGGCTGAGACAAAGATATCCGCTGGTCCGAATGACAGCCTGTGGAAGATTGCCCAAAGTTGCGGAATTCCCGGTGGCGGATCGAATTGGCAGGCGCTCAATGTGGTCCGCAATGGCACCACATATCGCCTTGCCAGCGACGATTTGCCCGGAGGCTTGCAGCCCGGCGATACAGTCGTGGTCCCCAAGGAGCTTGCACATTCCTGCCAGCACGAGGTTGACGGCATTTCCGCCGCACTGGGCAGTGCGCCGCGCGCCGGTTCTGCCGCGGGGGCCGCTGCACAGGCTGCGGCTGCGGCGCAGCCCGCAAGCGCCGTTTCCGCGGCTGCGACATATTCCACAAAGGTTATCTTTGTGCTGGATCCCGGTCATGGGGGCCGTGCTGCTGCGCCGCGCCTCGTAAGCGCGGCAACGCTCAAGCCCTATAAAGACGCGGTAGCGGCTGGCACCATGACGCAGGCGGATTATAACGCCATGTTCGACATGGACCACCTGTCCTGGAACAATGCCCTTGGCGCGATCAGCAATACGCTGGAAAAGACCATGACGCATAAGCTGATCCCGCTGATCCGCAACAAGATCAATGCCAAGAAGGCGGCACTGATCGCGCAAGTTCCGAACCTGACCGAGATCGAGGTCCACCTCACCAAAGAGGACGAATATGTCAACATGACCGGTGCGGACCGTGCCGGGGTTGCGCGCGACAAGGCCGCTGACTTCTTTTTCTGCTGCCATTTCGATGCCGAAAGGGTCAATACGCATGTGAAGCTGGATATCACCAAGGTATCGGGAACGGTCGATCCGACCCTCAATGTCGCTATCGACAGCCTCGACAGTAAGCTGCTGGGCGGAACCTATCCGAAAGATGCGTCATCTGGCGATGGAATGCGGGGGCCGACGATCCTTTATAGCGGTCACAGCACATCTCCGGCGCGGACGGTCCAGAACGCAAGGGCTGTCGGCAGCGCCATAAGGACCGATCTTGCCGCAGCCCTGCAACGCGCCGAGGGGTCAGCCCGACCCGTCACCGCGCAAGGTGAAAGCCCGCGCCGACTGGCGAATCTCAGCCCGGTTCTTCTTGGCACGACCAATGCGAAAAACAAGCAGATCGTTCCGATCTACCTTGAAGCGGATTTCATCAATGTCGAATCCGGCGACCGGCTGTGGAATACCGCTGCCTATAATGCTGCCATTGGTGCCTGCCGCACCCGTTGGGGTATTCCGCCTGAACCGGCAGATGCCGCCGGTAAGGACGCTTGGCGATCAGCCCATCTTCGGCGGCAAATGCCCGCGCTGCCGGCAGGTCACGACATGTTCGACAAGGCCGCCGAAGCCATCGCCACCACCCTATTGGCCAATATCCACCAAAGGATTTGCTGAGATGAGCACCAGATACCTGGCGTGCGCGATCGTCCTGTCCGGCCTTGCCTCGGGTGTCGCCGCACAGCCTTATATCGGCCCGGACGAGTCCGCGTTCAGGGGCGTATATTATCCCGGCACAGAGTATTCGACCGACGAAATCTACATCTTCCCTCTGGCGGCGACCGATGGCGCGCTCGCCTTCGCCAGTTGTCCCTTCGTGGAATTGCCCGACAGCGGCGGCGATGAAGGAACGGCCTGCCGTATCGAATGGCTGGAGGCGAAGGGGGATGCGTTCCTGCCAGTCCGCAGCAAGGATATCAGCGGCTGTTCGATTGCCGATTACTGGAATATCGACTGCCCCGACTTCACTGCAGAGGGCATGACACATGGAAATTCCGAAAAGCTTCTTGCGTCGCTGCTCAAGAGCTATCCGACGCCCGCCAACCTTTTCGAAACCCGGAAAAGGGTGACGACGGAGATCCTGCCGCATGTCACGACCGGCCAACCGGAAGGGACCTTCAGTGAATATGCCAAGAGCAGGCTGCAATACGATTTTGGCATGTATGACGATTGTAACGCCTATGCGCCGGACCCGGCCTATGCCGACGCCTGCACGCGGGCAATGGCAGCGCTGCCCCCTGAGGCAGGCCCCATCGGTGTGACGGCGATGAACATCGGCACGCGCGCCATCGTCTGCGTCATCGCCGCAGATTGGAGTATCCCCGCCTGCGCCCATGCCGTCCCCAAGCCCTAGAGGGTGCCAAAGGCCGCCGGGTCTTTGTATCCAAGGCTGGATCGGGCCTGTCGATGCGTCTTCAGCGGGCCACGGTCTTGCGCGCACGGTCGGTGCCGAAGAACAGGATCTCGCAACCTGTTCCGCATATTTTTGAGTGCGAAATATGCATGCGCAAAAGCCAAGCTATTATTGCGCATGTTGGCGGCGTTGGCAGATTGTCGCGGGGCGGGAAGGAGGCTGGCGGTCATCTGCCATCAGTGACAGTACGTCGGGCGGCATTCTGTCGCGCTATATGTGTTCAGGCGGCAGCAAGCGCGGGACGGCTCCTGCGGGCTGGCATCGGGCAGACCAGTGGTCGCGAATCTCGTCGAGCAGGGTCGTGTTGATCATGTGTTTCTCTACGTCTTCCGGGGGCAGAATTTCGATGCCGTCTGTCAGCGGATCACCGGAATGGCCGCTGCCAGCCAGCTTGATGCCAGAGAGAAATGCAGGGCCTCTTCGTTCCGGGCGACTTCAGCGTCGGTGACATGGAAAGGTGTCAACTGCATCCGCAGCGCGGCGGCGCGGTTGGCTTCCGAAATCCGGGCAACGGCGCGCTGCACGAGATTTTCTGACAATGCGGCTGCGCGGCGGTGCTGAAGACGCAGCGCCCGGCAGGCCTCCTGCCAGTCGGTATAGCACATACCGTCAAAGCCACGATGGTTGCAGGTCGCGGCGTGCCACGACTTGCCGACTTTGACCGCGATCCAGCCTAGATCGAAAAGGTCAGCGCGGATCTCCACATCGCGCTCGGGCGAGTGCAGAAACGCCTCGCGCAGTGCATCGCAGCAGTAGGAAAGACCTGCGAAGAGAACGCCATCACCGCGAAATCGCCGGGTCCTGGGACGACCGAATGCTTTGCGCAGCGTCAGCCCGTCCGGCACCGGAAGCAACCCCTGCTCCGATTCCAGCCGCTTCCAGAAACTCGCAGGGGTCTCGCCTTTCAAGGAGCCGTGGGGTTCATTGTGGTAGATATCCACAACGAAGGTCAGCAGGATGCGAATCAGATCGTCGTCATCCAGACAGGCCAGTTGCTCGGACGGATAATCGGCCCGCTCTGCCGAATTGAAGAAGGTTCGCCCCGACAGAAGCGGCATGAGTTTATGCCCGACCGTGCTGAAGAAGCTTTCGATATTGCCGCGCTTTTGTGGCAGGCCCGCCGGAGGAAAGTGTATCGTCAGGCCGAGTGAGGACGCGACCGTCCGGAAATCTTCCGAAATGAAGGCTGATCCCTGATCGGTGACGAGTGTGCCGATACCCGCAACCTGATCCCATCGGCTTTCACAACCCGCCGCCTGCGCGTAAGCCGTCCGGTCGTGGAGCACATCCCGCAGGGTGCGGATCGCATCCTGGACGTTTGGGGTTTCCGCCAGCCGCAGCGCGAGGATGCACTTCGTGGCACAATCCTTGGCGACATAGAGCCAACGCCTCCCTTTCAGCCGTTCGACCTGTTCGGCGGGCATTTGGTCGAGAATCCCCGAAGGTGTCAGTAGAGAAATCACGTCGAGGCGGTTTTCGTCCATCTCAATCCGCTCGCAGGGAAACAGCGTCTCGACACCCGCCTCGAAGAGATTGAATTTCCGGTTCGCCGCATCAATCCCCCAGCGCCGTGCATAGATGTAATAGGGATCAGCCTAGGAAAGTCGCCGCAGCAGGCTGCGCTCGGATGGCAGTGCCAGTTCGGCTATCCCATTGCCGCGCCTATGCTGGTTTTCAGATTTGATTCGGTTACCCCTGCCTTTCGGCGCGGGGGAAGAAGCGCTTCCGCCTTCTTTCAAAAATGCAGGGGCGATCCCGCCGAAACCATTCCGGCGGGTTGACTTTTTCTGCGCCTTGCCGTGTTGGGTGTGCAGCTCGTGGTTGGGTGCTTCTACGCCGCAAGTACCATTCATGGCCAGAAAAACAAAAAAAGCCAGCAGAGCGCGCTTTACCGGCTTCGAACCTAGTCACAGACGCAGATTCCCGACAAAATGGACAATCCACTGTCATTAATGGAAGATCTATCTGGCACTTGCCAAAGGATAATTGGTGGAGCCAAGGGGAGTCGAACCCCTGACCTCTTGAATGCCATTCAAGCGCTCTACCAACTGAGCTATGGCCCCACCGGAGGTCCGCAGCGGCGTTTCAGTGCCGTCGCGTGGGGGGTCGTATAGGGGCCTGCGCGGGGGGGTGCAAGCGAAAAGTTCGGCACTGGCCGGTTTTCTTCGGGGGAAAAGAAAACGGGGCCATGACGGCCCCGTTCGATCTTGATTTATATGGGTTTTCTGCTCAGCGGTCGCGGCCCTGCGCCGCATCGACGCTGATCGGGCCGGGGCCGGCAAAGACCAGATACAGAAACACGAAGCAGTAGAGGATCGCCGCATCGCCGCCATTCAGCACCGGAAAGAAACTCTGCGGTGCATGGGCGATGAAATAGGCGAATGCCATCAGCCCGGACAGCACAAAGGCCACCGGACGGCTGAACAGGCCGATGACCAGCAACGCGCCGCCGACCAGTTCCAGCACGCCCGCGATCCACGGCAGCGAAAATGCCGCCGGGTTCATCTCGCTGGCCGGAAAGCCGAGGATCTTCTGTGTGCCATGGGCCATGAAGATCAGGGCCGCAACGATCCGCAGAACCGAACGCATCACGGGCGCATATTCGTTTAGCCTGGCTGGCATCACTCAGTCCTCGTCATTGCTGGCGACATCGGCGATGTCGTCCAGCGACACATCGTCATCGTCGTCGTCATCTTCCAGCAGATCATCGTCCAGATCGCTGCTGTCATCGTCGTCGATATCCTCGTCGAGCAGATCATCGTCATCGCGCCCGCTATCCTTGGAGGCGGTCTTTTCCGACGTCAGCGTGCGGCCGCGGCCATGGCTCAGGCTTTCGACCGTGAACTCGGCCCCGCAGGCGGGGCAGGTCATCGGATCGTTCCGAAGATCATAGAAGCGGGTTCCGCAATGCGGGCACAGGCGTTTCGTGCCCCATTCCTCTTTGGGCATGGTAATCTCCTTACGCCGCGGTTAGGTAAATCCGCGTCCCCCTGCCACAAGCCCATGAGGCTGTAAAGACCTATCAGCAGGCAAGGGCCACCCAAAGCCGGAGCCGGGCCGCATTCCATGACCGAAGAGATACAGATCGGCGATATCGCGGTCGCGATCAGACGCAGCGCGCGGGCGCGCCGGATGACCCTGCGCGTGGCCCGGACGGGTGGTCGGGTGGTGCTGACCCTGCCCCCCGGGGCCAGCCTGACGGCGGCGCGCGATTTTGCCGCGTCAAAGGCCGGCTGGCTGGAGCGAACGCTTGCCGCTGTGCCGGGACCGCAGGTCGTGGGCGAGGGCGCGCGGCTGCCGGTCGCCGGGCAAGAGGTGATCCTGCGCGCGCTGCCGCTGTCGCGTGTGGTGCTGTCCGCGGGCGTGCTGGGCGTGCCGCAGGGCCGGCCGATGGGCGCGACGGTCAGGGCATGGCTGCGCCATCGCGCCCATGTCGCCCTGCGTGAAGCGGTCGATCGCCATGCGGCGCGCCTTGGCCGCCGGCCGGCCGCACTCAGCCTGCGTGACACCCGCTCGCGTTGGGGAAGCTGCACCCATGACGGGCGGCTGATGTTTTCCTGGCGGCTGGCCATGGCGCCCTATGAGGTGCTGGATTATGTCGCCGCCCATGAGGTCGCCCACCTTGCCCATATGGACCATTCGCCGCGCTTCTGGGCCGAGGTCGAGGCATTGATGCCCGATCATGGGCGCTGCCGCATCTGGCTGCGCCGCCACGGTGCGGCGCTTCAGGCATGGAGTTTCGGGGATTGACCGGGCCTCGTTCCGTGATCACAACTGCGCCATGACCGCCGCCCGCCCCCCGGACCCTGCCGCGCATGAGCGGCTCTACCGCAATCTGCGCGCCCGCATCCTTGTCGGCGACCTGCCGCCGGGCCTGCCGATGACCCTGCGCGGGGTGGCGGCGGAATACGGTCTTTCGATGACGCCCGTGCGCGAGGCCGTCCGGCGGCTGGTGGCCGAGGGGGCGCTGACGCTTTCGGCCTCGGGGCGGGTGTCGACGCCCGAGCTTTCGGTCGAGCGGATCGAGGAACTGGCCGCGCTGCGTGCCCTGATCGAGCCGGAACTGGCCAGCCGCGCCCTGCCGCGCGCCCATTTCGCCCTCATCGACCGGCTGGCCGCCATCAACGGGCTGATCGCCGAGGCGGTCATGCGTCATGATGCCGCCGGTTATGTGCGCAGCAATCTGGACTTTCACCGCACGCTTTATCTGCGCGCGCAGGCGCCGGCGATGCTGGCGATTCTGGAAACCGTCTG
>JAUNTL010000159.1:2371-4659 GCA_030538705.1 Paracoccus sp. (in: a-proteobacteria) | reverse complement strand
AGCAGTTCGAGCCGGGGCTGATCGCCTATGCCCGCGGCGGCAAGGACATCCGCTTTAACCAGCCTGCATCCACCGCGGGCGTCTATGAATGGCACCGGGTGCAGCTGCATATCATCGCCGCGGGCTTCCGCGTGCCCTACGCGCTGATGACCGGCGATCTGTCACAGGCGAACTTCTCGTCCACGCGGGCCGGCCTCAACGAGTTCCGCCGCATGGTCGAGCAGATCCAGTGGCAGGTGGTGATCCCGATGTTCTGCGAGCCCATCTGGCGCTGGTTCATCACCATGGCGCAGGCGCAGGGCCTGCTGCCCGAGGGTGAGATCGCCGCTGAATGGGGACCACCCAAGTTCGAAAGCGTCAATCCTTTGCAGGATGTGCAGGCTGACCTGCTGGAGGTCCGCGCGGGCTTTTCCACCCTGCCACAGCAGATCGCCCGGCGCGGCTATGATCCGGGCGAGGTGATCGCGGAATGGGCCGCATTTGCCGCCAAATCCGATGCGGCGGGGCTGGTGTTCGATTCAGACCCGCGCCGCGTCACCAAAGCCGGGCTGGTCCAGACCAGCGATCCCCGCGCGCCGGGGGACGGCGAGGAAAGCTGAAGGAACGCAAATGGACGATATCAAAACCAGCCAGCCCGGCAGCGGGCGGGCGGATCGCGCCTACGCAGATCGCAGCCTGAATCCGCCGCGAAGCCTCGCCGAATGGTTCGATTTTGCCGTGCGGGCGCGTGATGCGGCCCCGCATCGCAGCGACGTGCCTGCTCAGCGAAAGGGTGATGCCGATGCCTGACACCACCACCATCAACCTGCCCGTCACCACCCGCGCCGGTGCGCTTCACGCCGTCGATGAGGACAGCCGCAGCTTCGAAGTGGTCTGGACCACCGGCGCTCAGGTCCGCCGCTATAGCTGGGCGCGGGATGAGGAGTTCGACGAAGAACTGGTCGTCTCGGCCAATGCCATGCGACTGGAGCGGCTGAACAGCGGTGCGCCGTTTTTGAATGCTCACGCCAGCTACAGCCTGCGCAGCATTCTGGGGGTGGTCGTTGATGGTTCCGTCCGCATCGAAGGCGGAAAGGCCCGCGCCCGCATCCGTCTGTCCGAGCGTGCCGAGGTCGAAGACATCTGGCGCGATATCCGCGCGGGCATCATCCGCAATGTCTCGGTCGGTTATCGCGTTCATCGCTTTGAGCGGGTGGCCAAGGCGGATCGCAGCGATGGCGGCGCCCGTGCGCTTTACCGCGCCGTCGATTGGGAGCCGCTGGAGATCTCCGCCGTCGCCATCGGTGCAGATCCCGGTGCGGGCATCCGGGCCGAGGGTGCGAGCGAGACTCGCCTTTATCCCTGCCAGATCAGCGGCATGGGTGCCGCCCCGCAACACCTTACCCAAAGAGGACACATCATGGATGATGACGAGATCACCGAAAGCCCGCAGACCCACCGCGCCGATCCCGCCCCGCAGGCCGCCGCCGCGCCGGGTGCTCCGCCCCCGGCCTCCGACGCCGAAGCGATCCGCAGCGAGGAACGCGCCCGCGTCAGCACCATCATGACGCTCTGTGCGCGCCACGGGCTGGACGCGACTTTCTCGGGCGATCTGATCGCACGGGGTGTCCCGCTGGATGCGGCCCGCGCCGCGGTGCTGGATGCGCTGGTGACGAATGATCCGGCAGGGCGCATTGTCGAACCGGCCCCGGCGCAGGCTCGGGATACAGGCGCGGGACAGATCGCCTATCGCGATGCCGTCACATCGGCGCTGATGCACCGCGCCCATCCCGGCGCGGCGGCACTGCCCGATCCCGCCCGCGAATTCCGCGGCATGACCCTGATGGAACTGGCCCGCCATGCGCTGGAGCGCAGCGGCACCCGCACCGCCGGCATGTCGAAGATGGAGCTGGCCGGTGCCGCCTTCGCCCGCGCGGGCACCGGCTATCATTCGACCAGTGACTTCGCCGCCATCCTCGCCAATGTCGCGGGCAAGACCCTGCGCGACGCCTATGTGTCCACACCCCGCACCTTTGGCGCCTGGGCGCGGCGCGCGACCATCACCGACTTCAAGCCCGTGCAGCGGACGCAGCTGGGTGGTGCTCCCGATCTGCACAAGGTGCTGGAATCGGGTGAGTTCCAATATGGCACCATCGGCGAGGGCCGCGAGGTCTATGCCCTGGCCACCTATGGCCGCATCGTCGCCATCACGCGGCAGACGCTGATTAACGATGATCTGGATGCTTTTACGCGCGTGCCTGCGTCCTTCGGGGCATCCGCCGCCGATCTGGAATCCGACATCGTCTATG
>JAUNTL010000159.1:0-2271 GCA_030538705.1 Paracoccus sp. (in: a-proteobacteria) | reverse complement strand
GTGCCTGCGTCCTTCGGGGCATCCGCCGCCGATCTGGAATCCGACATCGTCTATGCGATCCTGATGCAGAACCCGGCGATGAGCGACGGCGTGGCGCTGTTCCACAACACCCACGCCAACCTTGGCACCGCTGCGGTGGTGTCGGAAGCGGCACTGGCCGGTGCCTATCGCGCTTTCGGGCAAAGGAAGGGGCTGGAAGATCGCCTGATCTCGGTTCTGCCGCGCTATCTCCTCGTGCCGCCGGGGCCGCGCTCTGTCGAGGCCCGCAAGCAGGTAACGGCCACCACGCCGGGCAGCACGGCCGAAGTCAACACCTTTGCCGGACGCCTTGAGGTGATCGAAGAACCCCGCCTGATCCCGGCAACAGGCCAAGACCCCTGGTTCCTCGCCGCCGATCCCGCCCGCATCGACACCGTCGAATACGCCTATCTCGACGGGCAGGAGGGCGTCTTTACCGAAACCCGCACCGGCTTCGAGGTCGATGGCATCGAAATCAAAGCCCGCCACGACTTCGCCGCCAAGGCCATCGACTGGCGCGGCCTTTACAAAAACCCCGGCGCGGCTGCGTGAGCCGGGCCATTTGATACGGAGATTCTCATGAAGAACTTCATTGCCCATGGCAACACGCTGACGATCACCGCCGCTGCCGATCACAAATCCGGTGATGGCGTTCTGGTCGGGGCGTTGTTCGGCGTCGCAGCAAGCGACATCGCCAGCGGCACCGAGGGCGTTCTCAACCTGACCGGCATTTACGATCTGCCGAAACAGCCCTCGCAGGCATGGACGGTCGGCATGAAGGTTTATTGGGATGCGGCGAATGCCCGCGCCACCACGACCGCCAGCGGCAACACGCTGATCGGGGCGGCAGTGCTGGCGACGGGCGGCACGGCGGGCGAGGTGATCGGCCGGGTGCGGCTGAACGGGGTGGTGGTGTGACGGCGTTCGCCGCCAGCATCGCGCGGCTGTTTGTGGACCCTCATCTGGCGGTGGATGCAGAATATCGGGCGGGCGGTGCCACCCCCGGCATCCCGATCCGGGTGATCCGCAAGGCCCCCGATGAGATCACCAGCTATGGCGGCGCGCGGATCTGGTCCGAGACGCTGATCGTGGATGTGATGGTGGCAGAAGTGGCCGCGCCGCGCCCCGGCGATCAGATCGTGATCGAGGCCGAAACCCTCATCATTCAGGGCGAGCCGCGCCGTGACCGCGAACGTCAGGTCTGGACGCTGGAACTGGTCCCGGCATGAAGCTGTCCGCAACCGTCACGGATCTGGCCAGGCTGATGCAGGGCGAGATCGCGGCGGGCGAAAAGGCCGTGACCTCGGCGATCAAGGATGCCGGTCAGGATCTGCGCGATGCCTGGCGCGACCAGATCACCCGTGCGGGGCTGGGCCAGCGGCTGGCTCGTACCATCCGGACCGAGACCTATCCCAAGGGCAAGAACAGCCTGAACGCCGCCGCTATGGTCTGGTCCCGCGCGCCGGTGATTGTAGACGCGCATAATGCCGGGCCGCTGATCCGATCGAAAAACGGATTCTGGCTTGCGATCCCGACCGAGGCCGCAGGCAAGGGCCGCAACGGAAAACGCCCGACCCCAGGCGAATGGGAGGCGCGAACGGGCATGCGGTTGGTGCTCATCTATCACCGCAATCGCCCCAGCCTGCTGATCGCCGAGGCCCGGGTGAACAAACGGGGCCGCGCCGTGGCGTCCCGATCCAAAACAGGGCGCGGGCTGGCCTCGGTGCCGATTTTCATTCTCGTCCCGCAAGTCAGCCTGCGTAAGAGGCTGGATATTGATACTCCGGCGCGGGCAGCGCTGAACGACCTGCCCGCATCCATCGTCAGCCGTTGGAGCTAAAGTAAATGATCACACGGCGCGAAGACGTTCTGAAGGCGTTGCATGGCCGATTGCGGACCGTCAACGGGCCGACAGTCCTGCGCAACGCATCCCTGCCGGAGCGCATTCCCGCAGCAGGATTGCTGATCCTTCGTGATGGCGAGCCGGGCGAGCCGAAGGTGACGCTTTCGCCGATGCGCTATCACTGGCAGCATCGGGCGGAGCTGGAGGTGTTCATGCGCGGCGGCTTGGACGCCGCATTCGATGCGCTGCTGGCGACTATCGGTGCGATCCTCGCTACCGACCGCACACTGGGCGGGCTCTGCGACTGGATCGAGCCCTCCGCACTCGAACCCGTCGATCTCGCCGTCGATGGCTCCGCCCCGATCCGGGCGGCGATCCTGACCCTGACGCTTCACTATACCAGCGCCGAC
>JAUNTL010000027.1:20026-33075 GCA_030538705.1 Paracoccus sp. (in: a-proteobacteria) | reverse complement strand
GCCCGCCCGGCCCGGTCGTCTGCGCGCGACGCGCCACATCGTATCAGCCTGATCGGACGGAGCAGCAGCCTGATCAGATGGGGTAGCAGCCCGAGCGGCGGGATGGGCTGATCGGCCGGCAATAACGAAAAAGCCCGGCCGGACGCATGGGCGTGCCGGCCGGGCGGGTCTCTGGCGCGGGCAAGCCTGTGCATGCCCGCCTGTCTGTCATCTCTGGCGGGCGGGCGTGTGCCGGGCCGGTGGCTACGCGCCGTTGCCGTCGCGCGGCTCAGCCGCCCGGTTCAGCCGTTCTGGTCAGCCGCCCCGGCTCAGCCGATGACGTTCTGACGCTGGGTGCCCAGCCCCTCGATGCCAAGGGTGATGACCTCGCCGCCCTTCAGATAGACCGGGGGCTTTTGTCCCATGCCGACGCCCGGCGGGGTGCCGGTGGTGATGACATCACCCGGCATCAGCCGCATGAAGCGCGAGCAATAGGCGACCAGTTCCGCCACGCCGAAAACCATCGTCCGGGTCGAACCGTCCTGATAGCGCCGGCCGTCAACCTCCAGCCACATGGCAAGGTTCTGCGGATCCGCGATTTCGTCGCGGGTGACCAGCCACGGGCCGATGGGGCCGAAGGTGTCGAAACCCTTGCCCTTGTCCCAGGTCGCGCCGCGCTCGATCTGCCATTCGCGTTCGCTGACATCGTTGACGACGCAGTAACCCGCGACATGATCAAGGGCGTCGGCCTGTGCGATATTATTGCCGCCACGGCCGATCACAACGCCCAGCTCGACCTCCCAGTCGGTCTTGACTGATCCCGGCGGGATCTGGATGTCGTCATCAGGTCCGACGATGCAGCTTGTCCATTTGTTGAACACGACCGGCTCGGCCGGGACGGCCATTCCGCTTTCGGCGGCATGGTCGGCATAGTTCAGACCGATCGCGATGAACTTGCGCACCTCGCCGACGCAGGGACCAAGGCGCAGCCCGTCCTGCGGCGCGCCCTCGACCAGCGGCAGATCGGCGGGGTTCAGCGCCGCCAGCCGGGCCAGACCCTCGGGCAGCAGCACATCGCCCGAAATATCCCCGACATGGGCCGACAGATCGCGGACCCGGCCGTCATCATCCAGAATCCCCGGCTTTTCCGCCCCGGCGGGGCCATAGCGCAACAGTTTCATCCAGTTCCCTTCGCTCTGATATGGGGCCGCGGCCGTGCCGGGCGGTGCAGGCAACCGGACCTGCATTCTGGTCTTTACTATACCGCGGCACAGGCGCATGCCAGCAACGAATCGCCGGTAATCTTGCCTTACCTCCACCGTATCTACACAATTTCTCAACTATGTGGTGCAGGTCGGGGGCCATGTAGGATACATGCGTCCGACCGGTGTGCGGGCGGCATCCCCCGCGTGACATGCTATGCCGTGCGATACCGGGAACCAGGATAGCGCAGGCACCATATAGGCGGCCGCGCAGATGACCAAGGACAACAGGCCCGAAATGACCGATCCGAAACCGCTTGCCTCCGCCCTGATCCTGATCGTCGAGGACGAGGTCGAGATCGCACATATCCTGTCAAGCTATCTGGAGGCCGAAGGCTATCGCACGCTGACCGCGCGTGATGGTGATCAGGCGCTTATGCTGTGCCAGACGTTGCGGCCGGACCTGATGTTGCTGGACATGAACCTGCCGCGCCGCGACGGGTTTCAGGTGATCGCCGCCTTGCGTCACGGCAATGATAACCTGCCCGTGATCGTGGTCAGCGCCATGAGCGAGGATGTCGACAAGCTGACCGCGCTGCGAGTCGGCGCCGATGACTATGTCACAAAGCCCTTTAACCCGCGCGAGGTCGTCGCCCGCGTCGGTGCGGTGCTGCGCCGCGTGCTGCCGCAGCCTGATGCGATGACGCGCGTCGGCAATCTGGAGTTTGATCCGCTCGGGCGCAGGGTCATGGTCGCCGGTCGCGATGCCGGGCTGACCGACAGTGAGTTCCGCCTGCTTGCGGTGCTGATGCGCCATCCCGGGCGGGCGTTCAGCCGGGCCGAACTGCTGGATGCCGGCCTTGGCGAAAGCGACGCGCTGGAGCGCACGGTGGACAGCCATATCTCGCATCTGCGGGCCAAGCTGGCCGCCGTCGGCGCGGGGCCACGCATCAACAACCTGCGGGGCTTTGGTTACCGGCTGGATATAGCGGGGGGCGAGCCGTGAGGCGGCTGTCCTCGTATTTTTTCCGCGTTGCCGGCCTGTCGGTGCTGGTGGCGGTGGCGGTGATTGCGCTGGTGATGACGGTCGGCGACTGGCTGAACTGGGAGATATTCAAGGCCGGCCTGTCGCCGGAATTGCTGGCCGGCTTGCAAAGTGACATCGAGGCCGATCCGGCGCTGAACAATGCCCTGATCGCCCATTATAACAGTTGGCAAAGCCGGATGATCGTGCCCGGCTCGATCATGGTCGGCACGCTGGCCGGCGCGTTCGTCGGGATGGTTC
Organism: Paracoccus sp. (in: a-proteobacteria); assembly: GCA_030538705.1. Classification (GTDB taxonomy): domain Bacteria; phylum Pseudomonadota; class Alphaproteobacteria; order Rhodobacterales; family Rhodobacteraceae; genus Paracoccus. Next base: position 30,609 of record JAUNTL010000027.1, on the reverse strand, counting down.
ACAGCCGGCGGCTGATGCGCCCGCTGGATGCCGTCGCGCTGGCTGCGGCGCGACTGGCGCAAGGTGATACCGCCGCGCGCGCTGATGCGCGGCCGAGCAGGATCGCCCAGATCGACGCATTTCAAAATAACTTCAATGCGATGGCAGATGCCGTTGCGCGATCCGAGCGTGAGCTGCGCGAAACCAATGCCGCCATCGCGCATGAATTGCGCACGCCGCTGACCGTGCTGATCGGGCGGCTTAACGGGATGCTGGACGGGATCTTTCCGGCTGACCGTGACGGTATTGGCGCCCTTTTGGCGCAGACGACGCTGCTTCAGCGCATTATCGACGATCTCAAGCTTGTGACCCTGGCGGATGCCGGGCGCTTTCGTTTCGATCCCGAAAGCTTTGATATGGCAGAACTCGTATCAGCCGTGGTCGCGCTGGAACCGGCGGGGATAGAGATGGCGCTGAACCCTGCACCGGTTTACGCCGACCCGGCCCGGCTGCGCCAGATAACGGCGGCGCTTCTGGACAATGCCCGGCGCTATGGCGGCGCAGAGTTGCGGGTCGAGACCGGGGTTACTGGGGCCGGCTCGGCGGACGGGCCTGTTCAGGCCATGTTGCGCGTCATGGATCGTGGTCCGGGCCTGCCCCCCGATCAGGCCGGGCATGCCTTTGACCGTTTCTGGCGCGCCGACAAGTCGCGGGGCAAGCAGACCGGCGGCAGCGGTCTGGGTCTTGCCGTTGTGCGCAGCCTGACCGAGGCACAGGGCGGCAATGTCGCCTATGCGCCGCGACCCGGAGGGGGGGCGATCTTTACCGTGACGCTTCCGTCCGGCCCGCGCGGGGCGTGACGGTCGGTGCCCATGCCGGCCGGGGCCGGCAGGTTGTGGTTTGTATGGTGCCGGCGCAGCCGCGATATCGGTGATCATCCCGAAAAGGCAATACGGTCACTCTGGCCGCCGGAAAGGGTCGTCGAGAAAGAAGGGCGTGGAATAACCTGCGGCGCGGTATTCCTTTGCGATTCCGGCGCCTTGAATTGCCGGCCGGTCATGGCGCGGATTATTCTGGATTATTATCCGAATACCAATAATTGACGGCCTTGTCTTTCCAGAAAGGAATATTCAAACAAATCAGAATTGTTGCAAGAAAGAGGGCGGTAAACTACGATTTAGATATCATGGCGATCGTAAACAATTCCGAAACGATGATGCGCCTTATCGGTGAGAACTGGCCGGATGCCCTGGCCAGCCAGTCGGGCATCGTGGTTTCGATCCAGCGCCTTGCCCGGCTGTTTCAGCGCATTTCGGCGACCGCACTTGAACCGCTTGGCCTGACGCCGCATGAGTTCGAGCTTTTGGCCACGCTGCGCAGCCACCCCGCGCCGCACCAGCTGACCCCCTCGTCGCTGTATGATTCGATGCTGATGTCCTCGGGCGGGCTGACCAAGCTGCTCAAGACGCTGGAGGCGCGCAGCCTTGTCCACCGTCCGCAAAGCGCGGGGGATCGCCGGTCGCGCCCGGTCGCGCTGACCGCCGAGGGCAGGGTGATCGCGGAATCCGCGATGCGCGCGGTTCAGCGTGCCGAGGCCCCGCTGATCGAGGAAATGACCACCCCCCAAAGCAGCACCGACGAGTTGGCAGAGCGGCTGATTGCGCTGGTTGCGGCGGCTGAGGCACGTTTTGCGACCCTGACCCGCCGCCGCATGCCCGCCGGCGGATTGTAATTGCGCGCGGCCGACACCCGGTGAACATAGACCCGAGCAGGCCGCGACTGGCCTTGTTCCGGGTAATTTCCACAGCCTGTCACACCGCATCGACCACAAAGCGATCCGCCGCATGGCCGGCGACCGGATCTTTTTGTTCGGTCGGCCGTTGCGGCGCATGAGACCGGCCCGCGCGTTTTGATCAGACAGGGCCGTGCTGCCCCGGCCGACGGTCGGGCGCGTATCCGCCGTATGGACGCAGTGCCGGCGCCATGTATAGAGGGACCGGACAGGCGTTCTGGCATGGCGATGAGGGGCGGATGCAGATCTCGGGACATACGAAAGTGATCGCCCATATCGGTGTGCCCACCGAAAGCTTTAAGGCGCCGATGATCTATAATCCCTTTTTTGCGGATCGCGGCATTGATGCCGTCGTCGTGCCGATGGGTTGCGAGGCCGGGGATTTCGCCGCCTTTCTGCCGCTGGTCGCCCGGCTGCGCAACTTTGCCGGCGCGCTGATCACGATGCCGCACAAGCGTGCCGTTGTCGGTCTGCTGGATGAGATCAGCCCCGCCGTGCGCATCTGCGGGGCCTGCAACGCCGTGCGCCGGGCGGCGGACGGGCGGCTGATCGGCGATATGTTCGATGGCGAAGGCTTTACCCGCGGCGTCATGCGCAAGGGCCGGCAGGTCAGGGGCGCGTCTGCTCTGGTCGTCGGGGCAGGGGGGGTCGGCTCGGCCATCGCGGCCTCGCTGGCGGCGGCCGGCGCGGTGCGGTTGGGGCTTTATGATATCGACGCCGCCGCGGCTGAGCGGCTGGCGGCCGCGCTGCGTGCCGCCATGCCGGATATCGCCGTCCGCACCGGCAGCAACGATCCCGAGGGCTGGGATATCGTGGTCAATGCCACGCCCCTTGGCATGAGTGCCGGTGATCCCATGCCGCTGCCGGTTGAACGGCTGTCGCCGGCAACATTCGTCGGCGAGGTTGTCATGAAATCCGAGCAGACCGCCTTTCTCGCGGCGGCGCATGCGCGTGGATGCACTGTCCAGATCGGCACCGACATGCTGTTCGAGCAGATTCCGGCATATCTGGAGTTCTTTGGTTTTCAGTCTGCTACGCCGGACGAGCTGCGCGCGCTGGCCATGATCAGCTACTGACATCAGACCTGTCGTATTTTCGTCATCTTTCGGTCGCATCAGCGCCACTATTCGTCGCTAGTGCTGCGCTCGATACAGTGTGCCGCGTCAAGGCGGCCCTTGAAACCGGAGAACAGGATGACCGCATTTCATCGCTACCTGACGCTTGGCGTCGCCGTCTCGGCCCTGGGTGCTGGCGCAGCACAGGCCGAACCCAGCCAGGAGCTGATCGACGCCGCCAAGGCCGAGGGCCAGCTGACGACCATCGCGCTGCCGCATAACTGGTGCGGCTATGGCGAGGTGATTGCCGGGTTCAAGGCAAAATACGGCCTGACCATCAACGAGCTGAACCCCAATGCCGGCTCGGCCGATGAGCTGGAGGCGATCAAGGCCAACCGCGGCAATACCGGCCCGCAGGCGCCTGACGTCATCGACGTCGGCCTGTCCTTTGGTCCTGCCGCCATGGAAGAGGGGCTGATCCAGCCCTACAAGGTTTCGACCTGGGATTCGATCCCGGACGAGGCAAAAGACCCCGACGGACATTGGTATGGTGATTATTACGGCGTGCTGGGCTTTGCCGTGAACCGTGACGTTTTCCCGCAATCGCCGCAGTCATTCGCCGATCTGAAATCTTCGGAATATGCGAACTCTGTCGCGCTGCCGGGCGATCCGCGCACCGGCAACAGCACGATGATGACGGTCATCGCCGCCGGTCTGGCCGAGGGCGGCGCCAGCGGCGACGACGCGCTGAACAAGGGCATCGCCTATTTCAAGGGTCTGAAGGAATCGGGCAATCTGGTTCCGGTCAACGGCAATGCCCAGAATCTTGCGCAGGGCACGACACCGATCTATTTCGACTGGGATTACAACCTGCTGGCCATGCGCGACAATATGGGCGGTAACCCTGAAATCGACGTGGTGATCCCGTCCGACGGCATTCTCGCGGGCGTCTATGTGCAGGCGATCTCTGCCTATGCGCCCCATCCCAATGCCGCCAAGCTGTGGATGGAATATCTTTACTCTGACGAGGGTCAGCTGGGCTGGCTGCGCGGCTACTGCCATCCGATCCGCTTTGATGACATGATGGCGCGTGGCGTGATCCCGCAGGATCTGCTGGACAAGCTGCCGCCGGTTCCCGAAGGGCGCACCGTCTTTCCGTCGCTGACAGAGCAAGAGGCCGCAAAGGCTGCTATCGCTGCCAACTGGGCGACCGAGATGGGCGTGCAGTAACCTGACTGCGGCGCGGCAGGGCCGCCGCGCCGTAACGACCCGCCCGCCATCCGTCCGGCTATCGGCCGGGTGGCGGGATCTGCCAGACCCGCCAGCCGCGCCCGGAAGATGACGCGGCCGGCAGGCCGCACGCGTCCGTGCCGGAGGGCAGACCGCCTGCCTTGGCGATCCGGTGGCAAAAGCGGGCAGCATGCAATCCGTGGCCGGTCCCGCGCAGCCGTTCGTTGTGCCCGGCGATACCCTTTCTGTGGTCCTGATCCGGTCTGTCCGGGCCAGCCACGCCCCGTCTGACGGAGCCTGACCTTGGCCGATATCCCCGCCACTGACCGCCCCGCCTCTGCCCGGTCCGGCCCGCCGCCGCGCCCGGCCGGTATCGGGTTCAGCTGGCTGGGCGTCGTGCCCTTCTTGCTGTTTTTGCTGCTGTTTCTGGTCGCGCCGGTGTTCTATCTGCTGAACGGTGCCTTGCAGACGCCGGACGGGCGCTATTCGTTGTCGACGCTGATGCAGCTGACCGAGCCGCAGATCGCCGCCTCTTACTGGCTGTCGATCCGGCTTAGTCTGGTCTCGGCGCTGATGGGGATGGTGTCGGGACTGGCGCTTGGCTATGCGCTGTATCTGGGCGGGCTGCCGATGTGGGTCCGGCGCGGCTTTCTGACATTTTCGGGCGTCGCCTCGAATTTTGCCGGGGTGCCGCTGGCATTCGCGTTCATCGCCACGCTGGGGCGGCTGGGGCTGGTCACGCTGATCCTGCGCGATATCTTTGGCGTCAACATTTATGCCTCTGGTTTCAGCCTGTTTTCGTTCTGGGGTCTGGCGCTGACCTATCTGTATTTTCAGCTGCCGCTGATGCTGCTGATGGTGGCCCCGGCGCTGGAGGGTCTGCGCCCCGAATGGCGCGAGGCGGCGCAGAGCCTGGGCGCATCGGGCCGGCAATACTGGACGCAGGTGGCGCTGCCGGTGCTGGCGCCTTCGGTCATCGGCTGTTTTCTTTTGCTGTTTGCCAATGCCTTTGGCACGCTGGCGACGGTCTATGCGCTGACGGCCGCCAATTTTCAGGTGGTCCCGATCATGCTGTTCCAGCAGATCCGGGGGAATGTTCTGTATAATCCGAACCTTGGCTATGCTCTGGCACTTGGGATGATCCTGATCATGGCATTCTCCAACAGTCTTTACTTTATCCTGCGCCGCCGTGCCGAGAGGTGGCGGAAATGAAACGTCCGGTCGTTCTGCCCGCCATTATCGCGCTGATTGCCGCGGCGTTTTTTGTGCTGCCGCTGATAGCGACCTTTCATTTCTCGCTGAAGATGAAACGCGGTGAACTGAGCTTTGAGGCCTATCGCTCGGTGCTGAGCAGTGATGTCTTTGTCTCGGCGCTCGGGTTTTCGGCGCTGGCGTCATTTGCGGCTATCGTGCTGGGTGTGGTGCTGGTCGTGCCCACGGCCTATTGGGTGCGGCTGCGCCTGCCGCGCCTGCGCCCGGCGATCGAGTTCCTGTCACTTCTGCCGCTGATCATCCCGCCGGTGGTGCTGGTTTTCGGCTATGTCCGGGTCTATGGCACCTCGTCGATCCTGCCGCTGACCATGACCCAGACCGGGACCACGGTGCTGCTGATCATCGGCTATGTGGTGCTGTCGCTGCCTTATATGTATCGCGCCGTCGATAACGGCATGGGCGCCATCGACATCACCACGCTGACCGAGGCGGCCGAAAGCCTTGGCTCGTCGCGGCTGCGGACGATTACCACGGTGATCTTTCCGAATGTGCGCTCGGCGATCCTGTCGGGGGCGTTCCTGACCTTTTCGATCTCGCTGGGAGAGTTCGTCATCACCAGCCTGCTGAACCGGCCCGGCCTTGGCCCTTATATGGTCCAGATCGGGCAGGACCGCGCCTATGAACCGGCGGCCATCGCCATCATGGCCTTTGCATTCACATGGGGCTGTATGATCCTGATGTCGTATTTCGCCAATCGCCGTCCGGGCGCGCGCCTTGTGCCGCGCTTTCTGACGCCCCGCTTACCCGCCCGCCGCCGGAGCCCCTCGCCATGAGCTTTCTGACCCTGACCGATATCAACAAGAGCTTTGGCCCGACCCAGGTCGTGCGCGATTTCAGCCTGGACATCGCGCGGGGGGAATTCATTTCCTTCCTCGGCCCGTCGGGATGCGGCAAGACGACGGTGCTGCGCATGATCGCCGGGTTCGAAAAGCCGACATCCGGCGCGATCCGTGTCGGCGGGCAGGACGTGACGCGCCTGCCACCCAACAAGCGCCGCATCGGCATGGTCTTTCAGGCCTATGCGCTGTTTCCGAACATGACGGTCGCCGATAACGTTGCCTTCGGGCTGAAGATCGCCGGCACCCCCAAGGCCGGGATCGCGGCTCGCGTGACCGAGATGCTGGCGCTGATAAAGCTGGACCATCTGGGCGACCGCTATCCCTATCAGCTGTCGGGCGGGCAGCAGCAGCGCGTCGCACTGGCGCGCGCGCTCGCGCCGCGCCCGCAGCTGCTGTTGCTGGATGAACCGTTGTCGGCGCTGGATGCCAAGGTCCGGGTCAGCCTGCGCGATGATATTCGTGCGATCCAGCGCGAGTTGGGGATCACCGCGATCTTCGTCACCCATGATCAGGAAGAAGCGCTGTCGATTTCCGACCGTGTGGTTGTCATGTATCAGGGCCGCGCCGATCAGATCGGTTCCCCGGCGGAAATCTATAACCGCCCCTCGACCCGGTTCGTCGCCAGCTTTGTCGGCCATCTGAACACGTTTGACGCGCGGATGGAGAATGACGCCTCGCTGCAATTTGCCGGCCGGCGCTTTCCGCCGATGGAGCAGTTGCGGCTGCTGGCGGCCGGCGGTGCGGCGACGCAGGTGGCTGATGCGGGTGATGTGACCGTCGCCCTGCGCCCCGAGGCCCTGTCCCTGCATCCGCGACAGGCCGGTGATCTGGCGATCTCGGGCCGGGTGCTGAACAGCGATTTTCTGGGTTCGGTCATCCGCGCCCGTGTCGAGGTCGGCGGCCGGCAGGTTGCGGTCGACATGTTCAACCAGACCGATGCCGTCATGCCGCGCCCCGGCGCGGATACAGAGCTGTATTTCTCGCCCGATGATCTCTTGATCCTGCCGAGGTGATCCGATGACGCTTTGTGCATTTACGGCCCCCGGCCGGTTCTGGCGCGGAAATCTGCATGGCCATTCCGACCGTTCGGACGGCTGTCTTTCGCCGCAGGAGGTCTGCCGCCGCTATGCCGCCGAAGGCTATGATTTTACCTGCGTCACCGATCACTTTCTCGGCTGCTACGGCTATCCGGTGACGGATACGACCGCCTTCAGGCGTGACGGCTTTACCACCATCGCGGGCGCCGAGATCCATTCCGGCGCGATGGAAAATGGCGGATTGTGGCATCTTCTGGCTGTCGGGCTGCCGTCTGATTTCGCCCCGCCCGAGGCACCCGGTTTCGTCCCGGTGCCGGGGATGGAAAGCGCGGCCGATCTGGCCCGGCGTGCGCGTGATGCGGGGGCATTCGTCGCCATCGCCCATCCGCAATGGTCGGGGATGACGCTGGCGGATGCGCGCCTGATCGAGGCCGCCCATGCGGTCGAGGTCTATAACCATGGCTGCGGAAACTGCGTGGCGCGCGGCGATGGGGCGGCCATCGCCGATCTGTTGCTGTCCGAGGGGCGCGAGCTGACCCTGATCGCCACCGATGACAGCCATTTCACCGAGCCGGATTATTTCGGCGGCTGGGTCATGGTCAAATCGCCGCAGAACACGCCCGAGGCGTTGCTGGACGCGCTGAAGGCGGGGCGGTTCTATGCCTCGCAAGGGCCAGAGATCCACATGATCGAGCTGACCCCCGCCGGGATCGAGGTCAGGTGCAGCGCCGTCGCGCGCGTCATTGTGCAGGGCGCAGGCTCCGCCGCCGTCCCGGTCCATGGCGAAAGCCTGACCCATGCGACGGTGCCGCTTGAACGTTTCGGCGACTGGTCATGGCTGCGGGTGACGGTCATGGACCGCGCCGGGCGCTGCGCATGGTCGAACCCGATCCGCCGGCGCTGAAAGCGGCGGCCGCCCTGCCGGACGGGCCTGCCCGGCGGGTTGTCGCTGGCGGTCAGCCGTGGTCATCTTTGGCCGGCGGCGGGGCTTAACACCCGGTCCCATTCCTGTTAGTCCGGCCACCGGGCGGATATTTCTTTCACCCCCTATTTGTGAGTGGTCGGGCCAATTTTCGGGCCGTGAGCAGACGAAGGGACCGAAAGGTTCGGAATAATGACCCAAAGCACAAAGCCGGCCTCTGGACCGGGTGGCCGACCGGCCGCATGGCCACAGACCCAAGATGATCCCCGCGCCGCAGCCGAGGCACGATATCAGGATATCGCCGCGCTTGGCGCGCGTATTCTGGAACTGGAGGCCGGATTGCAGGAACGCGATGATCATATCGCGCGGCTGATGGCCGAACTGGACCGCGCGCAGGCCGGTCGCATCCCGCCGGATCAGGCGGAGCTGGCGATAGGCGAGCTGTCGCGCCAGCTTGATCTGCGCGATCAGACGCTGGCGGATGTGACCGCGGACCGTGATCGCGCCCATGGCATGATCAGCGAAATCCTGGGCACGACCTCGTGGCGGGCGACCGCGCCCCTTCGCAGGATCAAGGGTCTGCTTGGCGGCAAAAAGCCGTGAGCGAGGCCAGCAGCATAACGGTCAGCGCCGATGGTCTGATGCGCGCGCAGGCACAGCTTGCCGGTCTGGTTCCGCCTGAAAACCGGCTGATGCTCGCCCGCCGTGCCTGGGCGATGGACCCGTCTGCCCGGCGCCTGCGCCAACTGGCGGCGGCCTGTGCGGATTGCGGTGATGCGGGCGGCGCGGCGGCCGCGCTGGCGGGTCTGCCGGAATTCATCTGGCAGGACGGCGCGCCGGACGGCAGTGCCTGGCGTGCGCTTCGTGCGCAGCTGGCTGCGGCCGGCGTGGCGGTGCCTGCGCCCTCATCGCCGGCCGGGCGGCTGGTGATCTCATTCACCTTTCCGCCCTTTGTGGCGACGGCCGGCACGGTCATGGCGCGGCGGATCGAGACCGATGGCCGGCGGGCGGATGTCATCTCGAACGACATGTCCGGCCGGACCGGGCTGGACCCGGCGCTTTATGCAGCCATCCGTCCGCTGATCGGGCATCACCTGCTGCTGGATTGCGAAAACGATCCGGCCCGGCCCGCGGCCGTGACCGATTTCGCCGACAAGGCCGCCCGCGCGGTCGGTGCGCCGGGCTTTGGTCGGCCGGCCTATGACGAGGTCTGGTCACGCTCGATGTGGGTGCAATCGCATTTCGCGGCGGCCGCCCTTGTGGTCGCGGGCAAGGCCGCAAGCTGGGTCGCCGAATTCTCGGACCCCTGCCGGCGCAATCTGGACGGGCAGGAGGCGCGGACGCCGGGCGATGATGACTGGCTTGAACGCTCGGGCATTGCCGGGCTGCTGCATGCGCGCGGCTTTGCCGTGCCGGCGGGGCGGTCGCTGATGTTCTGGGCGGAATATCTGCCATTCTGTCTGGCCGACCGGCTGATATTCACCAATGAGGCGCAGCGCGATCTGATGCTGTCGCAGGACGATCCGCCCGACATCATCGCCCGTGCCGCCGCCCGCGCCGAGGTCATCCCCCACCCGGTGCCCGGTCCGCTGCTGCTGTCGGCCATGCCCATGCCCGAGCCGCTGCGTGGCCCGCTGTTGCTGGGATATTTCGGCAGTGCCAATCCCCGCCGTGGCCTTGGCCGGCTGCTCGAGGCGATGGCCGCAATGCCCGCGACATTGCGCAGCAGGATCGAGCTGCATGTCCATGGCGCACCCGATCCCGCCCTGCGACCCGAGGTTGCGCGGCTGGGGCTGGAGGGCTGCGTCCGTCTGGGCGCGCCGCTGGGCTATCTCGCGGCGCTGGCGCGGATGCGGATGATGGACTGGTTGTTTCTGAACGATACCGCCCGCGGCGAGGGCTTTGCCGTCAATCCCTATCTGCCGTCGAAACTGTCCGATTACCGTTCGGCCGCCCGCCCGCTGCTTGTTCATGCCGATCCGGGCAGTTCGCTCGACAGTGCCGATCTGCCACCGGGATCGCTGCGGGCGCGGACGGATGATCCCGATGCGCTGACGCAGGCGATTTGCCGCATTGCTGCCGCAGGCGCGGGTGATCCTTGCAGCTTGCAATCGCGGCAGGCAGGTGGCAATCCACCCGGCGAGACGCAGGAAGGCGCACCGATATGAAAGTGATGACGGTCTTTGGTACCCGGCCCGAGGCGATCAAGATGGCCCCGGTGGCACAGGCGCTGACCTCGGATCCCCGGTTCCACGGCGTGATCTGCGTGACCGGCCAGCATCGCGAAATGCTCGATCAGGTCACGCAGCTGTTCGGGCTGCGTCCTGACCATGACCTGAACGTGATGCGGGCGGGTCAGGATCTGTATGGTGTGACCGCCGCGATCCTGACCGGGCTGCAACCGGTTCTCGCCGATGAGCGCCCCGATATGGTGCTGGTCCATGGCGATACGGCCAC
>JAUNTL010000027.1:0-20016 GCA_030538705.1 Paracoccus sp. (in: a-proteobacteria) | reverse complement strand
GGCGGCGACGCTGGCGGCCTATTATGCGCGCATCCCTGTCGGACATGTCGAGGCCGGGCTGCGGACCGGAAACCTCTATTCCCCATGGCCCGAAGAGGGCAACCGCCGCGTCACCGGTGCGCTGGCGGCACTGCATTTCGCGCCGACCGATACCTCGCGTCAGGCGCTGCTGCGCGAAGGCGTCGATGATGGCACGATCATCGTGACCGGCAACACGGTTATTGATGCGCTGCAACAGGTCGTTGCCCGTTTTGATGCCGAACCCGATATGGCGCGCGGTATCGCCGGTCGCTTTGGCTTTCTGCGCGAGGGGCGGCGGATGGTCCTTGTGACCGGGCACCGCCGCGAGAGTTTCGGCGGCGGGTTCGAGCGGATCTGCACCGCGCTTGGCCTGATCGCGGAACGGTTTGCGGATGTTGATATCGTCTACCCGATGCATCTCAACCCCAATGTGCGCGAGCCGGTGATGCGCCTGCTGGGCCGGCACGGCAATATTCACCTGATCGAGCCGCAGGATTATCTGCCCTTTGTCTGGCTGATGAACCGCGCCGAGGTGATCGTGACGGATTCCGGCGGCATTCAGGAAGAGGCGCCCTCTCTGGGCAAGCCGGTTCTGGTGATGCGCGACACGACCGAACGCCCCGAGGCGCTGGCGGCGGGCACGGTGCGGCTGGTCGGCACCGATGTCGGGGAAATCACCGGCTGGACCTCGCGCCTGCTGACCGATGCGGATGCCTATCGTGAGATGAGCTTTGCCCATAACCCCTATGGCGACGGAAAGGCCGCGCCGCGCATCCTCGACGCGCTCGCGCAATTCGGAGAACGTGTATGAAAAAGCCCTTTGACCAGATCAGCATGATCGGGCTTGGTTATATCGGGCTGCCGACGGCGGTCGTGTTTGCGCTGCGCAACATCCGGGTGATCGGGGTCGACGTCAATCAGGCTGCGGTTGACCGTATCAACCGCGGCGAATCCCATATCGTCGAGCCGGGGCTGGACGATGCGCTGCGCCGTTCGGTCCGGTCGGGCCTTCTGCGTGCGGCCACCCGGCCCGAGCCGGCCGACGCATTCCTGATCGCGGTGCCGACGCCCTTTCTCGGCGGGGGCGATGAAAAGGTGCCTGATCTCAGCTTTGTCGAGGCCGCCGCGCGATCGGTTGCGCCGGTCCTCAAGCCCGGCGATCTGGTCGTGCTGGAATCGACCAGCCCGGTCGGCGCGACCGAACAGATGGCCGGCTGGCTGGCCGAGGAACGCCCCGACCTGACCTTTCCGCAAGATCACGGCGATGCATCCGATATCCGCATCGCCCATTGCCCCGAGCGTATCCTGCCCGGCCATGCATTGCGCGAGCTGGTCAGCAATGACCGCGTGATCGGCGGGATCACCCCGGCCTGTGCCGCACGGGCGCGCGAGCTTTACCGCATGGTGGTCGAGGGCGACTGTATCGAGACCGACGCCCGCACCGCCGAGATGGCCAAGCTGACCGAGAACAGCTTTCGTGACGTCAATATCGCCTTTGCGAACGAGCTTTCGGTGATCTGCGACCGTATGGGCATCAACGTATGGGAGCTGATCCGCCTGACCAATCGCCACCCGCGCGTCAATATCCTGCAACCGGGGCCGGGTGTCGGCGGGCATTGCATTGCCGTTGATCCGTGGTTCATCGTCGCGCAGGTGCCCGATCTGGCGCGGATCATCCGCACCGCGCGCGATACCAATGATGCCAAGCCGGGCTGGGTGCTGGACAAGATCCGCGCGGCTGTGGCCGAACGTCCCGCTGATACGCGCATCGCCTGCTTTGGTCTGGCCTTCAAGCCCGACATTGACGATTTGCGCGAAAGCCCCGCCGTTCACATCGTTTCGCAGCTCGTCGATGAATATCCCGGCCGCGTCGATGTGGTCGAGCCGTTCATCGACCGCCTTCCGGCCCGGCTGGATGGGCGCGCCCGCCTGCTGCGCATGCATGAGGCCATGGCGCATGGCGTCTGCGTGATGCTGGTCGATCATACCGAGTTCCGCAACAGCCCGCCGCCCGCGGGCGAGGATCAGGCGATCATTGATACGCGTGGCGTCTGGCTGAAATAGGCCGTGCCGATCCGGTATTCGTGACCCGCAAGGGCCGTTCTGCCGGGCGGGGCCGGCTGGACTGCGCGCGGCGCTTTGATCTGCGGGGGATCTGTCCTGTCCCCTGACAGTTCCGGGCGCGCGGGATGCGTTGCTGCGGCGGATGATCCGGGCGCGGGGCGTATGGCGGCAAGGGGCCGGCCTTGTGGTTGCATGCGCCGCCGGGGTGTATCGTCCGGGTCATCGCGGGCGGCACCCCTGCGGGCGTTGGAACCGCGCAATTATGCACCCCGATCCATCTGTTTGACCGGATCATCATGGCGCGATACCCCTTGCTGTATCGGGCTGCCGGCACGGCGAGGGGGGTCAATCATGCGCTTTTACGGTTATTTCAGGTCGTCTTCGGCCTATCGCTGCCGGATTGCCTTCAACCTCAAGGGGCTGCGGCCCGAGACCGTGCATGTCAACCTTCGCGAGGGCGAGCAGCGCGGGGATGATTTTCGCGATCTTAACCCGCAAGGGCTGGTGCCCGCGCTGGATACCGGGGCCGGCGTGCTGGCGCAGTCACTGGCGATTATCGAGTGGCTGGACGAGACATTTCCCGCGCCGCCGCTGTTGCCGGCCGATGCGATGGGCCGCGCGCAGGTGCGCGGCTTTGCCCAGATCATCGCCTGCGAGATCCACCCGCTGCATAATCTGCGGGTGCTGAATTATCTGAAATCCGAATATGGCGCCGATCAGGCGGGCGCGGATGCCTGGTGCCGCCACTGGATCGCCGAGGGCCTGCGCGCCTGCGAGGCGGTGGCCGCGGCGCAGGATCATGGCGGTGGCTGTGTTTTTGGCGCGGCGCCGGGGCTGGCCGATATCTGTCTGATCCCGCAGATGTTCGCCGCCGACCGCTTTGGGCTGGAACTGGCGGGTTTTCCACGCCTGCGCGAAATACGCGCGCATTGCGAGGATATGCCACAATTCGCACAGGCCCATCCCGCGCGCCAGCCCGACGCGGTCTGAGCGTCCGGGCCTGCGGTTTCGGCCGGCCGTGGCCGATCATCCCAACCCCAGCCGGCCGACCGCCGCCACGGCGGCACGTGCCAGCAGCCGCATCTCGGGCGTTTCCTGCCCCTCGGCGCGGCGCATCAGCCCGACGGGACCTTCGGTTCCCGTGGCGGTAAACGGCAGCCGCACCAGCCTGCCGTCGGCGATCTCGTTCCCGACCACGCCGGACGAGATGATCCAGACCGCATCACTGCGCGCGGTGTAAACACGCCCGAATGCGCCCGAAACCGTTTCGATCCGGCGCTGTGGCATATTCACGCCCTCGGTGATCAGCATGCGCTCGACATAGGGCCGGATCGCGGCCCAGGGCGGGGGAAAGATCACGGTGAACTCGTTTTCCAGCCGGCGCAGGGCCGGGGCGGTCAGGATCGGGTGGCCGGGGCGCACGACGATGGCGACATTTTCCAGATAGAGCTGTGAAAAGCTCAGCCCGCGCATGGTTTCCGGCGCGCCCAGCCGGCCCAGCACCAGATCGAGCGTCCCGCCGCGCAATTGCCCGGTCAGGTGATCATGCGAACCATCGGCGATGGTCAGCAGCAGGTCGGGCGCCATGGTTTCCAGCCCGGCGACCAGTTCGGGCAACAGCCGCGCCGCAACCGATGGCAGCGCGCCCAGCCGCAGACGCGGCGCGCGTGCCCGCGCCCCCCGGTCCGAGGCGCCGTCAAGACCGCGTTCCAGCGCCCCCAATGCTGTCTGAGCATGGTCGAACAGGATCTGGCCCTGCGCGGTCAGCTCGGCCCCGCCACGTCCGCGGATCAGCAGGCGGGCGCCGGTCACGGCCTCCAACTCGGCGAGGGTGCGCGAAATCGCGGGCTGGGTCAGGTTCAGCCGCTCGGCCGCGCGCTTGAGACTGCGCTGGCGGGCAATTTCGACAAAGGCCTCAAGGTGGCGCAGCTTGACCCGGCGATCCATGACTTACCCGAAATGATAATCAACTGGTTGATAATCTCAATTTTCATGCCGATTTCCATATGCAATCCTGCGGTGGTGGAGGAATTGTCATGCGCACACAGGTTGTCATCATTGGTGGCGGTCCGTCTGGGCTTCTTCTGGGTCAGCTTTTGCACCGCAACGGGATCGGGGCCGTGGTGCTGGAACGCAAGACGCGGGACTATGTGCTGGGGCGCATTCGCGCGGGCGTGCTGGAAACGGGGCTGGTCCGGCTGATGGAAGAGGCCGGCGCCGCCGATCGCCTGCATGCCGAGGGCTATGTCCATGACGGCACGCAGATCGCCACCGAGGACGGAATGTTCCGCATTGATTTCAAGGCGCTGACGGGAATGCCGGTGATTGTCTATGGTCAGACCGAGCTGACGCGTGATCTTTACGATGCGCGCGAGGCCGCCGGGCTGACGACCGTGTTCGGGGCCGAGGGTGTGGCGATCCATGGTGCCGACGGCGACCAGCCCTTTGTCACCTATTCGAGCGACGGGCAGCAGCACCGCATCGACTGCGATTTCATTGCCGGCTGCGACGGCTTTCACGGCATCAGCCGGCAGACTATCCCGCTGGGCGTGCGGCGCGAATATGAAAAGACCTATCCCTTCGGCTGGCTGGGCGTGCTGTCGCGCACCCCGCCCGTGCATCACGAGCTGATATATGCCAGCTCAAAGCGTGGCTTTGCGCTGTGTTCGATGCGCAATGAAAACCTGTCGCGCTATTACATTCAATGCGCGCTGTCGGATTCGCCCGAGGACTGGACCGATGACGCCTTCTGGTCCGAACTCAGAAACCGCCTGCCTGCCGACGTGGCCGAACGTCTTGTCACCGGCCCGACAATCGAGAAATCTATCGCGCCGCTGCGTTCCTTTGTGACCGAGCCGATGCGTTGGGGCCGTCTGTTTCTGTGCGGTGATGCCGCCCATATCGTGCCGCCGACCGGGGCCAAGGGGCTGAATACCGCCGCCAGTGATGTTCATTACCTGTATCGCGGGCTGGTCGAATATTACCGTGACAGCAGCAGCGAGGGCATTGAGCGCTATTCCGAACGCGCGCTGGCGCGGGTGTGGAAGGCCGAACGGTTCAGCTGGTGGTTCAGCGGCCTGTTGCACCGCTACCCGGATCAGAGCGGCTTTGACCTCAGGATGCAGCAGGCTGATATCGCATTTTTGCGCGATAACAGCGCCCAGCAGCAGGCATTTGCCGAAAACTATGTCGGGCTGCCGTTCTGATGGGCCGGGCAGCTGTCAACGGTGCTGATCTGCACCATGAACGCAGCGGCCGCGAGGCGGGCGGGCCAATCGTGTTCCCGGACGCGCGCGGTCTGCGGGTCCGGGGCGCGCGCGCGGTGCCGGCGTATCTGCCGGCCGCGCAAGCCGCCACCATTTGCTTTCTCAGGGAGACCGGCGATGTCTGATCGTTACGACACGGGGATGAAGGTCCGCCGCGAGGTGCTGGGCGACGCCCATGTCGACCGCGCCGAGGCCGCCAAGACCGATTTCGATGCACCATTTCAGGAGTTGATCACCAATGCCGCCTGGGGCACGGTCTGGGCCGGGGGGGGGATTTCGCGGCGCGAGCGCTCGATGCTGACGCTTGCGCTGCTGGCGGCTGCGGGGAACTGGGACGAGATCCCCATGCATATCCGTGCCACGGCCCGCACCGGCGCGAGCAGGCAAGACGTGCAGGAGGTGTTTCAGCATGTCGCCATCTATTGTGGTGTGCCACGCGCCAATCATGCGTTGAAACTGGCCAGGCAGACCTATGCCGAAATGGAGGAAAGCCAATGAAGCCAGCCGAGTATTTCCAGCGCGACCGCACGCGCCACCCGCCGGCGCTGACGCCCGATTACAAGACCTCGGTCGCACGCAGCCCGCGCTATGGTCTGATTTCGCTGCAACAATCCACAAGCGAGATCACCGGCCCGGTATTCGGCCATCATGATATCGACCCGATAGATAACGACCTGATCAAGAATTACGCCAAAACCGGCGACCCGGTGGGCGAGCGCATCATCATCCATGGCCGCGTGCTGGACGGATCGGCGCGCCCGGTGCCCGATACGCTGGTCGAGATCTGGCAGGCCAATGCCGGCGGGCGATACCGGCATAAAAAGGACAGCTATCTCGCGCCCATCGACCCGAATTTCGGCGGCTGCGGGCGCACGCTGACCGATGCGAACGGCTATTATTTCTTTCGCACGGTCAAGCCCGGCGCCTATCCGTGGCGCAACTGGGTCAACAACTGGCGGCCGGCGCATATCCATGTTTCCGTATTCGGCAGCAGCTTCAGCCAGCGCCTGATCACCCAGCTTTATTTCGAGGGGGATCCGCTGATCGCGCTTTGTCCGATCGTCGCGACAATCCCTGATCCCGATGCGATAGAGCAGCTGATCGCGCGGCTTGACATGAATGCCTCGGTGCCGCTGGATTGCATCGCCTACAGGTTCGACATCGTGCTGCGGGGGCGCCGCTCGACCCTGTTTGAAAACCGGCTGGAGGGCAACTGACATGCGGCAGAATCTCGATTATCTGCGGGAAACGCCATCGCAGACCGCCGGGCCTTATGTCCATATCGGGCTGGCGCCGGGGGCTGCCGGCTTTGACATCTATGGGCGTGAACTGGGCTGGGATATTGCCGGGCCGAACGCCAAAGGCCAGCGTATCCGGGTCGAGGGCGTGGTCGTCGATGGCACGGGCAGCCCGGTCAAGGACGTGCTGATCGAGGCGTGGCAGGCCAATGCCGACGGGCATTATGCCCATCCCGAGGGCGGCGGCGCGGTCGAGGAGGGGTTTCGCGGCTGGGGCCGTGTGATCACCGATTTCGAGACCGGCGAATGGGGTTTCGATACCGTCAAGCCCGGCCCGGTCCGCGCGCGCGGGCGCATGATCTCGGACGTGGCGCAGCGGGTGCGCGACGCCCATCCCGACCGGCACGGCCGCGCCGGGGAGGGGCTGGCGCTTATGGCGCCCCATATCAGCCTGTGGATCGTTGCACGCGGGATCAACATCGGGTTGAATACGCGCATCTATTTCGAGGATGAGGCAGAGGCCAATTCCAGCGATCCGGTTCTCAATCTGATCGAATGGGAGAACCGCCGCGCGACCCTGCTGGCAAAACGTGACGGCGACCGGGACGGCGTGGCGGTCTATCGCTTTGATATCCGCCTGCAAGGCGAACAGGAGACGGTTTTTTTCGATGTCTGACCCAAAACCCTGCATTCTCTGTGTGGCCATTACCGGCTCGCTTCCGACCAAGGAAAACAACCCCGCCGTGCCGGTGACCGTGGCCGAGCAGATCGAATCGACCCATGAGGCGTTCGAGGCGGGCGCGTCCATCGCGCATTGCCATGTCCGCGACGACGACGGCAGGCCGACCTCGGACCCGGAACGTTTCGCGGCGCTGAAAGAGGGGATCGAGGCGCATTGCCCCGGCATGATCGTTCAGCTGTCGACCGGCGGGCGTTCGGGTGCGGGGCAGGCGCGCGGCGGGATGTTGCCGCTGCGGCCGGACATGGCCTCGCTCTCGGTCGGGTCGAATAATTTCCCGACGCGGGTTTACGAAAATCCGCCCGATCTGGTCGACTGGCTGGCGTCCGAGATGCTGAAATACGACGTAAAGCCGGAAATCGAGGCCTTCGATCTGTCCCATATCCTGCAAGCGAAAAAGATGGCCGATGATGGCCGGCTGGCGGGCACGCCCTATGTGCAGTTCGTCATGGGCGTCAAGAATGCGATGCCGGTCGATCGTGATGTGTTCGATTATTATATCCACACGGTCGCGCGGCTGTTCGGCAAGGATGCGCCATGGTGTGCGGCGGGAATCGGGCCGAACCAGATCGTGCTGAACGAATGGGCGATTTCCTCGGGCGGGCATGCGCGCACCGGGCTGGAGGATAACGTCCGGCTGGACCGCGACCGGCTTGCGCCCTCGAACGCGGCGCTTGTCGCGCGTGCGGCGGAAATCTGCGCGAAATACGACCGTCCCGTCGCCACCGCCGCGCAGGCGCGCGCGATACTGGGGCTGCGGCCGGCCTGATGGTATCGGCGCTGTTTCAGCAGCTGTTCGGTGATGCCGGGATGGCCGCGCTGACGGGTGATGAGGCCGCCATTGCCGCGATGCTGCGTGCCGAGGCAGCGCTGGCGCGTGCGCAGGCGGGGCTGGGGATTATCCCGGCGGATGCCGGTGATGCGATCATCCGGGCGGCTGCGGGGCTGCGCCCCGATCCGGCAGCGCTTGCGCCCGGGGTGGCGCGGGCAGGCATTGCCGCCCAGCCGCTGATCGCCGCGCTGAAACAGGCCGCAGGCCCCTATGCCAACTGGGTCCATTTCGGCGCCACCTCGCAGGACATCACCGATACCGGGCTGATGATCCAGTTGCAGGGGGCGCTTGATCTGCTGCGCGACAGGCTGGTGCAGCTGGATGAGCTGCTGGCCGCCCGCGCCGCAAAAGAGGCCGGGCGCGTCATTCCCGCCCATACCCGTTTCCAGATCGCCGCGCCGACGACGCTGGGCGCAAAGATCGCCGTCTGGCGCGCACCGCTGAGCCGGCAGATTGCGCGGCTTGATCAGATGCGGCCGCGGCTGCTGAACCTGTCCTTGTTCGGTGCGGCGGGCACCTCGGCGGCGCTTGGCCCGCATGCGGCCGCGCTGCGGCGCGCGATGGCGCGGGATCTGGGTCTGGGCGTCGTGGATGTGCCATGGCATGCAACGCGCGATATCATGGCCGAGCTGGGCGGCTGGCTGTCGATGACCACCGGCGCGACCGGCAAGATCGGCGCCGACCTCGTGATGATGTCGCAATCGGAAACCGGCCTTGTATCGGCCGGGCAGGGCGGCGGCTCATCGACCATGCCGCAGAAATCCAACCCCGTCGCCGCCGAGGCGCTGATCACGCTCGGACGGCTGAACGCGGGTGATCTGGGCACGCTGCATCAGGCACAGATCCACGCCGGGGAACGCGACGGCAGCGCGCTGGCGCTGGAATGGAGCCTGCTGCCCGCGATGCTGGAACGCGCGGCGGCCAGCCTGCGCATCGCGGCAGAGCTGGCCGGGACGCTGCGCGCGGACCCGGCCCGGATCAGCGCCGCATTCGCCGCCGATCGCGGCGCGATGATGGCCGAGGCGGCGGGCTTTGTGCTGGCGCGCGAGATGCCGCGCGACGAGGCACAGGCGATCATTGCGGATGCGCTGCGCGCCATGGCGGCCGAGCCGGGGCTGACCCTGGCCGGCGCGCTGGAACGCGCTGTTCCCGGCCGCGACTGGACGGACGCGCTTGCGCCCGGCCGCCATACCGGCGAGGCCGCGCTTATCGCCCGCGCCGGCGCGGCTACTGCCACAAGCGGGGACGCGCCCTGAGCCGCCCGCGTCGCCCTGAAATCCGGGTGGCCGGGCCGGGGGCGGTCTGGCAGGCGGGTTTTCCCGCTGATCCGGTCATGCCGATACCGGGGGTTCGCGGTCCGGCAGGGGGCGCGGCATTGCAACCGGCGGGGGACGCAGGATGATCGAGGGGATATTGGTCGCCGTCATGGCCTTTGGTCTTGGCGGGGTGCTGAAAGGCGCGATCGGGGCGGGGACGCCGGTGGTGGTGATCCCGCTGATGTCGATCTATTTCGGCGTGCCGGTGGCCGTGGCGACATTCGCCTTTCCGGCGCTGGCATCCAATCTGTGGCAGATCTGGCAGTATCGCGCGGCGCTTGCCGACCGGGGTTTCGTGTTGCGGCTGTCGGTTGCTGCGGCCCTCGGGGCATTTGTCGGAACGGTGCTGCTGGCGACCCTGCCGTCGGAATGGCTGTCGGTTACGGTCGGTCTGTTGGCGCTGTGCTATGTCGCCTTTCGCATGATGAAACCGGAATGGGCGCTGAGTTACGCCATCGCGCGGCCGCTGGCCGCGCCGGCCGGATTTGTGGCCGGGGTCTTGCAGGGCGCGGCGGGGATATCGGCCCCGGTCTCGGTCACCTATCTGCATGCGGTGCGTCTGGGACGCGAGCGGTTCATTGCCACCATCTCGACGATGTTCGCGTCGATGTCGGTGGTGCAGGTGCCGGCGCTGTTCGGCATGAAGGTCATGGACGGGCAGATATTCGCGCTCAGCGTGCTGTGCTGTATCCCGCTGTTCGCGGCCATGCCGCTGGGGGTGATGCTGGTGCGCCGGGTCGGTGCGCAGCTGTTCGACCGGCTGATCATGGCGATGCTGCTGGTGATTGCCGTGCGGCTTATCCTTGGCGCGATCTGAGCCGCGCCGGGCGGCGTTCTGCCCGGCGCGGCCCCTGCGTGTCAGTTCAGGTCCGACAGGCTGCGGCCTTCTCTGACCAGCCGGCGGATCAGGGCGGGCACCTGCCAGCTGACCGGATCGGCCGCGGCAAGTGCCTCGTATTCGGCCAGCAGGGCGGGCAGGCCCCATTCATCGGCCAGCCGCATCGGCCCGCCGCGCCAGCGCGGAAACCCGTAACCGTGGATCAGCACCAGATCGACATCGGCGGGGCGTGCGGCGATGCCTTCGTCAACGATATCGGCGGCCTCGGCGATCATCGCCAGCGCCAGACGGCGCGACAGCTCTTCACTGCCAAAGGCCCGCCGCGCGACACCGGCCTCGTCCGATGCGGTGCGGATCATCGCGGCGACATGGTCCGAGGCGACCGGCCGGCCATCGGGATAGTCATACCAGCCCGACCCGGTCTTGCGCCCCAGCCGGCCCTCATCCTCGACCAGACGGTCGGCGACGGGGACGGGGCGGCCGCGCGGCGTCTCGCCCGCGTCGCGCTTGCGCTTGCGATTGGCATAGGCGATGTCCAGCCCGGACAGGTCCTGCGTCTCATAGGGGCCCATTGCCATGCCGAATTCAACCATGGCGGCATCGACCTCGGCCGGCAGCGCGCCCTCTAACAGCGCGACATCCGCCGCCGCGCGATAATGCGTCAGGATACGGTTGCCGATAAAGCCGTCGCAGACGCCGGCCTCGACCGCGACCTTGCGCAGCCGCCTGGTCAGCGCGAATGCCGTGGCCAGCGTCCGGGGCGCGCTGTGTTCGGCCCGGATCACCTCGACCAGCCGCATCAGATGCGCGGGGGCAAAGAAATGCAGCCCGAGAAAGCGCTCTGGCCGGGGCACGACCTCAGAGATGCGGTTGACGTCGAGATACGAGGTATTCGTCGCAAGAATGGTCCCCGCCGGCAGATCGCGGCCCAGCCGGGTGAACAATGCGCGCTTGACGGCCAGATCCTCGAACACGGCCTCGATCGCCATATCGACCGCCGGCAGCTCCGCCGTCTCGCCATGGATAAAGCCAAAGGTCTCGGTCTGGCGGCGCGCCGCCTCGGCCGGGTCCAGCTTGCCGCGGCTGACGGCCTCGTCAAACAGGCGGGCGACATTGGCCCGTGCGCGGGTCGCCGCGGCCTCGTCATGTTCCAGAAGGGTGATCTTGATCCCCGCATTGTTCAGCGCATAGGCGATCGCGGCCCCCATCGTGCCGCCGCCTGCGACCAGAACATGATCGACCGGTGCCGGCTCGACCTGTTTCAGCGCCGGCGAGCCACCGGTGCTGCGCTCGGCGAAAAAGACATGACGCAAGGCGCGGGCCTGCGCGCCGGCCCGCAGCTCGAGAAAGGTTGCACGTTCGCGGGCCATCGCCTCGGCCGGTGGCAGCTCGGCCGCAAGCTCCATCAGCTCAATGGCGCGCAAGGGCGCGATCTGGCCGCGCATCCGGCGCCCGGCATTGGCACGCGCGGCGCGCGCGGCCTCGGGGGCGGGGGCCGGCGGGGGCAGATCGTCGATGGCCGGGCCGAGTGACGCGGGATCGACGGCAAGTGCGGCGGCAAGCGGATCGTCGTTCAGCGCATCGACCAGACCTTCGGCCAGAGCGGCCCGGGCCTTGAGCGTCGTGCCCGTGCTGACCAGCGGAAATGCGCGTTCCAGACCGATCAGCCGCGCCAGCCGCTGCGTCCCGCCCGAGCCGGGAACGACGCCCAGCGTGACCTCGGGCAGGCCGATCAGCGCATCGGGTGCGGCGATACGCAGACGGCAGGCAAGCGCGATCTCATAGCCGCCGCCGAGTGCCGCGCCATTGATTGCGGCAATGGCGGGCAGCGCCATGAGCGCGGCCAGAACATCGGGCAACTGGGGGTCAAGCGCCGGGCCATCGAATTCGCGCGCATCGGCACCCGCGACAAAGCTGCGCCCGGCGCCGGTCACGATGACACGTGCGATCTGTCCGGCATCAACCCCGGCGCGGGCCTTGATGCAGGCATCCAGCAGCCCCGCGCGCACAGGTTGCGAGATGACGTTCACCGGCGGGTTGTCGATGGTCAGGATCAGCGTGTCGCCACGGATTTCGCTGGTCACGGGATGGGTCATGGTCGGGCCTTTCTGCGTCCGGCGGGCCGGAGATGGGGGTCGCGATGCATTTCTGCGCATTGCTATAGCAGATGAAAGCCCTGTGGCGAGAACAGTTCTTTGCGGCTGCGGCATATCCTTTTGCGGCGGTGCGGCACGGGGTCGGGGCGGTTCGCCGCATGGGCCTTCTGCCATCCGCCGCCCGTCACAGCCGGGCCGGGGACAGTGCGGTCGCCCTTGCGGCAGACAGCAGGCCCATGTCCGGTCCTCGGGCGAAAGGCCGGCGATGCGTTGTGTCAATCGTATGCCGGTTTTTCTTCGAACCCCTGCGCCGCCCGCATCTGTCGATGGGCGAGCGCCGCTTCTGTCCGTGCCGCCGCGTTTGTCGCGGTTCAGGCGCAGGCTGCCTCCCCGGCGATGCGCGGGCCGGTTCCAGGGCGAGCGGGCAGTTTTCTTTGATATGGGTCGGGTGTAAAAACCACTTTTGCGGCCATTGCCGCACCGCGCCGGCCCGTGCTGAACTGTGCGCGACAGCAAACCACCACAAGGACAGATGTTGACCCCCCCTTATATCACCCTGACCGGCGCGCCGATCCCGCTTTCGGCGCTGGCGCAGATCGCCTCGGGCGCGCTCAGGCTGCGGCTGTCGCAAGAGGCGGCGGCGCGTGTCGCCGCCGGACGCGCCGATTTCATGGCGGCGCTGGCGGGCGGGCAGGCGATCTATGGCGCGACGACCGGCGTCGGCGCGCTGCGCGATACGGCCCAGGAGGGCGGCGGGATCGATGCCTATTCCCGTGCGCTGCCCTTTGCCCATCAGTTCGCCGTCGGTGAGGAGGTCAGCCCCGAGGCCACCCGGCTGACGCTGGCGCTGCGTCTGAATACGGCGCTGAGCGGTCAGCTGGGCGTCTCGGTCGAGTTCGTGCATTTTCTCGAACGCATGCTGGCCGAGGATCTGCTGCCGGTGATGAACCGGCGCGGTTCGGCCGGGGCGGCGGATCTGGGGCAGATGGGCCAGCTTGCGACGGTCATGGCGGGCGAGGGGATGGTGCGGCTGAAGGGCCGGGCGATGGGCGCGGCCGAGGCGCTGGCGCTGCTGGGAATTACGCCCCACCCGATGCCGGTCCGTGACGGGCTGGCGGCGATCGCGTCCAACTCTTTTGGTCTGGCCAAGGCGGCGCTGCATGTGATCCGCGCCGGCCGCATCCTGCGGCGCGAGATGGTGCTGGCGCTGATGGGCGCGCAGGCGATGGGGCTGGATCGTCAGGTCTGGGCGGCCGCCCGGTTCAACGGCCTGTCGCAGGAGGTCTGCATTGCCGGCTGGCTGCTGGCGGCGGCCGAGGGGGCGCAATGGCCGGCAAGCGGCCGGGTTCATGACCCGCTGTCGGCGCGGATGATCGCGCAGGTCTTTGGCGCCGCCGCCAATGCGATTTCCGAGGCCGGCGAGGCCGTGCATCAGGAAACCGGCCATGTCGACGACAATCCGGTGGTGATCGGCGGGCGTGTCGTCACCTCGGGCGGAAGCCTGCTTTTGTCGCTGTCGATGCGGCTGTCCTCGGTCCAGCTTGCGCTTGGCCATCTGGCGCGCAACGCCTTTAACCGCTGCCTGCTGATGACCAATGGCCAGCTGGAGGGGCTGCCCGTCAATCTGGTTCCGCCCGGCATCGTGGCGACCGGCTATGGCCCGGTGATGAAGCTGGCGCTGGAGCAGGTCGTGCGGGTGATCGACGCGACCGCCCCGGTCTCGGTGCTGAACCAGACGGTCGCCGCCGGGCTGGAGGACGAGGCGGCCTTTATCTCGCTGACGGCGGGGCGGCTGCGCGAACAGCTCGACGCTGTCGAGTGGTTGCAGGCGGTCGAGGCGATGCTGGCCGCACAGGCCCTTGACCTGCGCGGCCGCGCGCCCGCGCCGGGCGTGGTTGCCCTGTCCTATGAGATGATCCGCCATCATATCCCGCCGCTGACCGTCGACCGGCCGCTTTCGGCCAATCTGACCGCCCTGCAACAGGGGCTGAGCGCGCCCGATTTTGATGCGGCATTGCTGGCCGAGGCGCCGTTTCTGCCCTTTGATGCGATTTTGGGCATTGCGCCCGGCGCGGAAAACCCGCGCAATGACAATGATCTTTCCGCACAGGAGTCCCCGTGATGAAACCAATTCTTACCCTGGCCGCCGCCGCCATCCTTGCAGCCTCTGGTGCCGCAAACGCCCGTGATATCGTGGTCTCGTCCAAGATCGACACCGAGGGCGGCCTGCTGGGCAATATCATCCTGCTGGCCTTGCAGGATGCGGGTCTGCCGGTGCAGGACCGGCTGCAACTGGGTGGCACGCCCATCGTGCGCGATGCGCTCAGCTCGGGTCAGATCGACATCTATCCCGAATATACCGGGAATGCGGCCTTTTTTCATAACGAGGCCGACAGCGAAATCTGGAAGGATGCCGCCGCCGGCTATGCCCGCGCGGCCGAGCTGGACGCGCCCGCCGGGCTGATCTGGCTGACGCCTTCGCCGGCGAACAACACCTGGGCCATCGCTTTGCGTCAGGATCTGGCCGAGGCCCATTCTCTGGCCACCATGTCTGATCTCGGGGCCTTTGTCGCCGGGGGCGGCGCGGTCAAGCTGGCAGCCTCGGCCGAATTTGTGACCTCGCCGGCCGCACTGCCGGCGTTTCAGGAAACCTATGGCTTTGTCCTGACGCCGGATCAACTGGTCCAGCTGGCGGGCGGAGATACCGCCGCGACCATTGCGGCAGCGGCGCAGCAGACCTCGGGCGTCAATGCGGCCATGGTGTATGGCACCGATGGCGGGATCGCGCCGGCCGGGCTGGTGGTGATGGAGGACGACAAGGCGGTTGAGCCGGTTTATCAACCCGCCCCCGTCGTGCGTGCCGCGGTGCTGGAGGAACATCCCGCCATCGCCGACATCCTGAACCCGATTTTCGAATCGCTCGATCTGGTCACCTTGCAGGAACTGAATGGCCGCATTCAGGTCGGCGGCGAGCCGGCGAATGCCGTCGCGCGCGACTGGCTGACCGGGCAAGGCATCCTTCAGTGATCCGAAACCCCGCCCCGGTGCCGGGCCGGCGCGCAACCCGAACAAGGCCGCGCGGATGAGCGTGTCCGCGCCCGTTGCTGCCGCGGGGCGGGATGCAGGCGGTGGGCTCAGCCGGACGGGGCTGCTGTTTGCCGGGGTCGGGCTGGTCGGGCTGGCCCTGCCGCTGGTGCAGTTCCGCGCCAACCGCATCGTTCTGGGCGAGGGGGTCGGTCTGGCCGGGTTGCTGGGCATCTGGGGCTGGCTGGCCATGGCCGCGCTGGCGGCGGCGCTGATCTCGGCCCTGCCGGCGCGCCGCCCGCAGATGATGCGGCTGGTGACCGGCGCGGGCGGGGCGCTGGCGGTGATCCTGTTGCTGGGGCTGATGGCGCGTGTCCTGATCCCCGAGCCGGGCGGCGCGGCGCGCGCGGCGCCGGCCTCGGGGTTCTGGCTGCTGCTGCTGGCTTTTGCGCTGATGGCGGCGGATGCGCTGTCACGGCTGCGGCCCTCGCTGATGCTGCGCTGGCTGTTTCTGGCGGCGGTGATTGCTGCGGGCTGGCTGGTGCTGGTGTCGGGCTGGCTGGACAGTGTGTCGGTCATGCGCGAATACGCGGCCCGGCAGGATAGTTTTGCGCGCGAGGCCGCGCGCCATGTGGCGCTTGCCTTTGGTTCGCTGGGGGCGGCGCTGCTGGTCGGGCTGCCGGCCGGGATCGCGCTTTATCTTTCGGCGCCGCTGCGCCGGCCGGTGCTGGGTGTGCTGAACATGCTGCAAACCATCCCGTCGCTGGCGCTGTTTGGCATCATGATCCCGGTCTTTGGCTGGATCGCGGTCAATATCCCCGGCGCGGCGGACATGGGGATTTCAGGGATCGGCGTCTTTCCGGCGCTTGTTGCTTTGTTTCTGTATTCGCTGCTGCCGGTCGTCTCGAATACGCTGGTCGGGCTGCGCGGTGTCTCGCCCGATGCCCGTGATGCCGCGACCGGGCTGGGGATGACGCGCGCGCAGCTGCTGGCCGGGGTGTTGATCCCGCTGGCGCTGCCGGTCATCATCGCGGCGGTGCGTATTGTGCTGGTCCAGAATATCGGGCTGGCGGTGATTGCCGGTCTGATCGGCGGGGGCGGTTTTGGCACGTTTGTCTTTCAGGGGCTGAATCAGACCGCGATGGATCTGGTTCTTCTGGGCGCGCTGCCGACGATCGCGCTGGCGCTGATCGCGGGGATCGCGCTGGATCTGCTGGTCGAAGGGCTGGACCACCGCGACGACAAAGGAGCTGCGTCATGATCAGCATCGGGCATCTGAGCAAGGTCTATGACGGTGTAAGCGTGGTTGACGATGTCAGCCTGACCGTCGGCACCGGGCAGATCGCGGCCCTTGTCGGCACCTCGGGGTCGGGCAAGACGACGCTTTTGCGGATGATCAACCGTCTGGTTGAACCGTCATCGGGCCGCGTTCTGATCGACGGGGTGGATTGTGCCACGCTGGCGCCGCATCTGCTGCGCCGGCGTATCGGCTATGCCATTCAGGGGCACGGGCTGTTTCCGCACCGCACCGTTGCGCAGAATATCGCCACCGTGCCGCGCCTGCTGGGATGGTCCGCTCGGGACATCAATGCCCGCACGGACGAACTGCTTGCGCTGTTCCAGCTGGACCCGGCGCAGTTCCGCAACCGCATGCCGCATGAGCTGTCGGGCGGCCAGCAGCAGCGCGTCGGTGTCGCCCGCGCCCTTGCCGCGCGGCCCGAGCTGTTGCTGATGGATGAGCCGTTCGGGGCGCTTGATCCGGTGATCCGGGCCAAGGCGCAGACCGATCTGCGCGCGATCCAGCGCCGGCTGGGCACGACGCTGATCATCGTCACCCATGACATGGAAGAGGCGGTGGCGCTTGGCGACCGGATCGCGGTCATGGACAAGGGCCGGCTGCTGCAATACGCCCCCCCGGCCGAGATCCTGACCGCCCCGGCAACCCCCTTTGTGCGCGCCCTGATCGGTGAGGGCGAGCGGCCCTTTCGTCTGCTGTCGCTGACGCCGGTCGGCGATCTGGTCGTGCCGGGCGAGGCGCCGGGCGATGTGATTGCCCCTCAGGCCAGCCTGCGCGACGCACTGGCGGAATGTCTGTGGACGGGGCGCGAGGTCCTGCCGGTTGCCGGTGGCGGTGTGATCACGCTGGCGGCCCTGCGTGCGCGTGCGGCGGGGGCGCAGATGGCCGGCGCTGATGCGGTCCGGGCGGCGGGCGGGGACGGGCGCGAAATCAGCGGCTCTGCCCCTGCCGAGAGGGGCGGATATCGTGATAGCGCGGCCGATCCGCGATCCCCGCCTCCTGCACCGGCCGGGGACCGGGCGCGATGACGGGGCGCGTCCTGATCGTGCTGGCGGCGCTGTTTCTTGTCGCCTTTCTGGCCAGCCCGGCGACATTCGCACCGCTGTTCGAGCCGCTGACACGCAATAATGCGCCGCCGATCTATACGCAGACCAGCCTTTTGTCGCTGACTGTTTCGCATCTCGGGCTGGTGGCGGCGGCGGTTACGGCATCGAGTGTGATTGCCGTGGGTCTGGGCATTGTGGTGACCCGGCCCGCCGGGCGCGAGTTCCTGCCGCTGGCGCGGACCGTAACCGCTGTGGGCCAGACTTTTCCGCCCGTTGCCGTTCTGGCGCTGGCGGTGCCGGTCATGGGCTTTGGTGCCGGCCCGACGCTGGTTGCGCTGTTTCTCTACGGGCTTTTGCCGATATTCGAAAATACCCTGACCGGGCTGACCACCCAGCCCCCTGCGGTGACCGAGGCGGCCCGCGCCATGGGGCTGACCCGCAGCCAGCGGCTGTGGCGGGTCGAGATGCCGCTGGCGCTGCCGCTGATCCTGGCCGGGGTGCGGCTGTCGGCGGTGATCTCGCTGGCGACGGCGACCATCGGCTCGACCGTGGCTGCGCGAACCCTGGGCGAGGTTATCATCGCGGGGCTTTTGTCCTCGAATACGGCATTCGTGGTGCAGGGCGGGCTTGTCGTCGGCCTGATCGCGATCCTGATCTATGAGGGGTTTCAGTTGCTTGAAACGCGCAGCGCGCAGCGCATGGGGCTGGCGCGCGGCTGAGGGGCGGCGGCGAATATTTCGCGGCGCGCCGGGCCGGACGGGCGGATATCCTCAGCCCGGCTGGGGTATCGGCTGGCCGAGTTCGGTCACGATCTGCGCGATCTGGGCAAAGCGGTCCGCCAAAGGGTTCGAGCGCCGCCAGACCATGCCGATGGTGCGGGTGGGCCTTGGCCGGGGCAGGCGCGCGACCGAAACGCCGGCCTGCCGGGTTTCCAGATCGACCGCCATTTCCGGGATCAGCGTCACACCGATCCCCGCACCGACCATCTGGACCAGAGTGGACAGCGAGCTGCCTTCCATCAGCCCGCGCGGGGGCTGTGCCATCTTGCAAAACGACAGCGCCTGATCGCGAAAGCAATGGCCCTCTTCCAGCAGCAGCAGGCGCATCTGTTGCAGGTTTTCCGCATTTGGCACCGGGCGGTCGTGATCGGCGGCGGGGCGGACCAGCACGAATTCCTCGTCGAAAAGGGCGGTTTCGTGCAGCGCCGGCTCTGACACCGGCAGGGCGACGATGGCGATATCCAGACGCGATTCCAGCAGATCCGCGATCAGGCGGGGCGTCACCGTCTCGCGCGGATGCGGATCGAGGCGCGGAAACTGCCGCGCCAGTGCCTGAATGAGACGCGGCAGCAGATAGGGCGCGACGGTCGGGATAACGCCGATGCGCAGCGGACCAGACAGATCTTCGCCATCGGCACGGGCCAGATCGCCCAGTTCATCGACCGAGCGCAGAATGTCGCGCGCCCGCGCCGCGAACTGCTGGCCAAGCGCGGTCAGCCGCACCTGACGCGCGCTGCGCTCGACCAGAGGGGCGCCAAGCTGGGCCTCCAGCTCCTTGATCTGCATCGAAAGCGCGGGCTGGGTGATGGCGCAATCCTCGGCAGCGCGGCCGAACTGGCCGGTGCGGGCAAGCGCCTCGAAATAGCGCAGCTGTTTCAATGTCAGCGAAAGCATCAGGCAATCTTATCTCATAAGTAAGGAAATGCAATTATTCATGATCGGTCCGCACTGTTATCATCCCTGCGAATCCCGGCGTATCCCACGCCCGCCCGGTTCGCGCCGGGCCAGCAACAAGACGGAGGATGACATGGACGGCAATGACGCACCGGCCGGCAAATGCCCGGTTCTGCATGGCAGCAACACCCATAACAGCGAATCGGTGACCGAATGGTGGCCCAAATCGCTCAAGCTCGAGATCCTTGCCCAGCACGATACCAGAACCGACCCGCTCGGCCGTGATTTCAACTATCGCGAGGCGGTCAAGACGCTGGATTTCGATGCGCTCAAGGCCGATGTGACCGCGCTGATGACCGACAGTCAGGACTGGTGGCCGGCCGATTACGGCCATTACGGCGGCAGCATGGTGCGCATGGCCTGGCACGCGGCAGGCAGCTATCGTCTGGCCGATGGCCGTGGCGGCGGTGGCACCGGCAACCAGCGTTTCGCGCCGCTGAACAGCTGGCCTGACAACAGCGGCACCGACAAGATGCGCCGCCTGCTGTGGCCGATCAAAAAGAAAT
>JAUNTL010000026.1 GCA_030538705.1 Paracoccus sp. (in: a-proteobacteria) | reverse complement strand
ATTCGGGCGGCCCGCTGTTCAACATGGAGGGCGAGGTCATCGGCGTGAACACGGCGATCCTTTCCCCCAATGGCGGCTCTATCGGGATCGGGTTCTCGATGGCCTCGAATGTCGTGACCACCGTCGTTGACCAGCTGCGCGAGTTCGGCGAGACGCGGCGCGGCTGGCTGGGCGTCAAGATCCAGCGTGTCACCCCCGAAATCGCGGAATCGCTCGAGCTGGACAATGATCGCGGCGCCATGGTCACCGATGTGCCCGAAGGCCCGGCGGCAGCGGCCGGTATCCGTGCGGGTGATGTCATCTTGCGCTTTGACGGCCGCGATATCGCCGATGACCGTGATCTGGTCGCGCGCGTGGCGCAGGCCCCGATCGGCGAGGCGGTCGATGTCACCGTCATGCGCGACGGCGAGGAGGTCAGCCTGCCGGTCACGCTTGGCCGGCGCGAGGTCGCCGAGGGCACGGCAACCGAGAACGGCACCGCCCCCGGCACGAGTGAGCCGCAAGAGGCGCTCGGTCTGACGCTGCAACTGCTGACCCCCGAGATCGCCGCCGATCTGGGCGTGCCGGCGGATCAGCAGGGGCTGGTCATCAGCGATGTCGATCCGGCATCGGATGCGGCGGCAAAGGGTCTGTCTGCGGGCGATGTCATCACCGAGGCCGGGCGCAATCCCGTTGCATCACCCGATGATCTGAGTGCCGCGATTGCGCAGGCACGCGATGCCGGCCGGCGTTCGATCCTGCTGCGGATCTGGCGCGGCAGTGAACCGCGCTTTGTCGCGCTCTCGATCACGGGATAAGGATCGCGGCAAGGCCCGGCGCGCTTTTCGCGCGGGCGGGCAGGGCGGGGGATTTCCCCGCCCTTTTCTTTGCGGTTGCGATGTCCTATCTCCCCGGCAATGACAGGAGCGAGCGATGGCGAAAATCACCTATATCGAGCATAACGGCACCGCACATGAGATCGAGGTGCGCCCGGGCATGACCGTGATGGAAGGCGCGCGCGACAATGGCGTGCCGGGGATCGAGGCCGATTGCGGCGGCGCCTGCGCCTGTTCGACCTGCCATGTCTATGTCGCCGCCGACTGGGTCGACCGTCTGCCGCCCAAGGATGCGATGGAAGAGGATATGCTGGATTTCGCCTGGCAGCCCGATCCGCTGCGCTCGCGTCTGACCTGTCAGCTTCGTGTCACGCCCGAGCTGGACGGTCTGGTCGTGAACCTGCCTGAAAAGCAGATCTGAGCGGCAAACTGGCCGGGCAGGGGCCGCCCGGATTCCGCCCGGTCTTGCGCGCCCCGGCAAGCGGCATTCCCGACAGCGCCGCCCCCTCATCTGAGATCAGACAGGCCCTGTCCGGGCCACTGCGCGCGATCCCGGATGGTTGCGCCGGGCGGTGACAGGGGTTAGCGATAGCGGACATACTTCCGTCCCGGAGAACCGCCCATGTCCGACCTGGTCCTGACCGTTACCTGCCCGGCCCGTCGCGGCATCGTTGCCGCCGTCTCGGGCTTTCTGGCGGATCACGGCTGCAATATCACCGACAGCGCCCAGTTCGATGACATGGAGAACGATCGCTTTTTCATGCGCGTCAGCTTTCGTGACGAGGACGGCCGTGGCATAGCCGCGCTGCGTGCCGGGCTGGATGATGTCGCGCGCGGCTTTACGATGAAGGCCGCCATTCATGATCCCGCGCAGCGCATGCGTGTGCTGCTGATGGTGTCGAGCTTTGGCCATTGTCTGAATGACATTCTGTATCGCTGGCGCATCGGCGCGCTGCCGGTCGATATCGTCGGTGTGGTTTCGAATCATATGAGTTATCAAAAGCTGGTCGTGAACCATGACATCCCCTTTCATCACATCAAGGTCACGGCTGAAACCAAGCCCGAGGCCGAATCGCGGCTGATGGATATCATCCACGAAACGGGAACCGAGCTGGTCGTTCTGGCACGCTATATGCAGGTTCTGTCTGACCGGATGTGCGCAGAGATGTCGGGACGGATCATCAATATCCACCACTCATTCCTGCCCAGCTTCAAGGGCGCGAACCCCTATAAGCAGGCCTATGAGCGCGGGGTCAAGCTGATCGGGGCGACGGCGCATTATGTCACCGCCGATCTGGATGAAGGCCCGATCATCGAACAGGACACGGTGCGCGTGACCCATGCCCAAAGCCCGGCCGATTACGTCAGCCTTGGCCGCGATGTCGAGGCGCAGGTGCTGGCGCGCGCGATCCATGCGCATATCCATCACCGCGTATTTCTGAATGGCAACCGGACGGTCGTCTTTCCTGCCTCGCCGGGCAGTTTCGCATCCGAGCGGATGGGCTGACAGCGCGACCGGCGCGAGGGTTTCAGGGGCTATACGGCTGCCGTGGCCACGGCCGGGGCTGATGATCCGTGCTGTCCGGCCGGTTACCTTGCCATCGCGATCAGAGCGGTTTTTTTGCAGTTTCCCGCACCCCCGACAGGCAATCCTATCATCTGTCAGATCAGCTGGGGCGGGCCGCCCGTTTTTCACTCCGACAGGCAATCTGTCAGATCAGCCGGGCCGGTTATCACGCCCGCCCGTGCTGGCTGCTGTGCCTTGCGCCCTCAGAGCGGGGCACAGCGCGCCGTCATCTGCCGTTGCAAGGGGGCGCGTGCCTGCGCCGCGCCTCTCAGACCGCCAGTTTGCTGTCGTCGCGCAAGACCTCGTTGCCCTCGCGCGTGGGCGTGCCGCCACGTTTACGACGCGGCTTTCGCGCGGCCCCGGCATTGACGGCGCCGGCACTGGCGTCGTCAATGAAATCAAGCACCAGCGGGCGAATGTTCAACCGCCAGCTTTTGCCGGCGAAAATGCCGTAATGCCCGGCATCGGGTTCAAGGTGCTGGATTTTCTTGCTGTCCGGCACGCCCGAACACAGATCAAGCGCCGCGACACATTGGCCGGGGGCCGAGATGTCGTCCTTGGCGCCCTCGACGGTCATGACCGCGACATCGGTAATGCGCCCGATATCAACCGGGCGGCCATCGACGCTGAAGCGGTTCTGCGCGATCTCCAGCCCCTTGAAGATACGCTCAACCGTGGAGAGATAGAACTCTGCCGTCATATCCATCACGGCGAGATATTCGTCATAGAACCTGTTGTGGCGGTCGGCCTCGGACCCCTGACCACGCGCTTCGGCAAAGATCTTGTCAATAAAGGCCTGCGCATGGGTTTCGGCATTCATCGCGATGAATGATGAAAGCTGTGCCAGCCCCGGATAGACCATCCGCCCGGCGCCCATGTATTTGAATCCGACCTGCTGGATGACGTGATATTCCAGCTCGCCCATGGTCATGCGGTTGCCGAAATCGGTGACTTCGGTCGCGGCCGCATCCGGGTCGATCGGCCCGCCGATCAGGGTCAATGTGCGGGGCTGGGATTTCGGATCGGTTTCCGCCAGCACAGCGGTCGCCGCAAGCGCCAGCGGCGCCGGCTGACAGACCGCGATGACATTCAGGTCCGGCCCGAGAAATTTCATGAAATCAACGAGGTATTTCGTATAATCCTCGATGTCGAACTTGCCCTTGCTGACCGGGATGTCGCGGGCATTGTGCCAGTCGGTGATATAGATATCGGCATCCGCCAGCAGCGAGGATACGGTCGAGCGCAGCAGCGTCGCATAATGGCCCGACATCGGGGCGACGAGCAGGATCTTGCGCGACATCGGCGCGCGCCGGGCGACGCGGAACTGGACCAGATCGCCAAAGTCGCGGGTCAGCACCGGCTCGACATAGACGATATGATCCTGACCGTCCTCGCCGGCAATCGGCGGGATGCCCCAGTCGGGCTTGATCACCATGCGGGCAAAGCTGCGTTCGGTGACGCGGCCCCAGGCGCTCATCAGCTTGAAGAACGGGTGCGGGATCATCGCAAAAGCGGGATAGGATGCCATCGCGCGCGCCGAGGCGCCCATCCACTCGTTCGTGTTACGGATCGTTTCCATCATATCATAGGAAAGCAGACCCTTGAGCGGTTGCTTGGCCATTCACACCGTCTCCTGTTCGTTCCGGCGCGGGAACTGCCCCCTTTTTCAAAGTGATTCCGCCGGATAAGATAAAATCGAGGATTAGGGGGGTTTACCGGTCATGGCAAGCAAGGACACAGAAAAGACGCCCCGGCGGGGCAAGGAAGCCCGCCGCGCCAAAACGCAAGGCAGCGTCGGGGCAGGGGGGGGCGCTGCGCCGAAAACCGCAGCAAAACCACGCGCGGCGGGGGCGGCCACCAAACGGGCCACGGCCCCGGCAGCCGCCGCCCAACCCGCCCAGCCGGCCCCGGTCGCCAAGCCGGCAACCGCCGCCAAACCAGCCACGAGCGCCAAGCCGGCCAAGCCGGCAACCGCTGCCAGGCCGGCCACGGCCGGAAAACAGACAAGCGCCAAACCTGCGCGCAAACCGGCCGGGAAACCAGCCGCAAAGACAGCGGCAGCACCCGCCAAAGAGAAAAAACCCGCCGCCCGCCGCGCCGCCACCTCTGCCGCCAAGCCTGCGGTGTCAGGTGCAGCGGTGCGAAAACCGGGGGCGCCCCGGCGGTCGGGCGGCAAACCTGCCGGCCGCGACGGCCCGGATCCGGCGACCATCGCGGCGGCCGCATCAGCAGATCTGGCCGCCGGCGCCTCGGTCAGCGCCGGGGCCGCAGCATCGCCGGCAGCGGCGGGTGAAACTCCGCCGGCCGCCGGCCTGCTGGCCGAGAATATCGAACGGATCGAGGCGCTGACACAGCGTCTGGCGACCGCTCTGGCCGGGCGGCCGATCCATGACCCCGGTGTCGAGGGGCCGGGTGCCGATCTGGTGGTCAATGCCGGGGTGGCGATGGCCAAGCTCTGGGCCGAGCAACCTGCACGCATCCTTGAGCAGCAGGTGAAATACTGGGGCGCCACACTTGGCCATTTCGCCGAGATGCAATCCCAGATCGTGCGTGGCAAGCTGACGGCCCCCCCCGATGACGCGCCCGAAACCGACAAGCGTTTCCGCAACCCGCTGTGGCAGACGCATCCTTATTTCAACATGGTAAAGCGGCAGTATCAGACCAATGCCGCCGCCATGCGTGAGGCGGCGCAGGAACTCGATATGCTCAATCCGGTCGATCAGCGCCGGCTGGACTGGCTGACCAACCAGATCATCGACATGTTCGCGCCGACCAATTTCCTGGCGACCAACCCCGACGCGATCGAGCGCGCGCTGGAGACCGAGGGCGAAAGCCTCGTCAAGGGGCTGGAAAATCTCGTGCGTGACGTCGAGACCCATGGCGGCGAGCTGGTGGTCTCGCTGGCTGACCGCAACGCCTTTTCGGTGGGCGAGAATATCGGCACGGCACCCGGCCGGGTCGTGCGGCGGGAACGGCTTTATGAGCTGATCCAGTATGCGCCGACGACCGATCAGGTCCATGCCCGGCCGCTGGTGATCTTTCCGCCCTGGATCAACAAGTTCTATATCCTTGATCTCAAGCCGGAAAACAGCCTGATCCGGTGGATCGTTGATCAGGGATACACGTTGTTCGTCGTGTCCTGGCGCAACCCGGATGCCAGTTTTGCCGATGTCGGGCTGGAGGATTATGTCGAAGCCTATCTGTCCGTCATGCAGGCGATCACCGAGATCACCGGCCAGCCCAAGCTGAATGCGATCGGCTATTGCATCGGCGGGACGACGCTGTCGCTGACCCTTGCGCTGATGGCGCAGCGCGGCGATGACCGCGTGGCCTCGGCGACGTTTTTCACGACGCTGACCGATTTTGGCGAACAGGGAGAGTTCACACCCTTTCTGCAAAACGATTTTGTCGACGGCATCGCCGCCGAGGTCGAACGCGCAGGTATCTTTGCCTCGTCGCTGATGACGCGCACGATGAGCTTTCTGCGGGCAAATGATCTGGTCTGGGGGCCGGCAATCCGTTCCTATCTGCTGGGCGAGGCGCCGCCGGCCTTTGACCTGCTTTACTGGAACGGCGACAGCACCAACCTGCCGGGCCGCATGACGGTCGAATATCTGCGCGGGCTGTGCCAGCAGAACCAGCTGGTCGGTGACGGTTACGAGATGTTCGGGCACAAGCTGAAACTGTCGGATGTTCGCCTGCCGCTGATCGCGATCGGTTGCGAAAGCGACCATATCGCGCCGTGGAAATTCAGCTGGAAGGGCGTGGCTCAGATGGGATCGGATGACAAGCGCTTTATCCTGTCTGAATCCGGCCATATCGCCGGCATTGTGAACCCGCCGTCAAAAAAGAAATACGGCCATTACACCGGCTCTGGCGATTTCAGCGGCACGCCGGACAGCTGGCGCGAAGGTGCCAGCTTTGCCCCTGGCAGCTGGTGGCCGGTCTGGCGGGAATGGCTGGCCGCGCATTCTGGTCCGATGACCGATTCCCGACAGCCGGATGACGGATTCGCCGCCGCGCCGGGCAGCTATGTCCATCAGCGATACTGAGGCGGCAAAAAAATTATCAATGCCCGGCATGACTTATGCTGCGCCGCAGAAATTCCCCTTGAATTGCTGCGGCGCAGCATTTATCGTCCTGCTACCGAATAAAGCGCGGCATCCCTCCTCCCCTCCCGCCGCCCGGTCCAGGAGCATTTGATTATGGCTAAAGCACCCGACTTCACCAAGACCATGCAGGACATGATGGCGAACTTCCCGATCGACTCCTCGTCGATGCAGGATGCGTTCAAGACCCAGTCTGCCCTGAACGAAAAAATGGCCCGCGTCGCCCTGTCGGCCGCCGAGCGTTCGACCGAGATCTCGGCCCAGTGGGCCAAGGACACGATCGCCCGCGTCGGTGAACTGACCGCCAAGAAAGACGACGCCAGCGCCTATGCCAAAGCGTTCACCGATTTTGCCAGCGCCGCCACCGAAAGCGCCGCCGAACATATGTCGGCCTTTGCCGAAGTCGCCAAGAAACTGCAGATGGAAACCGTCGATCTGCTGATGGCTGCCGGCAAAGATCTGGCTGAAGACGCCCAGAAGACCGCCGAAAAGGCCACCAAGCAAGCCCAGGACGCTGTCAAGAAAGCGACCACGGCTGCCACCAAAGCCTGAGGCGCGCGGGTCCGGTTTCGGACCGCCTGACCGGAACGGGGCGGCCCTGCTGGCCGCCCTTTTTCTTTGCATTCGCGGCGGATTGATCGCAAGATGCTGCAAATGCAAGCCCGGGGAATGCTGATGGCCAGTGCCGCCGACGACAAGCCACT
Organism: Paracoccus sp. (in: a-proteobacteria); assembly: GCA_030538705.1. Lineage (GTDB taxonomy): Bacteria > Pseudomonadota > Alphaproteobacteria > Rhodobacterales > Rhodobacteraceae > Paracoccus. Next base: position 26,181 of record JAUNTL010000026.1, on the reverse strand, counting down.
GCTGATAAAGCGCTATGCCAGCCGCCGGCTTTATAATACCGAAACGAGTGATTACGTCACGCTGGAGGATATCGCCGCCTTCATCCGCGCCGGGCGTGAGGTCAGGATTGTCGATCTGAAATCCGGGGACGACCTGACCCGGCAATATCTGCTTCAGATCATTGCCGAACATGAAAGCCGTGGCGAGAATGTTCTGCCGGTCGATGTGCTGACCGATCTGGTGCGCAGCTATACCAGCCAGGCCCAGAGCGTGGTGCCGCAATTCCTTGCCGCCAGCTTTGAGATGCTGCGCGAGGGCCAGTCCAAGATCATGGAGAATATGGCCGCGATGTCCGGCCCGATGTCGTCGATGCCCGGCTTTGAGGGGTTGCAGCGTCAGCAGCAGGCATTCCTGCGCGCCATGATGGGCGGCTGGCGCGGCACGCCCGGCGCCTCTGGCCCGGCACCGGACGGGGACGCCGGGCCGGCGCCAGACGATATGGACGAGATCCGCCGCCAGCTTGCTGCATTGCAGGAACGTATTTCGAAGCTGTGATCTTGCGCGCGGCCACAACAGCAGCTAACTAGCGCGGGCACGGACGGTTGGCCGAGTGGTCGAAGGCGCACGCCTGGAAAGTGTGTAGGCGGGGAACCGTCTCGAGGGTTCGAATCCCTCACCGTCCGCCACCTTGGTATAAAATCGGGAACGCCGATTCCCGCCGTTTTCCCTCCGTTTGCCGCGATCAGCGCCTTCAACAGCGTGTTTTTGCTGCCGTTGATATAGATCGCGTCACCCAAGGCATTCCCCTCAGCCGTCGCACTCGCCGCAACCGTCATGTTCTGGCTGTGATCGAAATGAGTCCTGTCCCTAATTTAGTCAGTATTTGGTGCGTCGATCATCGACTTATGGATTGGCGCCTCCAATCCGTCACAAATAACCGGACCTAAGCTGACACAGTCATTTTTTGCATCGGAAACTTCTGCAGATGCCCGATAAAATTGCGCCCGCGCGGACCGCTAAAGGCTTCTGTGACGATATCGTGCCATTCCGCATCGCCCGCACCGAATTCTGACGCGGCGGAGGGGACACCCAGCCCGTTCAGAAAAGTGCGTAACCTTTGCGGTGCCGAGACAATATCGCCGAAGATTTGTTCGAGCGCTCGATCGCAATCCGCATCAACGTTCAGCGCCGTCTGCATCACTTCGGGCAGGCAGAAGGAACAGGCGATGCCGTGAACCACCCCATGACGAAGCGTCAGCGGATAGGAAATGTTGTGGGCCAGTGCGGTCTGAGTGTTGGAAAACGCCAGACCGGCGCGCGTTGCGCCCATAGCCAGCAGCCGGCGCGCCGCACGATCAGACAGATCGGCCTGAAGTCGCGGAAGCGCCGCCATGATATCGCGAGTTGCAAGCACCGCGTGGCCCCGGCTGATGGGATTGGCATTGCGGTTCCACAGACTTTCAAGGCTGTGCGACAATGCATCAAGACCCGTGGTGAGTGTCAGCGTCCACGGAAGGCTTGTGGTCAGGTCGGGATCGACAAGCGCGACCTCGGCATAAAGATCGTCACGGTTCAGCGATAGCTTACGCCCTTTGCCGGTGTCCCAGATCGTGGCCCATTTGGTCAGGTCGCTGCCGGTGCCAGTTGTCGTGGGCACCGCGATCAGGGGTAGCGAAGGTCTGGAGAGTTCCAGCCCCTGATCCAGCAGCGCATGGACCGGAGCATAGGCACCGTGCCCCGCCGCCAGAAATTTGGCGCTGTCGATCACCGAGCCGCCGCCAAGCGCGACAATCAACGCCGGCCGATGACCTTCGGTCCCAAGTCGGGCGCATATCCGTTCCAGCATGTTCAGCGAGGGGTTCGGCTCGATCTCATCCACAACCGCAAGCGGAGCGCCGGCACGGGCAACGATCTGATCGCGCCACTGCGCCATCGGCGCATCGGGGTGGGTCACCAGCAGATAGGGACGCCCTGCAACGAAGCTGCCGATTTCGCCGATGACACCTGCGCCAAAACGCAGTTTCACGGGGTTGGTGTATGTCCAGCTGCTCATGGCCTGTCTCCTTTGAGCAGCCGCGCCTCGATCTCGGCAATCACCGGCAGCAGGTCGGCGATGGTGTCGATGGTGTAATGTGCGCCGTTGGCGGTCAGCACATCCGCAGCTTCGCTCCGCCGCGTGCCTTGTTCAGCCGGGGTCAGCGCCTTCCATTCGTCAAGCGACAGGCCGACCTCGTTGCCGCTGGCAATGATACCCACAGCCCACATCCCTGCCGCGCGGGCCGAGACAAGGCCGGTCGGGCTGTCGTCCACGACGACGCAGGCGCGCATATCGGGCGCGCCCAGCACAAGGGCATTTTCCAGCACCATGTCAGGATAGGGTCGGCCGCGGCGGGCCTCGGTTACGGTCACGGTGTGGTCGGGCACATAGCCCTGTGCCGCGGCCAGCGGCATCAACCCGTCCATGATGCTGCGCGGATAGCCTGTCGTCGAGCCGATGGCGATGCCCTTGGCGCGCAATGCCGAGATCACCTCAATTGCGCCGGGGATCAGGCCGCTGAACCGGGCGCAATTCTCGGCGTCGGCCGTCAGAAAACTGGTGTAAAGGGCATCGACATCAGCCTGATCCGAGGGTCTGCCCTTGGCATCCTGCCAGCGCGCCTGCACGGCAGTGTCACCCAGGATCAATTCGACATGTTCGCGTTTTGCGGCACCCATCGGCCCGCGGGCCTCGGCTTCGGTAATTTCGACGCCCGCCTTGGCGAAAGCATCCTGAAACGAGGCGACTGGCGCGATGCAGCCAAAATCAATCACGGTGCCCGCCCAATCGAAAATGGCAGTGGTCACGGGGCCGCGATAGTCGGGTGAAGGTTGGATGTTCATGTTTTTTCTCCTGATGAGTTGAAATAGTCAGAACCAGATCGGATTTGACCAAGCTGATCGGCCATGGGCATCAAGCACGCTGACCCGGCCCCACGTCCCGGCAAAGCGGTCAAGCGGCAGGCGCGATGACGTCATGCCCTTGCCGAAACTTTGCGCTGAGAGGGCACATTGACCCGCCAGAACGATGTGATCGGCGGGCGAGGTCTCGACAACCAGTTCATCACCCTCGCGGCGGATATCGTGGATTTCGGGGCCCTGGCTTGAATAATAATGTCCGGCTTTCAGTGCCACGAGCAGCGCCTCGGGGCTGTTTTCCGCGGCCTTGACCATGCACCAGCCGCCGAACGCGTCGCGGTTCTGGTCGCCGGACACGTTGAAATGCGCGTCATCGCAAGCCAGCGCATTGACGCGCCGCCCCTCGGCCAGCAGCAGATCAAGGAAATAGACGCCACCGCCGCGACCGACATGAACCTGACTGGTGTGATTATACACCTCGACGGCATGGGCATCGGGGATCGTTGCAGCGTCATTTGTGGTCAGTCCATACCATTCAGGATGAGGGATGACGACAAAAGCACCTGCCTCATAGGCGCGGGCTGCGATTTCCGGGCCGGTCTCGCCGGGCGCAAGGGGAGCAAAATCGAGCGGCAGGCCGACTGCAAGAATATGCCAGACACAGCCGAGTTCGGTGGTGGGGGCGTGAAGCTCGGCACCGATGATCGTGGTGAAGCCATCATTGCGCAGCGCGGTCGTGTCGGTCATCGGAAAGCTGAACTTTTCGGTAAAATGGTCCGACAGGCAGATAAAATCGTAGCCCTGTTCGTGATAGCGGCGACACACTTCCTCGGGCGGCAGCAAGCCGTCAGATCTGGTCGAGTGGGTATGAAGGTTGCCTTTGAAAAAGCGCCCTGGAGCCAGAAAAGTTTCAAGAGTCATAGTGTTATCCAGATGTCACGAGTAAATCGGTATGGGTATATTGCGGGTGAACCAGATCGAGCCGTGGCATGTCGCGTATCAGCGCGCGGGTCACGGCATGGCAGGGATGATCGAAGACGAGATTGATCTCGCCCTCTTCGACAAGCTTGCCGCCATGCATGATTGCGACGCGGTCGCATATCTCGCGCACCACGGCCAGATCATGCGAGATGAAGATCATCGTCATGCCTGTCTCGCGCTTGAGATCGGCAAGAAGTTCCAGCACCTGAGACTGGACCGACGTGTCCAGAGCCGAGACCGGCTCATCAGCGACCAGAATGCGGGGACGCAGCGCAAGCGCGCGGGCAATATTCACCCGCTGGCGCTGCCCGCCAGACAGGGTATGTGGCATGCGGGCGGCATAGGCGGGTTCCAACCCGACCTGCGCCAGAAGTTCCGGCACCCGATCCTTGCGGCTTGCGGGGGTGCCGATGCCGTGAATGTCCAGACCTTCCCGAATGGTGGCACCGATATTCTGACGCGGGTTAAGCGAGGCGCCTGAATCCTGAAACACCGCCTGAATGGACCGGCGAAACTCTGGCATCGCGCGCGAAGGCAGCGCCCATGGGTCCTGACCTTCGATCAGCACCTGACCCTCACAGGGTTGCAAAATGCGCAACAGCACCCGGCCCAGGGTGGACTTGCCCGAACCGCTTTCACCAACGATCCCCATGGTGCAGCCACGCGGGATTGACAGATTAACCCCATCCAGCGCGCGATTGGCACGGCCTTTACCGAAAATCCCGGCGGCGTAGCTCAGGCCCAGATTACGGATTTCGATGCTCATGCGGCGGCCCTCCAGCAGCGAACCAGCCGGTTGCCCGCGGCCTGTATCGGCTGCGGTGCGGTGCAAGCCGGCCCGGCGATGGGGCAACGCGTGCGAAAAGCGCACCCCTCGGGCACGGCATCCGGCGCGGGCGCATAGCCTTTCAGCCGCGGATATTGGCGCTGTGATCCGGGCACAGAGGCGAGAAGCCCGGACGTATAAGGATGACGTGGCTGGCGCAGGAAATCAGCCACCGGAGAGACTTCGACAATTTCTCCCGCATACATTACGGCCACGCGGTCCGCGACCCGCGCGACGACGCCCAGATCATGGGTGATGAACAAGGTCGCCACACCGGATCTGGCCTGCAAATCGCGCAATAGCGTCAGAATGCGGGCCTGCACAGTCACATCCAGCGCGGTCGTCGGTTCATCGGCGATCAGCAGCGCAGGGTTGCGCGCGACGGCCATGGCGATCATCACGCGCTGGCGCTGACCGCCCGAAAGCTGATGCGGGTAACGGTGGATGAGAGCCGCGGGCGTCGGCAGGCCCACTTCGGCCAGAAGCGCCACCGTCTTTCCCTTGCGGGCGCGGCGATCCAATTGCGGGCTGGCGGTGGCGAGGGCCTCGGCCACCTGCCAGCCGATCGTCAGAACCGGGTTCAATCCCGACAAGGCATCCTGCGAGATCATTGCGATCTGCTGTGCCCGGACGGCCCTCATCTGCCGGCGGTCAAGTGTGACCAGATTGCGGGCACCGTCGCCGGCATCAAGAATTGCGCGCCCGGTGATTTCCGCGCGGGCCGCGGTAAACGGGGCCTCGTTCGCACGGATCAGCGCCTTGGCCAGCGTCGATTTGCCCGATCCGCTTTCGCCGACCAAAGCAATCGTTTCGCCCCGGCGCAGTTTCAGACTGGCACCGCGCACAGCGTGCAAGGGGCCTGCCCCCGTGCGGAATGTCACGTTCAAGCCGTCAATATCAAGAAGGGCATTATCCATTGTTCAGCTCATCCATGCGGTCACGCAGCGCATCGCCTGCGATCTGAAAGGCCAGCGTAATCAGGATCACCACCACCGAAGGAACCAGCGCGATCCATGGCGCGCCAACCAGATAGTTGCGCCCGTCACCGATCATCCGGCCCAGTGAGGAGGTCGGCGGCTGCACGCCGACGCCAAGGAACGATAATCCCGCCTCCATCAGCAGAACGCCGGGAAAACTGAGCGTCAGCATCACCATGAGGGGAGAAATGAGGTTGGGCAGGATATGGCGCCAGATGATCCAAAGCGGGCGGCCGCCCAGCACGCGCGATGCCTCGACATAACCCAGTTCACGCAGCATCAGAACCTGTCCGCGCACCAGCCTCGCATAGGCCTCCCAGCGGACAAGTCCGATCATCAAGATCAGAACCCAGACCTCGCTGCCGAGAACAGCGATCCCGCAGAGGATCAGCAGCAGGTTCGGCAGGGTAATAAAGACATCGACCAGCGTCATGGCGACGCGGTCGAACCAGCCGCCGATCAACCCGGAAAGAACGCCAAGCGAGATGCCCAGAACGGCACTGAAGATCAGGCCAAAGACGGCGATGCCAAAGCTGGTCAGCGTGCCCCACATGACGCGTGACAGAAGATCGCGGCCGATCTGATCGGTGCCGAGAATGTTCTGCCAGCTTCCACCCTCCATCCAGACGGGGGGGGCCATGCGACGCAGCATGTCCACCGCGTTCGGATCTTTCGGCGCCAGCACCGGAGCCAGAAGGCCCAGCCCCAGAATCACCCCCAGCAACAGGAGCGACAGCGTCAAGCGATCCCAGCGAAACAGCCGCCGTGACATGACCGGGGAAATGTCGGTTGTCGCCATGATCAGGCCTCCAGCCGAACGCGGGGGTCGGCAAAGGTGTAAAGAAGATCCACGGTCAGCGTGATGAGAACGATCAGCAGCGCATAGGCCAGAACGCCGAATTGCAGCACCGGATAGTTACGATCCAGCACGGATTCGACCAGCACCCGACCTACGCCGGGCAACGAGAATACCGTCTCGACAAAGATCGAGCCGTTGACGAGGCCAGCGATCTCCAGCCCCAGGACGGTCAGCAGCGGCACCATGGCGTTGCGCAGGATATGGCGGATAGCCAGTCTCCGCTCTCCGATCCCTTTGGTCAGCGCGGTCATCACATGCGGCTGGGCAATGACGTCCAGCATGGCGGCGCGCATATAGCGGGCAAGCGCCGCGATCAGGGGAATGGCCAGCGTGACCACCGGCAAGACGTAATGCGCGGCCGTATCAAGCCCGGATGTGGGCAGCATCCGCCACTGAAAACCAAGCAGCAGCACCAGCCCGATCCCCAGCACATAATGCGGGATGGCATAGCCGAGGAAAGCGAACCACATCGCCGCCCGCGCAGCCGCGCTTTGCCGCCAAAGCGCCGAAATCGCGCCCAGAGGAATGCCGACCAGAATAGCCAGCAAAAGCGCGAGACCTCCGACAGCCAGCGTTGCAGGCATTCGGTCGGCATAGATCTGCCAAACCGGCTCTTTCGTGAACAACGACTGCCCGAATTCGCCGGTCGCCAGCTTGCCCAGATAGATTGCGAACTGTTCCGGGATGGGACGGTCGGTGTTCCATTCCTTGCGCAGCATCTGTTCATGCTCGACCGTGGTGCCCTCGGGGAACATCCGTTCAAACGGCTCTCCCGAAAAGCGCACGGTCACGAAGGCAATGATAAGCACCATCGTCAGGGCAATCAGTGCGCGCAGCAGGCGCGTGGACATAAACATCAGCATGGGATTATCCGCAGGCAGGGAGAGTGCGGGGCGGCAGAACGCCGCCCCGACAGGACTTATTTGCCGATGGTGATCTGTCCTGCGCGCAGCGGCAGAACATAGGGACGATAGGCCACCGGAATATCGAACGAGATATCTTCGCGCATGCCGTAGATTTCATGCGGTTCATACAGCAGGATCCAGCCGGCCTCGTCCTGATCAATCTCGAGCAGATGGCGATAGGCTTCGCGGCGCTCGTCCACATCGGTAGCAAAGCGGGCGGTATCGAAGGTTTTTTCCCAGTCGGGATGCGCGGGTTTCCAGGTGCCGCGGCGGGCATAATTGCTGTTGCCCGACCAATGCACATCCATCGCACCCATCGGATCAGGATAATACATCGGGTTTGACCAGGCGACGATGTTCGACTTTTCGTAGTCGATCTTCTCCACCTGCTGCAATTGCAGGTTAAGGCCGCATTCCTGCCATTGCTGCTGGATCACCTGCGCGGCCAGATCGCCGTAGAGGTAATAGTTCTGGGTAAACTGTGCCACGATCGGGGCACCGCTATAGCCCGCCTCAGCGAGCAGAGCCTTGGCCTTTTCAACGTCGCGACCGCTATAGTCGATATCAGCCATGTAATACGGCTCACCGTATTCCTCGAACTGGTGCGTCTTCGGCACATGGGCCAGCCCACCCCATAGCCCGTCAACCAGCTGCTGATTGTCGGTGCAAAGACGCATCGCCTGACGCACCCGCAGATCTTTCGTCGGCTCGGCCACCTGATTGAGAACCCAGATGTGGAACATCGGCCATGTCACGCCCTGCTGGCGGATGCCGTCCTGTTCCAGCGCGCCGGCCTGATCGGGCGGAATGTTGGTGACCAGATCGAATTCCCCGTTTACCAGCCCGGTGATGCGCGAGGCGACTTCCGGCACCTTGCGGAAGCTCAGATGATCAAAGGGCGCAGCGTCACCCCAATAGTCCGAAAAACGTTCCATCCTGGCTTCTTCACCCGGCACGAGATTGGTCACGCGATAAGGACCAGTCCCGACCGGATGCAGCAATGCCTGATCATAACCGTTTGCCTCGTAATAGTCCTTTGAGGTGATAGAGGCCGTCGAAAGCGACATCAGTGCCTCGAACAGGGGTTCCGGGCGTTTGGTATGGATGTGGATGGTCAGCGGATCGACGATTTCGACACGATCGAAGTTGTAGTGAAACGTGCCCCAAGCCGAAGTATATTCAGGGTTGGTTCCGCTGAATATCGGATCGAGCGAGAATTTGACATCATCAGCATCCATTGTCGTGCCGTCATGCAGCATGACGCCATCGCGCAGCTTCAGTTCCCAGACCGTCGGTTCGATTTGTTTCCACTCGGTTGCGAGGCCGGGAATATAGGTCAGGGGCCGGGCAAATGGGTCGCGGGTGATCAGCGTCTCATAGACCTGATAAATCATCGGTGCGCCGTCATTGCCCCAAAAGTTGGGGGCGAATTTTGACGGAAAGGTCGGCAAGGCAACGCGCAGATCTTCGGCTGTGGCCGGGACAGTCAGCGCAGAGCAGGCCAGCAAGGCCGTGAGGGCAAGTTTACGGGCGATCATGTGATAGCTCCTTGAGAAAGTCGGCGGGGAGTGACTTCCGGGCATATCGTCCACGCATTTGACAGTTCCATGACGGCCCCGATCACGGTGGTCGGGAACTTCGACTCTTCATAATTACTTCACACCAAATCTGATATTTGGTGAAAAATGGCGGAGGAAGTTTCATGGATCGGAAGACATCAAGCCCGATGAACGCCGCTGCTTTACGAGACGCGCTTGGTCACCGAATCGCGGTCGGAGAATGGCGGACGGGTGACCAGATTCCGACACAGGCAGCACTGTCCGCGGAATATGGTGCAAGCCGGCACAATGTGCGCGCGGCCATAGAGATGCTGGAAATTCAGGGAGTTGTCTCAACCCGACAGGGCAGCGGAACCTATGTCAGCGGGAAGTTGATCGACTATTTCGTCAAGTCGCGCACCCGCTATGGCGAGAATGTCAGCAAATCTGCCTCCTCCACGCGAATGGAATTGCTGCATCAACAGATCCGACGTGGCGATCCCGAAATCATTCGGGCACTCGCCTTGCCGCGCGGTGCCGCAATTCATGATATTCGCATCCTGCGGTGGGGCGGGAAGGATCCGCTTTGCATTGCGCATCATGCCTTTTCAGTTGCGCGTTACCCTGACCTGCCTCAGCACCTCGCGCTGGCCAGCGGAATCAGCGATCTGATCCGCCGTCTTGGCATCGCTGATTTTCGACGCAACGATACCGCCATCTCGGCCCGCGCCCCGACGCGGGACGAGGCGCATCTTCTGCGCATTCCGATGGGCAGCCCAATTCTGGTGCTGACAGGGAGAAACGTCGACATGGGCGGCGTCCCTGTCGAAGTCAGCACTTCGATATGGGCCGCGTCTCGCATCAGAGTGCATGTTTGAAACGGCATCTTGACGAGTCAGCAGAGCCAAAAACCCCTTCGCTGCAAGATCAACTCAGATATCTAACAAGGCTGACCGGGGAATATCCTCGCGGCTATTTTTCATAGCTGAAGAGCTTTTGCGGCGCACTTGCGCCAGTTCCCTTGTGAGTTCGGCATCAGTCTTTTGACGATCTCCGCAAAGCCGGCAGCCCCCTCTCAGAGCCGCGGCCCCGGTGTAGTCGCTGACCGGCCCGGCGGTCATGAATAGGCGGATCGGCCTTCCCTCAGCATCGCAGACAGCATGCAGTTGATGTTCATCCCGCCCTTCGTGCGGCCGATCACGCCGTTTCCGGGTCACGAGAGCCGGGCGGCAGTTGTATGAGCGTTGTCTGCAAATATTCGGCGCCGTCACCGATTTGCCGGGCATGGTCATGCGCGAGATCGAGGATATTCGGGGAACCATTACGCTCGCGATGGCAAGCCATGTCGTGTCACCCCATCTGGACAGGGTGCTGGCCGAATTCGCTGCCAGTCATCCCAGCGTCGATTTCGTCTTTCCGGTTCTGCCCAGCGAGAACGTCCTGTCCTGGGTCCGGCAGAACCGCGCCACAGCCGGCATCTGTCTGATCCAGACCATTCCCGGAGATCTGGATTGCCAGACGTTGTATCACGAACATTTCGCGATATTCTGCGGGCGCAGGCATCGCGCTTTTGGCCGCAGGGATCTCGGCTACGACGAATGGCAGGGCTTTGATTCGGTCGGGGTTCAGACCGAAACCCGCAGCGGTTCACTGGCCAGCGTGCGCGATATGCGCGAAAGGCTCGGGCTGCCTGCCCGTCATCGCGGCACCTCATCGAGCCTGCATGAGGTGCGCCGGATGATCCTCGCTGGCATCGGGGTCGGCGCCTTGCCAATCCATGTCGTGGCCGAGGATGTCCGCCGCGGATTGCTCTGGCAGATCGAAGGCCATGAGCCGCCCGCCCGCATCCCTGTTTATCTGGTCACGCGTCTGGGATCACGCCCTGACCGGGAGACGGCGGCGTTCCTTCTGGCGCTGAAAAAGATGTACGAGCATGTGCCACCGACTGATCGCGACTATTCGGGACTGGTATCGCATCGCGCGTTGTCGTCGCCGTAATCTGTGCGCAGGTCATCGTTGTGGCGGGCCTGACAGACGGCGGCTTTGTGACCGCGCTTGGCCCGACCGGTTGACGCGCCGCGCCCGCCCGCGCCGTGACTGATCAGGCCGGCACCGACCGCATGGCCGGCCCGGCTGACCGGCACGCTGATCGCCGCCGCGCGGGCAGGGCGCTTGTCGCCTCTCGCCCGGGGGACAGGGCTGCGGGCGAGGGCGCACGCGGCTTGACGGCCGCAACCCTTGTCGACATGCTGCGTCAGGATGCCTCGAACGCATGGATCCCCGCTGACCATTTCCGACGCCGCATGGTCTGACGTGCTGACGGCGATGGATCGCACCTATTCCGATCTTGTCGATCACCAGAACCAGCTTGAGGCGCAGAATGCCGAATTGGAGGCCGTGCGGTTCCATCTGCATTCGGCGCTGCAAGCCATCTCGGATGTGCTGATTGTCGCGGGCCGGTCGGGGCAGATCGAAGAGGTATCGGCCTCGCTCTGTGATCGCAGCGGGCAGTCTCGGGCGGCGCTCGTCGGGCAGCCGCTGGCTGATCTGTTCTGCGAGGACGACCGCGCACGCCTGTGCAAGGCGCTGGAGGATGCGGGCCTTGGCCGGACGCCCCAGCATCTGGAGGCGGGCCTCAAGGGCGTGGACGAGGTGCTGGAACTGGCCGTCGCCCCCCGGCTGGATGATCGCGGCCGCGTCGCCGGGCTGGTTGTCGCGGGCCGCCCGGTCAGCGAATTGCGCCGCGCCTATACGGCACTGGAATCCAGCCATGCCGCGCTGAAATCGGCGCAGGCGCAGCTGGTGCGCAATGAAAAGCTGGCATCTCTGGGCCGCTTGCTGGCCGGGGTCGCGCATGAGCTGAACAACCCGATCAGCTTTGTCTATGCCAATACCCACGCGCTGGAACGCTATGCGAGTAAATTCGAGACCTATTTCCAGCGCGTTCAGGCCGGTGCCGAACGGGACGAGCTGATCGCGCTGCGCGAAAGCCTGCGCCTCGACCGCGAGGTGATGAACCTGCGCGATGCGGTGCGCGGCGCGCGCGACGGGGCGGAACGGGTGCGCGACATTGTCGAGGATCTGCGGCGGCTGTCCTCGGATGGATCGGGCGAGACCAGCGATTTTGATCTGGTCGAGACGGTGCATGTCGCGGTGAACTGGGTGCTGCGCGGCGCGCGTCACCCGGTGCCGGTGACGTTTCACGGCGCGCAAACCCTGATGGTGCGCGGGCGGCCCGGCCATATTCAGCAGGTGGCGATGAACCTGGTCCAGAACGCCGTTGACGCGCTGGAAGGCATAGCCGATCCGCGCATCGACATCACCCATTCCGCCAGCGATACCCGCGCCACCGTCAGCGTCTGCGATAACGGGCCGGGGATTGGTGCCGATCTGCGGCAGGCGATCTTTGATCCGTTTTTCACCACCAAGCCGGTCGGTCGCGGCACCGGCCTTGGGTTGTCGATCAGCCATAAGATCATTGAGGAACATGGCGGCGACCTGCGCCTGATCGACAGCGAGGCGGGGGCGAATTTCGCGCTGGACCTGCCGCTGGCGCAGGGGGGCACATGAACCTGCTGTGGCTGCAATCCTCGGGCTGTGGCGGCTGCACCATGTCGCTGCTGTGCGCCGAAGGGCCGGATGCGCTGTCCCTGATCGAGATGGCCGGGATCCGGCTGCTGTGGCACCCCGCGATCTCGCTGGAAACCGGGGCCGAGGTGCGGGCGATACTGGACGCGGTCGAGACCGGCGCGCTGCCGCTGGACATCCTCTGTGTCGAGGGTGCGGTGGCGCGGGGCCCGCGCGGGACCGGGCGCTATCAGATGCTCTCGGGGACCGGGCGGTCGATGCTGGACTGGGTGCAGGCGCTGGCACCCCGCGCGCGGCATGTGATGGCGGTCGGCAGTTGCGCGGCCTTTGGCGGCGTGACCACGGCGGGCGGGAACCCGTCGGATGCGGCGGGCCTGCAATACGAGGGCGCGCATCCCGGCGGCGTTTTGCCTGCGGACTGGCGCGCGGCGGGCGGGTTGCCGGTGATCAATGTGGCGGGCTGCCCGACGCATCCGGGCTGGGTGACGGAAACCCTGCTGATGCTGGCCGCAGGGGCGCTGGATGCCGGGGGTTTGGACCCGCTGGCGCGGCCCCGGTTCTTTACCGATCATCTGGTCCATCACGGCTGTTCCAAGAACGAGTTCTATGAATACAAGGCCAGTGCGACCGCCCTGTCGGAAATCGGCTGCATGATGGAAAATCTGGGCTGCGTCGGCACGCAGGCTGCGGGGGATTGCAACATCCGCCCGTGGAACGGCGAGGGGTCCTGCACCTCGGGCGGTTATCCCTGCATCAACTGCACCGCGCCCGAGTTCGAGGAACCGCGCCACCCCTTTACCGAAACCCCGAAAATCGCCGGGATTCCGGTCGGCCTGCCCACCGATATGCCCAAGGCGTGGTTCATGGCACTGGCCTCGCTGTCCAAGGCCGCAACCCCGGACCGCATCGCCCGCAACGCCGTGTCCGACCGCGTGACCGTGCCGCCCAGCCCGCGAAAGCCGCGCCGATGACGGGGGCGCGGCTGGTCGTCGGGCCGTTCAACCGGGTCGAGGGCGATCTTGAGGTGACACTGGATGTTGAGGCCGGGCGGGTCCGCGCGGCGCGGGTGAATGCGCCGCTCTATCGCGGGTTCGAGAGGATGTTAGAGGGGCGCGACCCGATGGACGCGCTGACCCTGACGCCGCGCATCTGCGGCATCTGCTCGATCAGCCAATCGGCGGCGGCGGCGCGGGCCTTGGGCGCGGCGATGGGGATCAGCCCGACGCCCGAGGGTGCGGCGATGGCTGCGCTGATCCATGCGGTGGAAAATGTCTCGGACCATCTGTTCCACTTTAACCTGTTCTTTATGCCCGACTTTATGCGCCCGGCCTATGCGGGGCGCGACTGGCACAGGGATATCGCGGCGCGGTTTTCGACCGCCGATGGATCAGCCCAGCGGCAGGCCATGGCGGCGCGGGCGGAACTGATGCACATCCTTGGGCTGATGGCCGGGAAATGGCCGCATACGCTGGCGATCCAGCCCGGCGGCGTGACCCGCGCGCCGGGCTTGCGCGACAAGATGCGGATCATCGCCACCCTGCGCGGGTTTCGCCGCTATCTGGAAACGGTGGTCTTTGGCGGCGCGGTCGAGGATTTCGCGGCGCTCAGCGATCAGGCTGCGCTGCTGGCGTGGGACGGCGGCGATGCCGGGCGGTTCCTGCGCATTGCCGCCGATCTGGATCTGGCCGCACTTGGCCCCGGTCCGGGGCGGCTCATGTCCTATGGCGCCTATCCGCTGGCCGATGGTCCGGTCTTTGCCGCCGGGCTGTGGCAGGCGGGCGCGGTGCGGCCCGTCGAAACCGGCGCGATCCGCGAGGACCTGTCCCACGCCTGGATGCTGGGCGAGGCGGCGCATCCGCTGGACGGGCAGACCAACCCCGACGAGGCGATGCGCGGAACCGCCTATAGCTGGTGCAAGGCCCCGCGCCTGTCGGGCCAGACGGTCGAGGTCGGCGCGATTGCCCGGCAGGTGGTGGACGGGCATCCTCTGGCGCTGTCGCTGGCCGCGGCGAATGGCGGGCGCGGCGGCGTGCTGGCGCGGGTCGGTGGGCGCCTGCTGGAGCTGGCGCGCACGCAGATGGTGATGGAGCAGCTGGCCGCGCAGATCGACCCCGGCGCGCCCTATATGCGCCATGGCCGGATGCCAATGGCGGCCGAGGGCGAAGGTCTGGTCGAGGCCGCGCGGGGGGCGTTGGGCCATTGGGTCCGCATCGCGCGGGGGCGGATCGTCTCCTATCAGATCGTCGCGCCGACGACGTGGAATTTTAGCCCCCGCGATGCCTCGGGTCAGCCCGGCCCGCTGGAGGCTGCGCTTGAGGGCGCGCTGACAGGGGACGAGGCGACGCCGGTTGCCGTCCAGCATATCGTGCGCAGCTTTGACCCCTGCATGGTCTGCACGGTGCATTGATGAAGGGGCCGGGAATGACGGGGCTGCGCATCCGCGTGCGCGGGCAGGTGCAGGGCGTCGGGTTCCGCCCCTTTATCTGGCAGATCGCGCGCGCCCATGACGTCAAGGGCGAGGTGCTGAACGACCCCGAGGGCGTGCTGATCCACGCTATCGGCGGCGATCTGGACGGGTTTCTGGCGGCGATCCCGGCGCAGGCCCCCAAGCTGGCGCGGGTCGATGCGGTGGAAAGCGCCCCCCATGATTTCGCGGCGCTGCCGGATGATTTCACCATCGCCGCCAGTCAGGGGCGCGGGGCCGAAACGCAGGTGACGCCGGATGCCGCGACTTGTGCCGACTGCGTGGACGAAATCTTTGGCACAGGCCGCCGCGCGGGCTATGCCTTTGCCAATTGCACCCATTGCGGGCCGCGTTTCACCATTCTGCGCGAATTGCCCTATGACCGCGCGCAGAC
Source organism: Paracoccus sp. (in: a-proteobacteria) (assembly GCA_030538705.1). Taxonomy (GTDB): domain Bacteria; phylum Pseudomonadota; class Alphaproteobacteria; order Rhodobacterales; family Rhodobacteraceae; genus Paracoccus. The sequence goes on along the minus strand of JAUNTL010000026.1, from coordinate 10,774 downwards.
CGCGATGGCGGGGTTTGCGATCTGCCCCGACTGCCGCGCCGAATATGAAAACCCCGCTGACCGCCGCTTTCACGCCCAGCCCATTGCCTGCCCCGCCTGCGGGCCGCGCCTGTGGCTGGAATGCGCGGGGCGCGAACTGCCCGGCGATCCGGTGGCGCTGGCGGCTCAGCGGCTGCGCGCGGGCGAGGTGCTGGCGATCAAGGGTTTGGGTGGGTTTCATCTGGCTTGCGATGCCGCGAACCCCGCCGCGCTGACCCTGCTGCGCGCGCGCAAACGCCGCCCCGCCAAACCCTTTGCACTGATGGGAACCGAGGCCGATCTGGCCCGCATCGCCCATCTGACCCCGCAGGTTCTGGACCGGCTGCGCGATCCCGCCGCCCCGGTGGTGCTGGCGGAAAGCCGCAGCACTCTGCCCGATGAGATCGCGCCCGGCATCGCCAGCCTTGGCGTCATGCTGCCCTATACGCCGCTGCATCACCTGCTGCTGACGGCTTTTGGCGGCGTGCTGGTGATGACCTCGGGCAACCTCTCGGGCGAGCCGCAGGTCACCCACAACGATGAGGCGCGGGCAAAGCTGGCGGGCTTTGCCGATGCGTTCCTCATGCACGACCGCGACATTGTTCGTCGCCTTGATGACGGGGTGGAACGCGCCGACCCGCCGATGGTGCTGCGCCGCGCGCGCGGGCGGGTGCCGGGGGTGCTGCCCCTGCCGCCGGGGTTTGAGGCCACGCCGCAGGTGCTGGCGCTTGGCGGGCAGATGAAGGGCGCGATCTGCCTGACCAAGAACGGGCAGGCCATGCTGTCGCATCACCTTGGCGATCTGGACGGGGCGCTGAATCGCGAAGAATTTCACCTTGCGATCAAGGACATGGCCGCGCTGTTCGACCACCATCCGGCACGCGTCGCGGTCGATCTGCATGAAGGTTACGCCGCCACGCAGGCGGGCCGGGCGATGGGCCTGCCGGTGGTCGCGGTCCAGCATCACCACGCGCATCTGGCCGCCTGTCTGGGCGATAACCTGTGGCCCTTGGACGCTGGCCCGGTGGCGGGGATCGTGCTGGACGGCACGGGCCTGGGCGATGACGGCACGATCTGGGGCGGCGAGGTTTTGCTGGGCGATTATCGCCACGCGACCCGGATCGCGCATCTGAGGCCCGCGCCTTTCCCGGGCGGAGACCTTGCCGCGCGCGATCCGTGGCGCAACCTGCTGATGCGACTGGATGCGGCCGGGCTGTCTGCTTTGGCCGATGATCTGCTGGCGGATCACCCCCGCGATGCGCTGCGTGCCGCCGTCCGGGCCGGGGTGAACGCGCCGCTGTCCTCATCCACGGGTCGGCTGTTCGATGCGATAGCTGCCATGCTGGGCCTCATCCACCGCCAAAGCTATGAGGGCGAGGCCGCGATGCGGCTTGAGGCGCTGGCCCGCCCCGCCGCGCCCTATCCGATGCCGGGGCTGGACCCCGCGCCGATGTTCCGCGCGATCGCCGATGATCTTGGCGATGGCCGCGACCGGGGCGAGATTGCGGGTGCGTTTCACGCAGGGCTGGCACGAGCCTTTTGCGCCCCCGCCCGTGCCCTGGTCGAAAGCGGTCAGGCGCAGGCGGTGGCACTGTCGGGGGGCTGTTTTCAGAACGCCGTGCTGCTGCGCGCCTGCCTGTCCGAACTGGACGGCTTGCCGGTCCTGACCCACCGCATTGCGCCGGCCAATGATGGCGGTCTGGCCCTGGGTCAGGCGCTGATCGCGGCGGTAAGCGACTGACCAGCAGGCGGGGCCTCTGGTCAGGGCGTGACCGGCACGGCACTGGGATAACGCGCTTAATTATTTGATAATAAATATAAAAATGTCACATCCGCAGCGCGACGTTTTCCCTGCAAACCCGCGCCCTCTGCTGCCACCCTAGGGCCAAAGGACGGCAGCGCGGGAGGCAACCTTGTCCCAGATCGAGACATTTTATGACGTCATGCGGCGGCAGGGGATCACCCGGCGCAGCTTTATGAAATACTGTTCCCTGACGGCAAGCGCCCTGGGTCTTGGCCCGGCTTTTGTCCCGAAAATCGCCCATGCGATGGAAACGAAACCGCGCACTCCGGTCATCTGGGTGCATGGGCTGGAATGCACCTGTTGCTCGGAAAGCTTTATCCGGTCGGCGCATCCGCTGGCCAAGGATGTCGTGCTGTCGATGATCAGCCTTGATTACGACGACACGCTGATGGCGGCGGCGGGTCATGCCGCCGAGGCCGCGTTCGAGGACACGATCCAGCGCTATAAGGGCCAGTATATTCTGGCGGTCGAGGGCAATCCGCCACTGAACGAGGACGGGATGTATTGCATTTCCGGCGGCAAACCCTTTGTCGAGAAATTGAAATATGCCGCCAAGGACGCCAAGGCGATTATCAGCTGGGGCGCCTGCGCCTCTTATGGCTGTGTGCAGGCCGCCGCGCCAAATCCGACGCGGGCCACGCCGGTGCATAAGGTCATCCTCGACAAGCCGATCATCAAGGTGCCGGGCTGTCCCCCGATTGCCGAGGTCATGACCGGCGTGATTACCTATATGCTGACCTTTGACCGCATGCCGACGCTGGACCGTCAGGGTCGCCCGGCGATGTTCTATAGCCAGCGTATCCATGATAAATGTTATCGCCGCCCGCATTTCGACGCCGGCCAATTCGTCGAGCATTGGGACGATGAAAACGCCCGCAAGGGCTATTGCCTGTATAAAATGGGCTGCAAAGGGCCGACGACCTATAACGCCTGTTCCACCGTGCGCTGGAATGGCGGGCTGTCATTTCCCATTCAATCCGGCCACGGCTGCATCGGCTGTTCCGAGGATGGTTTCTGGGATCAGGGGTCATTCTATGACCGGCTGACCAATATCAAGCAATTCGGGATCGAGGCGAACGCCGACAAGGTCGGCATGGCCGCCGCCGGCGTGGTCGGCGGCGCGGTCGCCGTTCATGCCGCCATTTCCGCGCTGAAACGCGCCCAGAAAAAGAATGAGGAGGCATAAGCCATGACCCTGACCCCCAACGGCTTTAACCTCGATAATTCTGGCCGCCGCATTGTTGTGGATCCGGTGACGCGCATCGAAGGTCATATGCGCTGCGAGGTGAACGTCGATGAAAACGGCTATATCCGCAATGCCGTTTCGACCGGCACGATGTGGCGCGGGCTTGAGGTCATCCTGAAAGGCCGCGATCCGCGCGACGCCTGGGCCTTTACCGAACGCATCTGCGGCGTCTGCACCGGGACGCATGCCCTGACCTCGGTGCGCGCGGTCGAGGATGCGCTGGGGATCACCATCCCCGATAACGCCAATTCGATCCGCAACATGATGCAGCTTAATCTGGAAATTCACGATCATGTCGTGCATTTCTATCACCTGCATGCGCTGGATTGGGTCAATCCAATCAATGCCTTGCGCGCCGATCCCAAGGCGACCAGCGAATTGCAGCAGGCGGTCAGCCCCAGCCATCCGCTGTCCTCGCCCGGCTATTTCCGCGATGTGCAGAACCGCCTGAAACAATTCGTCGAAAGCGGGCAGCTTGGCCTGTTCAAGAACGGCTATTGGGACAATCCGGCCTATCTCTTGCCGCCCGAGGCCGATCTGATGGCAACCACGCATTATCTCGAGGCGCTGGACCTGCAAAAGGAAATCGTCAAGGTCCATACGATTTTCGGCGGCAAGAACCCGCATCCGAACTGGCTGGTCGGCGGCGTGCCTTGCCCGATCAATATGGACGGCGTCGGCGCGGTCGGCGCGATCAATATGGAGCGGTTGAATCTGGTCAGTTCGATCATCGACCGCTGCCATGAATTCAACGTCAATGTCTATCTGCCAGATGTGATCGCGATTGGCGGGTTCTATAAGAACTGGCTCTATGGTGGCGGGCTGTCGTCAAAGGCCTGCCTTGCCTATGGCGACATTCCCGAAAACCCCAATGATTTCAGCCCCGGACAGCTGCACCTGCCGCGCGGCGCGATCATCAACGGCAATCTGAACGAGGTTCACGAGGTCGATGTCCGCGATCCCGAACAGGTTCAGGAATTCGTTGATCATAGCTGGTATACCTATGCCGAACCGGGTCGCGGGCTGCATCCCTGGGATGGCGAGACGCAGCCGAAATACGAGCTTGGCCCCAATGCCAAAGGCACGCGCACCAATATCAAGGAAATCGACGAGGGCGCGAAATATTCATGGATCAAGGCGCCGCGCTGGCGTGGTCACGCGATGGAGGTGGGGCCGCTGGCGCGCTATGTCGTCGGCTATGCGCAAGGGCATGAGGATATTAAAAATCAGGTCGACGGGTTGCTGCGCACGATGAACCTGCCTTTTGATGCGCTGTTCTCGACCCTTGGCCGCACCGCCGCGCGGGCGCTCGAAAGCGAATATTGCGGGCGATTGCAAAAACATTTCTTCGACAAGATGATCCAGAATATCAAAAATGGCGATCAATCCACCGCCAATGTCGAGAAATGGGACCCGTCCACTTGGCCGAAAGAGGCCAAAGGCGTCGGCATGACCGAGGCCCCGCGCGGCGCGCTTGGCCATTGGATCAAGATCAAGGATGGCCGGATCGAGAATTATCAATGCGTCGTGCCGACCACATGGAACGGCAGCCCGCGCGATATTCAGGGCAATATCGGCGCGTTCGAGGCCAGCCTGATGGACACCTATATGGAACGCCCCGACGAGCCGGTCGAGATCCTGCGCACATTGCACAGTTTCGATCCGTGCCTTGCTTGTTCCACGCATGTCATGTCGCCCGATGGTCAGGAACTGACCACGGTCAAAGTCCGCTGAGGGAGGGAAAACCATGAAGAAAATCATTCTGACGGCGGCACTGGCCGCATTGGCAACCCCGGCGCTGGCGCATCCGGGGCATGAACACACCTCGGGCTTTATGGCCGGGATCACGCATCCCCTGGCGCTGGATCACCTGCTGGCGATGGTCTGCGTCGGGCTGTGGTCGGGCTTTGTGCTGCCGGGTCGGGTCTGGGCCGGGGCCGCGGCCTTTCTGGCGGCGATGGCGGCCGGCGCGGGCCTGTCATGGGCGGGTGTCGGCTTTCCGATGGTCGAGGGCTGGATCACCCTCTCGGTGCTGGTCTTTGGCCTGATCACGATCTTTTCCCGCCCAGGTCAGCCGGATTGGATGACCGGCGCCACGCTGGCGGTGATCGCACTGTTCGCCAGCGCCCATGGCCATGCCCATGCGACCGAGGCAACCGGCGATGCGGCGGGCTATCTGACCGGGTTCCTGATCGCCACCGCGCTGCTGCATCTGGCCGGGATCGCCATGGCGCGGGGCATTCTGTCGGGGCAGGCGGCACGCAGCATGCAGCGGCTGTCGGGCGCGGTTGTGGCGCTTGGCGGGCTGTGGCTGATGGTGGGTTAGGCGATGTCGGACAACATCCACATCCCCAACCCCGACGCGCCCGAGCCGCTGGAGACCGCGCGCCTGACCGGCGATGCAACCGCTGCGGATATCCTCTCGATCCGGCGCCGCACCTCGGTCTATGTCTATGAGGCGCCGGTCAGGCTGTGGCACTGGATCAACGCGCTGTGTATTCTGGTGCTATGCGTCACGGGCTATTTCATCGGCTCGCCCCCGCCCTCGGTCAGCTATGCCGAAGCCTATGACCAGTTCATCTTTGGCTATATCCGATTCGCGCATTTCGCAGCGGCGATGATCATGACCGTGGGGTTCTTTGGCCGCATCTACTGGGCCTTTGTCGGCAATCACCACGCAAAACAGATGTTCATCGTGCCATTCTGGAACCGCCACTGGTGGCGCGAGCTGTTCTTTGAACTGCGTTGGTATCTGTTCCTCGAGCGCGAGCCAAAGAAATACGTCGGCCATAACCCCTTGGCGCAATTGGCGATGTTCTTTTTCATGACCGTCGGCCTGACGTTCATGATCATCACCGGCTGGGCACTTTATGCCGAGGGCGCGGGGCAGGGGTCCTGGCCGGACTTTTTCTTTGGCTGGGTGATCGGCCTTGTGCAGAACACGCAGCGGCTGCACACGCTGCATCATCTGGGCATGTGGTTCATCATCGTCTTTGCGATCATCCACATCTATGCCGCCATCCGCGAGGATATCATGTCGCGCCAATCCATGGTCTCGACGATGATTTCGGGGCATCGGACCTTCAAGGACGACCGCGCCGAATAGGCCATGCGTCGCAGGTGGCAACGGGCAGGCACCCTGAGGGGTGCCTGTTTGCTTTTCGGTTCTGTATCAGGGATGAAAACTATACTTCCATCAGAGATCCGTCCGCAGATCGAATTTGCCAATTTTATCTGTTTTATTTCAATATTATAAGAAAAACTCGCCGCCATGACAGTTTTCCCTTCGCGCGATCTCTGGAAGCGTTACTGTCGATTTCAGCAAAAGGCGGATAACCGCCTTCCAGCATAGTCGGGGAGGGACAATGCCGGAACAGCCAAAAATTCTGGTGCTGGGCATCGGGAACCTGCTTTGGGCCGATGAGGGGTTCGGCGTCCGCTGCATCGAGGCTTTTGCCGATGCCCATGCCGTGCCGGATCATGTGCGCCTGCTGGATGGCGGGACGCAGGGCCTGTATCTGCTGCCGTTTCTCGAAGATGCCGATGCGATGATCGTGTTTGACGCGGTCGATTACGGCCTGCCGCCCGGCACGCTGAAGGTGGTGCGCGACGACGATGTGCCGTCATTCATGGGCGCAAAGAAAATGAGCCTGCATCAGACCGGCTTTCAGGACGTGATCGCCACCGCGACCCTGATGGGCTATCCGCCCGCGCACATGGTGCTGATCGGCTGCCAGCCGCAGGAAATCGAAGATTTCGGCGGCAGCCTGCGCGATGTGGTCGCGGCCCAGATCACCCCGGCGCTGGATATCGCGCGGCAGGTGCTGGCCGAATGGGGCGTCACGCTGGCAGACGGGCGCACCGATTGCGCCGATCTGTCCGACGCCAGCCTGTCGCGCGAGGCCTACGAATCCGGCCGCCCGTCCGAGGCCGAGGCCTGCCGCATCGGCGATGACCGCTTTCTGCCGGGGGCGGGCTGATGTGCATCGGCGTGCCCGCCCGCATCATCGCCGTGGACGGGATCGCGGGCCGGGCCGAGGATGGCGCGCTGATCGACCTGTCGCTGACCCCCGAGGCGCGCCCCGGCGATTGGGTGCTGTGCTTTCTGGGCGCGGCCCGCGCGGTGATCCCGGCCACCGAGGCGGCGCAGATCAGCGCCGCCCTTGCCGGCCTGGCCGCCGTCATGGCGGGGGGCGATGCGGGCGACGCATTCGCCGATCTTGACGCGCGCGAGCCGCAACTTCCCCCGCATCTTCAGGCCGCATTTGATGCTGGCCGCAGCTTTGGATAGGCCCATGCACGACCATCATCACGACCATGACGACGACACGCTGGCCCGGTCCAGCCATCCGCTGATCGACAGGCTGGTAGATGAACTGGGCTGGCCGCGCCTGACCACGCTGGCCGATGCCGCCGCCTTTACCGAAGGCCCCGGCGCGCATTGCCTGTTCATCCCCGGCGATCCCGCGCGCAATCTGGAAACGCTGGATGCCGCCGTCATCCTGCCCGAGCTGGTAATCGCCTTTCAGCGCGCCTTTGACTGCGCACTGGTCGATGATGCCATCGAGGCCGAGGTGCGACAGGCCCACAAGGCGCTGAAAACACCCGGATTTCTGTTCTTTCGCGAGGGTCGCTATCTGGGCGCGGTCGAGAAAATCCGCGACTGGGGCGATTACATGACCCGCATCCCCCATATCCTGCAAGCCCCTGCCGCGCGAGGTTAAGCCATGGCGAATTTTCACCTTCCCCCGCAGGGCTTTGGCCCCGGCTCGCAGCCCGAGGATGAGGAACTGATCTATACCGCCATGCCCTCGGGCATGCGCACCTATTCGCCGCATCTGCCTGATATTGATGACGAAACCGGGGCTGAACCGGCGCTGGACATGCTGGCCGCGATTGCCGAAGCCTGCCGGGTCTGCGCGGAAACGGGCGCCACGGCCAGCTTTGACATGGCCGCCATGCCCGCCCCCGCCCGCCGCCTGATGGCCGAGACGCTGGGCGCGGGCGAGGTCGCGGCGAAACTCCGCGGCATCCCGGCCCTGTCGGTGCAGGAAAGCGTCTTTGCCGGGGTCTGGGCCGTCGCCGGTGCGGGCGTGGACCGGGTCGAGGTCGCGCCGATCCCGCCCGAGGCGATCAGCCGCGCCCATGCCCCTCACCGTCCCGCGCTTGGCCGCGATGCCCCGCGCGGGCCTGCGGTGGTGAACGCGCCGCCGCTGCTGGCGGAACTTGTTGATAAATCAGCGATTTGGGCGCAGGGCGATCTGCCCCATGTCGTGAACCTGACCCTGCTGCCGCACACGCCCGAGGATCTGGAATGGCTGGATGCGGCACTGGGCGAGGGCGCGGTGACGATCCTGTCGCGCGGCTATGGCAATTGCCGCGTCACCGCGACGGCGCTGCATCATGTCTGGAAGGTGCAGTTCTTCAACTCGATGGATGCGCTGATCCTTGACACCTATGAGGTCACCACCATGCCCGAGGTCGCACTGGCCGCCGCCGAGGATCTGGCCGACAGCGGCGACCGCATCCTCAAGGTGCTGGAGGCGATCCGATGAACAGCGAGGCCCCGCGCGGCGGGTTCGAAGGGTCCTATCTTGGCGCCAATGACCGGATTTCCGAACAGGCGATCATGGAATGCAAGATCTGCTGGACGCCCTATGACCCGGCCGAGGGCGACGACACCCGCCAGATCCTGCCCGGCACCGCCTTTGTCGCGCTGCCCGAGGATTGGTCCTGCCCCGGCTGCGGTGCGCCCAAGGCGCAGTTCATGGTGCGCGAGGACCCCGGCGCGGCAGCCTTGGCCGAGGCGGCGCATATCGACGCCCGCACCCGCGCGCTGGTGGCCGATTTCCGCGAGATCTGGCACAGCAAGATGCGCGACGTGCCGATGGTGAACACCGCGCTGCATGTCGAGGCGGTGGGGTTCCGGCTGCACGAGGGGCGGCCCTTGGGCGTGCTGATCTCGCCGTGGTTCATGAACCTGATCCTGCTGGCGGGCGATGGCGAGGATTGGGCCAGCCTGACCCCCGGCGCGAAAGAGGTGATCGGTTTCCCATCCGGCGACTATGAATTCCTGCATAACGTGCGCGAGATGGTCGGCGGGTATAAGGCCTGCTCGCTGTTTTCCCCGATGGAGGATTTCTCCAGCCAGTTGCAGGCGGTCGAGGTGGCGCGCGCGGTCATGGCGGCCCTGTTCGACACCGAAAACCGCGACGATGACACCGACAAGCGCGGCGAAATCCGCGCCACGCGCGAGGCGGAACTGGCCCCGAAAGAGCCGCCGGTGCTGACCGATGCGCCCACGCGCCGGGCGGTGATTTCGGGCGGGCTGGCGGCAGAAAAACCCGCAGATAAGGGCGACGCATGAACCTGCCCGGCCTCGACATCGACTGGACCCGGCAAGGCCCCGCGCGCATTCGCAGCGGCGCGCCCCTGCCGGTCGAGACGATGCTGCGGGGCCGCCCCCTGACCGAGGTGGCCGAACTGCTGCCGCGCCTGTTCAACCTGTGCGGCGCGGCGCAGGGCGCGGCCTTTCGGCTGGCGGTCGGTCTGCCGCAGGCGGGCGATCCGGGGGCCGAGATCATCCGCGATCACATGACCCGGCTGATGGTGATCTGGCCACGCCTTCTGGGCCTGCCCGCGCAGCCCGGCGATTTCGCGCTGCCTGCGCCCGCTGCCTTGGCGGGCTGGCTGCAATCGGACGCGCCCTTTGCCCGGCTGATGGCCGCGATCAAGGCGCGGCTGCCCGGCGAAATCCGCCTGCCCGATGCCAGCGACGATCTGATCGCGGCGGGCGTGGCCTGCGAAAACACCCCCGCCGGGCGGCGCGCGGATCATCCGCTGATGCGGGCCGCCGAGGCGGATCACGGGCGCGGGCTGTTCTGGCGTGCTTTGGGGCGGCTGGTCGATCTGGTCGAAACCAAGGCCGGGCACCTGCCTGAGCCGCGCCTGATCGGTCCCGGTGCGGCCCTGGCGCCAGCGGCGCGGGGGGCTTATCTGCTGCGCGCGGCGCATTCCGACGGGCGGCTGACCGCGCTGTCGCGCATCACGCCGACCGATGCGCTGATCGCGCCCGGGGGCCTGTTGGCGAGGGCGCTGTCGGATCTGACCGACCGGGACCACGCGGAACTGGCGCTGTCGATCCTTGATCCCTGCCTGCCGGTGAATCTGCACGAGGCCCCGCATGCATGAAATGTCGCTGGCCGAGGGCATCCGTTCGATCGTCGAGGATCAGGCCCGCGCCCATGGCTTTGCGCGCGTCACGGTGCTGCGGCTGGAAATCGGCCGCTTTGCCGGGGTCGAGAAACCGGCGCTGGAATTTGCCTTTGACGTGGTGATGCGCGGCAGCCCGGCCGAGGGCGCGGCGGTGGAGATGATCGACCTGCCGGGCCGGGCGATGTGTTATGACTGCGCGGTCGAGGTGGAGCTGAACGAGCGGCTGGACCCATGCCCGCTCTGCGGCGGCGGCAAGCTGATGCCGGTGGGCGGCGATGAGATGCGGATCAAGGATATGGAGGTGCTGTGATGTGCACGGTTTGCGGATGCGGGGAGAAGGTCACGGTGGATGGCCGCGAGATCAGCCATGCCGAGGCGCACCGGCTGGGGCTGGCCCATCATCATCACGGCGACGGCGGACACCCCCATGACCACAGCCACAGCCATGATCACGGCGGTCATGACCATGCCCACAGCCATGTCGCGGATCA